>QKHE01000069.1 GCA_003250155.1 Chloroflexota bacterium | reverse complement strand
GGCCCCCGAAGCCGAGCACCAGGTAGACCCGCAGTGGCGCGCCGGCCGGCGTCGGTGCGGGGCTCTCCGCCGAGGACGTGCCGGGCGATGCCGTGGGTCCGAGCGTGGGGCTCGGAGGCGTGGTCGGGCCAGCGCTGGGACCCGGGGCGCAGGCGGCAAGGAGCAGGATCGCGGCCAGGAGCCGCGCCAAGCTCCGGCCCGCGGAGCGCCATCTCGGCATCGGCGTGATGCTAGCCGCCATTCGAACGGACGTTGCAGCGTGAATCACGTGGGCGGCTATGCTGTCGCCGCCCGTTCCTGGGCCGTCGTACGAGGAACGCTCGTGTCGGACCTGACAACCGGGATGTGGGCCGTCGCCGAGGCGCGCGGTCCGTCGCTGGGTCACCCGGCAGCGGTGCCGATGGCCCGTCCCATTGCGGCTTCGGCCGCGACATCGTGAGGGCCATGAACACCCACCGCATCATCATCATGGGCGCCGCCGGGCGCGACTTCCACGACTTCAACGTCGTCTACCGTGACGATCCGGCCTTCGAGGTCGTCGCCTTCACGGCGACCCAGATCCCCGGGATCGCCGACCGCCGCTACCCCGCCGAGCTGGCGGGCGAGCGCTACCCGAACGGCATCCCGATCGTCGCCGAGAGCGAGCTCGAGCGGCTGATCCAGGAGCACGCCGTCGACGACGTCGTCTTCGCCTATAGCGACATCAGCCACGAGACGGTCATGCATGCCGCCTCGCGGGTGCTCGCCGCGGGCGCCGACTTCACGCTCCTCGGGCCGCGGCGGACGATGCTCCGGAGCCGGCGCCCGGTCGTCGCCGTCGGCGCCGTCCGAACGGGCTCCGGCAAGAGCCAGACGACCCGCCACGTCGCGAAGCTCCTGGCCGCGCGTGGCGCCACGCCCGTCGTCATTCGACACCCGATGCCGTACGGCGACCTCGTCGCCCAGGCGGTCCAGCGCTTCGCGGCCTACGACGACCTCGACGAGCATCGCACGACGATCGAGGAGCGAGAGGAGTACGAGCCGCACCTCGATGCCGGGCGCGTCGTCTACGCCGGCGTGGACTACGCCGCGATCCTGGCCGAGGCCGAGCGCGAAGCCGACGTCATCCTGTGGGACGGCGGCAACAACGATTTCCCGTTCTACGTCCCCGATCTGTACCTGGTCGTCGCCGATCCGCTGCGGGTCGGTCACGAGCGCAGCTTCCACCCCGGTGAGACCAACCTCCGGATGGCCGACGTCGTGATCATCAACAAGGTCGACTCGGCCGAGCCCGGCGCGGTCGACACGCTCCGGCAGACGATCGCCGAGGTCAACCCGCGGGCCGCCATCGTGAGCGCCCGGTCCGACGTCGCCCTCGAAGGCGACCCGATCGAGGGCCGCTCCGTGGTCGTCGTCGAAGACGGCCCGACGCTGACCCACGGCGGCATGCAGTTCGGGGCGGGGATCGTCGCGGCCCGGCGCTTCGACGCGGGCCAGATCGTGGATCCGCGACCCTACGCCGTCGGCACGATCAAAGAGACCCTCGAGCGCTACCCCGACCTGCAGCCGCTGCTGCCCGCGATGGGCTACGGCGACGCCCAGATCGACGACCTGCGTCGGACGCTCGATGCCGTCCCGGCCGACCTCGTCCTGGCCGCGACGCCGATCGACCTGACCCGCTGCCTGGCGGTCAACAAGCCGATCACCCGCGTGCGCTACGAACTCGTCCAGGTCGACGGGCCGCCGCTCGCCGAGCTCCTCGGCCCGATCGTCGAGCGTGCCGTCGCGGCCCGCGCCATCGCCCATCAGGGAGGCTGACCCCACGAGCCGGCGGAGTCGTGGAGCGCCGATCGTCGCGGCGGCGCTGTCGTTCCTGCTGCCGGGGCTCGGCCAGCTCTGGCTCGGCGCCCGGCAACGTGGCCTGGTCTTCGCGTTGCCAGTGGCGGCGGGCCTGTTGGCCATCGTCGCCATCGCCATGCTCCCGTGGCAGGCCGTCCTCGGCTTCTTCCTCCGCCGCGAGACGCTGCTGGCGATCCTCGTCCTGAACGTCGTGTTCACCGCCTGGCACGCGGCGGCGGTCGCCGACGCGTTCCGGATCGCCTCGCGGCGACTCGCCGGCGCGGCGTCCGGGCGGGCCCTGTCGGTGTCGCTGATCGGGTTGATCGTCGTCACGCTGGCGATCCACGGCCTGATCCAATACGTCGGCTTCCGGGCCTATGAGACGGCAACGGCGGTGTTCATCGAGCCCGATGATGGCTGGGCGATCCCGAGCGCGAGCTTCGAGCCGACGCCGACGCCGCCGCCGACGCCGACGCCGGAGCCCGGCGTCACCGAGCCGCCGCCGACCCCGACGCCTGAGCCGCCGCCGGTCTGGGCCCGGGACGGTCGCCTCAACCTGCTCCTGATCGGCTCCGATTACGCACCCGGGCGGTGGCTGATCCGGACCGACACGCTGATCCTGCTGAGCGTCGATGTCGCGACCGGCCGGGCGGCGCTGTTCGGGTTTCCCCGCAACCTGCTCAACGTCCCGCTGCCGCCTGAGAGCGCCGACGCGTTCTCGGACGGGCGATTCCCCGGGTATCTCAACGCCCTCTACGTCTACGCCTGGGGTCACCCGCGCCAGTTCCCGGGCGGCGATGCTCGCGGCTTCCGTGCCGTGACCGGCAGCATCCAGGAGATGGCCGGCGTCCCGATCGACGGCGCCGTCGTCGTCAATCTGCTCGGCTTCAAGGCGCTCGTGAAGGCCATCGGCGGGCTCTGGATCGACGTGCCCTACACGCTCTACGACGAGCACTACCCCGATCCCGACGGCACCGGCCGCAAGACGATCTACATCGAGGCCGGCTGCCAGCACATGGGCGGCGAGAGGGCCCTCGCCTACGCCCGCTCACGGCACAGCACCGACGACTACTCGCGAATGAATCGCCAGCAGCTGGTGCTCGAGGCGCTGGCCCGCCAGGTCGATCCGATCGCCCTCATCCCGAAGATCCCCGAGCTGCTCGAGATCGCCCTCGACAACCTGTGGATGACGGTCACGCCCGACGAGATCCCCGGCCTGGCCGAGCTCGCGGCCCGCGTCGACACCGGCCGCATCCAGCGCGTCCTGTTCGTCCCGCCGACCTACCCGGAATACGTCACCAGGGCCGAGCTGCGGCAGATGCGCCGCACCGTCCGCACGATCTTCGACGTCGAGCCGACCCCGTCGGGTGAGCCGACGCCGAAGCCGGAGAAGACGCCGAAGCCCTGCCCCCGCGACTGAGGCGAGGGCAGGGCTCCCCAGGCCGAGCTAGGCGGGCGTCGGCCGCTGATGCGTCGTGTAGCGTCCGCCGGTCCCGTACCGGACGATGATCTCGACGATCACGCCGAGGACCGCGCCGCCCAACACCGCGGGCAGCAGCGCAAGCCCCTCCCAGACGGGGTCGATGGCTCGCCAGCCGATCACGAACTCGCTGGCGATCACGGCACCGAGGCCGAAGGCGATGGCGTCGACCAGCCACTCGTAGCCGGTCCGCGTCTCGCCGATCAGCTGGGCCGCGACGCCGAACACCAGGGCCGCCACGAGGACGACGACCCAACCAGCCCATCCGAGCTCGATCGCAAGCTCCATGTCCTGCCTCCTTTCGCGAACGCCTCGACGTTCGCCGGGCTGATGCTCGACTCGCCGCGCCAACGGCACCAGAGGCATTGGGTCCCGATCGACAGGCGGACTGGACCGAATCGACGTGGCATCATCCGGTCGATGCCCCCGGTGCTCGACTTCGACCGATTCGACGTGCTCACGTTCGACTGCTACGGAACCCTCATCGATTGGGAGACCGGGCTGCTCGAGGCCCTCCGCCAGGTCGCCGCCGCCCACGACGCGACCGCTGGCGACGACCAGCTCCTGGAATCGTTCGCCCGCTACGAGGCCGCCGTGGAAGCTGGCTCGTACCGACCCTATCGCGAGGTCCTCGGGGCGGCGCTTCGAGGCGTCGGCGAGGACGTCGGCTTCGCGCCGACCGAGGACGAGGTCGAACGGTTCGGAGGGTCGGTCGTCGACTGGCCCCCGTTCCCGGATTCGGCGGCGGCGCTGGCGCGCCTCCACGAGCGGTTCTCGCTGGGCGTCATCACCAACTGCGATGACGACCTGTTCGCCGCCTCGGCGGAGCGGCTCGGGACGACGTTCGACTGGGTCGTCACCGCCCAGCAGGCACGGCGCTACAAGCCGAGCCCGCGCAACTTCGAGCTGGCGTTCGAGCGGATCGGGCTGCCGACGTCGCGGATCCTGCACGTCGCCCAGAGCCTGTTCCACGACCACGTCCCGGCGAAGCGGCTCGGCCTGACGACCGCGTGGGTCGATCGGCGCCACGACCGATCCGGCTTCGGCGCGACCCCGCCGGCGACGGCGGCGCCGGATCTGACCGTGCCCGACATGGCATCCCTGGCCGCGCTGGCGGTCCCGGCGTGAGCGACGACAGCGCCCTGCGCGAGACGCTCGTCGCCTCGGAGGTCCTGCGGCGGGGCCGCCTGCTCGAGTTCCGCGTCGACACCGTCGAGCTGCCCGACGGGACACGCTCCACGCGCGACGTGGCCGGCCATCCCGGCGGCGTGTGCATGGTCGCGATCGACGACGCCGACCGCGTCCTGCTCGTCCGGCAGTGGCGGCACGCCATCGGACGGGCCCTGCTCGAGCTCCCGGCCGGCACGCTGGACCGCGACGAGCGCGGCGTGATCGAGGACCACGCCGGCGCGGCGGCCCGCGAGCTGGAGGAGGAGACCGGATCGGTCGCGGCGAGCTGGCAGTACCTCGGCGCGTTCTACACCGCCCCCGGCTTCACCAGCGAGCAGATGCACCTATATCTCGCCACCAGGCTCCGCGAAGCGGCGGGCCATCACGGCCCCGACGAGGACGAGCGACTCGAGCTCATCCCGCTGCCGTTCGCCGAAGCGGTCGCGATGGCCGAGCGCGGCGAGATCGACGACGCCAAAACCCAGGTCGGCCTGCTGCGGGTCGCACGCCTCCGCGAGCGCCCGGGCGGCTGACGCCGCGTCAGGCGGCGTCGAGGCGGGCGAGGGCGCGGCGGTACAGCTGCGAGCCGGGGCTCAGGGCGACCGCCAGGCGCAGGTGGGTCCGGGCCTCGGCCGGGCGGTCGAGCTTGCGAAGGCTGGCCGCCAGGGCGAAGTGCGCCCAGTGGGCCGACGGATCGACCTCGAGCAGGGCGTCGAACGTCTCGCGCGCCCGCTCGTACTGGCCGCTCAGGTGGTAGGCCCGCCCGAGCGGCTCGAGGATCGAGCCCTTGCCCGGCTCGATCCGGGCGGCCCGCTCGAGCACGACCGCGGCCTGGGCGTAGTGGCGCCGCTTGATCAGCGCCTGCCCGCGCTGGAGCAGCTCGTAGGCGCCCTCGCGATCGTCCGGCGTGTGGCCGGCAGCCGGCGTGCGGCCAGCGGCCGGCGTACGGTCAGCGGCCGGCGTGCCGTCAGCCTGCTCCGCGGGGCGCTCGTCCATCGCCCGATGGTGGCATGGAACCGCGCAACCCGCCGTCAGGGGGAGCGGTGCTCCTCGAGGCGGACGACGCGCAGGCGGGCCGATTCGGTGCGACCGGGGATGCGACCGCGCTTGGCGATCGGCCGGCCGTCGATCTCCTTGATGTCGCCGGTGAAGTCGATCGGCGACGCGCCGCTGATGTAGGAGCCGACGGCGTACGAGTCGACGGGCGCCTCGGCCTCCCGGAAGACGTCGATCCGATCCGGGTTCAGGCCGCCCGACACGACGATCTTGACGTGGCCGAAGCCGGCCTGGTCGAGCCGGGCACGGACCTCGTGCACGAGGTCGGGGGTCACGCGGCCACGCTCTGACGGCGTGTCGAGACGGATGCCGTACAGCCGGTCACCCAGCGACTGGGCGACGCGCAGCGCCTCCTCGGCCTCGTCCTTGAACGTGTCCACCAGGACGATCCGCGGCACGTCCGGCTCCAGGTCGCGGTCGAAGGCCTCGGCCGCGGCGACGGTGTCGCCGAAGATCAGCACCAGCGAGTGCGGCATCGTCCCGGTCGGCCGCAGCCCCGCGAGCCGCGCACCGGCCGGCGTCGACGCGCCGACGCAGCCGCCGACGATCGCCGCGTAGTCGAGAACGTCGGTGATGTCGGGGTGGACGTGCCGCGCGCCGAACGAGATGACCGGCAGCGGCGCCGCGGCTTTGACGCACTCGCGGGCGGCGGTCGCCCAGCCCGTCGACTGCGACAGCATCCCGAGGATCGCGGTCTCGTACAGCCCGAACGCGCGATAGCGAGCCGCGATCCGGAGGACGATCTCCTTCGGGCCGATCGGGTCGCCATCGTCGAGCGCCTCGACCGACGTCTCGGCGGGATCGGCGTCGACGAGCACGTGGGCCAGGAGGTTCTTGACCTCGTCGATCCCGCACAGGATCGCGTCCTCGCGGGCGAAGACCTCCATCGTCACCAGCGGATCGAGCCCCTCGCGCTCCAGGATCCGCTCGGCGCGGGCGAAGTAGACGTCCGCCGATTCGCCGGACAGGATCTCGCGCGATGGCTGCACGCGGTGGACGGCCATCAGGCCCGCGCCCTACCGCTCGGCGGCCGGTCCACCCTCTTGGTCACCTCCCTCGAAGGGCGCCTCGGCCGAAGGCTCCGGCGGGCCCGATCGATCGGCGGCGAGTGTAGCGTAGGGCTCGCCGGCCGCCGGCTCGGGAGGGGCCGCCGGCTCGGGAGGGGCCGCCGCGCCGATCGCCGCGCCGATCGCCGCGCGCTCCAGCGCGAGCCGACGACGTCGGCGAAGCCGCAGCAGCAGCGCCGCGGCCAGCAGCAGCAGCAAGACCCCGGCCGCGACGGCCGCGCCGAGCACGACCCGCTCCTGGCCGACCGCCTGGGCGCCCGCGATCGTGGCGACCGAGGTCGCGGCGAGGCTCAGCGCCAGCTCGAGATCGCCAGCCTCGAACGCCGTTCGCGCCTCGTCGTACGGTGCCTCCGGCGTCGCGTCGAGCAGCCCGATCGTCGTCAGCAGGTCGCGCTCGGCGGCCAGGCGCCGCCGCGCCTCGTCGATCCCGGCGAGCGCGGCGAGCTCCTGCCTTGCGATCGCGGTCGCCGCCTCGAACCCGCCGCCGGCGCTTTCGTACGCCGAGCGCAGCGTGCCGTCGGGCTGGAGGCCCTGGGCGTCGGCCGCGGCGTCGACCTCGTCGCGCAGCTCGAGCACAGCGGTGGCTTCGCCCATCCGATCCATCGCCTGCGGGAACTGCCACGCCTCCATCGGCCGGCGGATGTACCACGGCGGCAGCCAGCCAGCGCCGGCAGAAAGCAGCTCGCGATAGGCAGCTCGCGCCTCGGTCCGCGCGTCGAGGAGGACCGTCTGCGCCGGCGTCATCACGTACGTTCGGAAGACCTCGTCGATCCGCTCCGACGGCGGTTGGGTCACGTCCTCGACGAGGTCATAGAACCGGGCGAACCCGTCGGGCCCCAGATGCTGCTCCGGCGCTCCGGCGCCGAGGTAGGCCGTCGTGTTCCGGACGGCGCTGTCGAAGGCACGGCGCATGCGATCGTCGCCCACGGCCGCAGCGATCTCGTGGACGACCCACCACGAGGCGTCGTAGCCGTAGCGCTCGTAGGCCTCGGTCTCCTGGTCGCGGATGACGCCGGGGTGCGACCAGTCCGTGAGGGCCACGGCCGCTGGGTCGTCGGGCGACGGCCGCGTCGGGTTCGGGGCGTCGCCGCCGACGCTGGAGATCACCCGCCAGGCGTATTCCTGGGCCAGCCCCTCGTAGATCCAGCGGCCCGCGAACAGGTCGTTGTTGAACCAGGCGTGGGAGGCCTCGTGGACGATGACGAGCGGATCGAGCTCCTCGCTGACGTCGATCGACTCGTCCGTGTAGAACACGCCGGCGTAGCCCTCCAACGCGGGCGTGTACCGCTCCCGGACCTCGAGGTCGTGCAGAACCGGCCAGTCGAGGCCGATCAGGTCGCGCAGCAGCGGCAGGCCCGATTCGAGGGTCGTGGCGACCGTCGTCTGCCACACGCCATCCTCCGGCCAGGCGAGGACGACGAGCTCGACGCCACCACCGAGCGAGATGCGCGTCCGCCCGTAGGCGGCGGCGTTGTCGGCGTCGACGATCGCGTAGAACGCGTACGGTTCTGCCGGCTCGGCTCGCAGCCGCCAGCCGTCCTCGCGCTTCTCGACCTCGAGCGAGTCGCCGATGACCTGGCTCTCGAATCCCGGCGGCAGCCGGACCTCGACGCTGCTCCGGCCGCTGTCGCCCCAGGCCCAGACGCCGAAGGTCGCGAACGCCTCGCCGACGCGGATCGGCGAGGTCGAGCGCGGCTCACCGCCGGGCAGGTCGAAGCGGATCTCGAAGCTGGCCGTCTGCCGGTACAGCAGCCGCGACCGGAGGCTGACGCCGACCGAGGTGTAGGTCTCGCGCCGCCGAATCACCGTCACGAGCCTGCCGGCCGTGTCGCTGGCCCGGATCCGCGCCGCCTCCGGCTGGATCCCCACGATGATCTCGTCGTAGAAGAAGAACGTCGTCGCCGTGGAGGGCTTGAGGTTCGTCGCGGCCACCTCGAGGCGGACCCGCACGCGGGCGTCGGCCGGCGCGACCGTGTAGGTGGCATCGACGGCGAGCCGAAGCGGTTCGGCGGCGCTGGCCGGCCGGGCCGTCGACGGGGCGATCGCGAGGAGGGCGGCGGCCAGCAGCGCAATGAGCGGCGCGGCCCTACGACGTGGCATCGCCCCCCTTTCCGCGCCGCCAGCCAACGAGCCCGGCCAGCAGGAGCAGCGAGATCGCCAGCAGCCCGCCGCTCACGATACGGCTTCGCCCCAAGTCGGCGGCAGCCAGCCATTGGTCCTCGGCCGCGGCCGCTGCCTCGAACGCCGCTTCGACATCGCCCGCGGCGAGCGCCGCGGCGGCGGCGTCCAGCTCGGCGTCCGGATTCACCCCGACGAGGCCGACGGCGACGAACAGCGCCGAGTCCCCGGACGCCTCGTCCGGGCGGACCTCGCGCGCCTCGCGGATCGCCTCGACGGCCGAGCGCTGCGCTTCGACCTCCGCCTCGGCGACGTCGAAGCCATCCTCGCCCTCGAAGACCCGCCGCAGGCGATCCGGCAGCGCCAGGCCCAGCGACGCGGCCTCGGCCGCCAGGCCCTCGTGTGCCGCCAGGACGCGGTCGGCGGCGGCGAGCAGCCGCTCGGCAAGATCGAACCGCCAGGCCCGCATCGCGTCGCGCACCGAGCGCGGCAGCGACCACGCGCCGGCCCGGGCCGTCGTGGCCGCGAGGTGCGACCGGGCCGCAGCCCGCTCGTCGAGCGCGATGAGGTCCGCCGGCCGGGCGACCCAGGCCCGCCACAGGTCGTCGAACGATCTCCCGGAGGCCTCCTCGACGAGATCGAGCAGCGAGCGCCAGTCGAGCGGTCCGAGCGCCGCCTCGGCCCCGCCCGGCGGCTGGTACGCGCCTCTCCCGGCGGCCGCGGCGGCCCAGGTATCGGCGAGCGCGACCACGCCGGCGCGGTCGCCGATCTGTCGTGCCAGCGCCAGCCCGGCGGCGCGCGCGTACGCGTCGACCATGGCCGGGTCTGCCGCGCCGCCGGTCGTGCCCGGGCTCCAGGCGTTGAGCGGCACGGCCACCGACGCCAGGTCCGGCGTGATCACCGGCGATGCCGGGTCGATGCCCAGCGCCGCGGCCGCCTCCGTCCCGTAGTACAGGGCAAAGGCGTCGGCGATCCAGCGATCGGCGACCAGGCGGCCATTGAACCAGGCGTGGCCCAGCTCCTCGAGGATCGCGCCGTCCGGGGCGCTGTAGGCAAGCCGCAAACGGCCCGCCGTCACCTCGAAGACCCCGGCCTCCGTCGAGCCGCCGAGGGCGAGGGATTCCTCGATGACGAGCGGCGCCTCGAACGGCCACGGCAGCCCGATTCGACGCTCCATGACGGGCAGGGCGCCGGCGAGGAGACCGGCGAGCCGCTCGCGCCATACCGGATCGTCCGGCCAGCCTCGGAGCACGAGGGCGGCGTCGCCGCCGGCGAGCGGGACGGTCAGCGGTGTCGCGACGAGCTCCGAGGTACGGTTGGCGGTGACGTCGGCGGCAAACTCGAGCGGGCTGTCGAGCGAGCCGCTCGTCCACGCCTGCCGTCCCGTCTCGGTCGGTGTCGGGCCGCTCAGCGGCCCGCGCCCGATGCCGACGTCGTAGCCCGCCGGCAGCGTCACGGTGACGCTGGAGCCGGGCGTCCGCGGGGTCGCGTAGGCCCACGCCTCGAAGGTCACGATCGTCGGCGAGATCCGGACCCGGCGGTCCGGCGCGCCACCGGGATCCGCGAGCTCGAACCGCAGGGTCAGCTTGCGAGTGCGGCCGGCGGCGAGGTTCGTGCCGAGGTCGATGCGCAGCAGCGTGTGATCCTCCGCCCGGCGACGGACGGTCACCGCCGGCGCGCCGCTGGCCGCGCTGATCTCGAAGCCGGACGCCCCGGGCAGCACGGCCAGGTACGCGGTCCGAACGAAGAAGCGCCGCGCGACGGTGTCGTGGAGGCGGTTGGTGGCCGTGATCCGGACCGTGACCGCGACGCGGCCCTCGTCGGGCAGGACGTCGTAGGTGGCCTGCGTCACGAGGGTCAGGTCGGGCGGTTTCGCGAGGACGGGCAGGCCGGCAAGGGGCAGCGCGAGGATGGCGAGCACGATCGCCGCCGCGATCGCGCGATAGCCTCGACCGGTCACGGAGCCGACGGATCGACCAGCTCGGCGAGGCGCGGCCCGAAGCGCGCCAGGAGTCCCTCGCCCCGCGGCGCCTCGGCCCCATAGCCATCGGGGATTCGCCCGCCGATCCAGAGCCACGGCCGCGTCTCGTCGAACAGCCGATCCGCGATCAGGACGACGCGGGCCAGGGCCAGGCCGACCTCGTCCGCGTCGAGCCAGCGCGACGGCAGCTCGACCGCGAGGATCGGCCGGCCGTCGTCGGTCACCGAGAACTTCGCCATCGGGTACTCGTCGTTCCAGCGGAGGAGCGTCCGGTACGTCTTTCGCAGGCCGTCGCCGAGCGGCGGAGCGAGGAGCGCCCAGACGATCAGCCCGACGCTCGGATCGAGGATCAGCGTCACCCGCAGGCCGCGTCGCCGCCGCCCGTCGAGAACCAGGTCCCAGGCGCTGACGCCGTCACGCTCGGCGCGTCCCCCGGGCTCCAGGCCCAGTTCGCCGAGCCACGATTCGAGCACCTTGGGAGCGATCGACGGCGAGCCGGAAGCGCCACGGTCAGCGCGTTCGCCACGGTCAGCGCGGGGTCGGACCATCGACCGGACAGTCTAGGCGGAGGCGCCTCAGCCGGCCGAGACGGTCGCCTCGTCGGCCTTCGGCGCGGCCGCTCGCGCGCGGCGCGACGCGGGCCCCGGTTCGACCGATTCGCCGCTCCGGATGACCTTCCGCCGGTAGTCCCCGCCCCGCACGCCGCTGTCGACCTTCACGTTGCGCCCCAGGCGGACGCCGCGCGGCACGATCGCCTGCTTGCCGACGACGGTGATCCCGGAGTTGAGGCGGCTCGGCTCGCTCTTGTTCGGCGGCGCGTCGTACGGCCCCTCGCCGACGACGGCGCCCTGGCCGATGACGACCTCCTTGTCGAGGATCGCGCGATCGACGACCGCCCCGGCCCGGATGACGGAGTCGAACATCACGATCGAATCGCGGACGACCGCCCCGACGTCGACCCGGACCCCCGGCGACAGGACGCTGTTGACGACCGTGCCCTCGATCAGGCAGCCGTGGCTGATGAGGCTGCGATGGATCTGCGCCGTCGAGCCCACCTTGGCCGGGGCGCGCTCCTCCGAGCGAGTGTGGATCAGCCACTCCTTGTCGTACAGGTCCAGCTCGGGCCGGTCGACGAGGAGCGCCATGTTGGTCTCCCAGTACGACTGGATCGTGCCGACGTCCTGCCAGTAGCCGCTGAAGCGATAGCCGAAGACCCGCGCGCCGGCGTCGAGCATGGCCGGCACGACGTCGCCCCCGAAGTCGACGAGGTCCTCGCGCAGCCAGCGCCGCAGCGCGCGCTTGCTGAAGACGTACACGCCCATCGAGGCCAGGTCGCTCTTCGGCTGCTTCGGCTTCTCCTGCCATTCGGTGACGCGATCGGCGTCATCCATCGCCAGGATGCCCATCCGGCTGGCGTCGGCCAGCGGTACACGGCGGACCGCGATCGTGACGTCGGCCCGATGGCGCCGATGGGCCTGCACGAACGGCTGGTAATCCATCTTGTAGATGTGGTCGCCGGCCAGGACGAGGAACGTGTCGGCGCTGGCGTGCTCGATGACGTTGAGGTTGCGGAGGACCGCATCCGCGGTTCCGCGATACCACTCCGCGACGCGGCCGCGGGCGATGTACGGCTGCAGCAGCTTCACGCCGCCGGTGTTGCGGTCGAGGTCCCACGGGCGCCCGAGCCCGATGTGGTCGTTGAGGCTGCGGGGGTTGTACTGCGTCAGGACGAGGACGTCGTCGATATCGGAGTTGACGCAGTTCGACAGCGTGAAGTCGATGATCCGGTACTTGCCGCCGAACGGCACGGCCGGCTTGGCGCGGATCTGCGACAGGATCGACAGTCGCTCGCCCTCGCCGCCCGCCAGGACCAGGGCCATCGTCCGCTTCACCGGGGTCCTCCCTCTGTCGGCCGACCTCGGCTCAGACTAGCACCCGCCGCGCTGCGCCCCGGTAGGCGGGACGTGCGGGACCCCGTGACTAGCGGGGCAGGAACAGCCGCGGATTGACCCAGCTGCCGTTGAGCTGGACGGCCCAGTGCAGGTGCGGGCCGGTGCACCAGCCGGTGCAGCCCTCGAAGCCGATCAGCTGGCCCTCGGCGACGTACTGCCCAGCCCGGACGGGGATGCGCGTCTGGATGTGGCCGTACCACGTCACGAGGTTCGAGGCGTGGGCGATGATCACGATGTAGGCCGGGTCGTAGGGGCTCTTGCCGGCGAAGATGACCTTGCCCGGGCCGGCGGCGTAGATGCGCGTGCCGTAGGTGTTGGCGATGTCGATGCCGCGGTGGAAGTGGCGGCAGCTGCCGAGCGGCGGCTCCCACGAGAAGCCGGTGCAGCCGAACTCCTGGGTGACGTAGCCGGACATCGGCCAGCTGAACGTGCCGCTGTAGGCGGACGGGATGCCGCCCTTCGCGAGGGCCTCGCGGACGAGCCGCTCGATCAGGGCCTCCAGCTTGCGCTGGGCCTCCTGGTTGGCCGCCAGCTTCTTCGCGAGGGCCACCTTGTCGCTGGCGAGCTCGGCGTAGCTGGCCTGCTGTTCGGCCAACAGGCGCTCGGTCTCCGCCTCGAGGCTGGCGAGCTCGCGGCGAGCGTCGGCGAGCTCCTTGAGCTGGCCGTCGAGGATCTGCTTCTGCTCGTCGGCCAGGGCGTGCAGCTGCTGCGTCTCGTCGCGCGCCAGCTCGACGTTCTGCTTCAGGACCACCAGGACCCCCTGGTCGGCCACGATCTGATCAGCGAGCAGCTTGTCCTCGCCGGCGAAGTCGAGGTGATAGCCGACCTCCGTCAGCACGTCGGTGAAATCCGCGCCGGCAAGGAACGACTCGAGCAGCGACGTCCGATCGGTCTCGTAGGCGTCGCGGATCCGCGCCGCCAGCAGCTCCTTTCGGGCGTCGAGCTCCGCCTGCTTGGCTGCCTCTTCGGCCTCCAGATCGGCCAGCTCCGCGTCGAGTCGGGTGCCCGTCGCGACGAGCTCGTCGATCGTGCTCTGCGCCTTGGCAACCTCGACGACCATCGAGACGATCTGGGTCTTGACGACCTGGAGGTTGGCGTTGATCTCCGACAGCGACGCCTTCGTCGCGCCGATCTTCGCCGTCAGCGACTGCTGGCTCGCCGAGAGGCTGGCGATCTGGGCCTTCTGCTTCTTGATGAGCGCCTGGAGCTGCTTCTGCTTCTGGTACGCATCGGACAGCTCATCGGCGGACGTGGCCGCCGGCCCGAGCGACAGCAGGGTGCTGCCGAGGAGGGTGACGCCGAGGAGGAGGCTGAAGGCCCGGCGCCGCGTCCGGGGGCGGGTCCTCCCGCCTCGAACGTCAGGGACGGAGCGGCGCATCAACCTGGATCATGCGTGGGCATCTCCGTCGCGCTGGGTCGCTGGGTCCCGGGCATCATACTGCACGGCTCCAACGAATCGAGCCGTACGTTGGTCACCTCTCCGCGATGCCGAGAAGGGCCCACAGCGCGCCGGCGATCAGGAACGGACCGTACGGGACGTAGCTGCGCAGCGTGATCCGCCTCGCCAGGATGAGCACGACGATGACCACGCCGGCCGCGAGCGTGCCCGCCACGAGCCCGTAGATCAGGCGCTCCGCCCCCGCCAGGAGCCCGAACCCGGCGAGCAGCTTCAGGTCGCCCTGGCCGATCGCGCCGGCGCCGAACGGGATCGCGAGAATGAGCATCGCGCCCGGGATCGCGACGGCGGCGACCACGGCGAACACGGATGCCTCGAAGCCCGCCACGAGCGGGCTCGCGCCGAGGGCCAGCAGGAGCGCGGCGGCGGCCATCAGCGGCAGCGTCACGACATCGGGCAGCAGGCGCTGGTCGAGGTCGGTCGCGAACAGCGCCACGAGCGCGACGACGTAGACGCCGACGATCGCCAGGTCGAGTGGCACGTCCCCGTAGCGGGCCACCGTGGCCGCGAAGCCGAGGCCGCCGGCGACCACGACGATCGGCGTCCGCCAGTCGATGGCCCGGATCGAGCCGTCCTCGTGCGCCGGCCAGCGTGCCGCCAGGCGATCCGCGGCGAAACCCCAGCCGAGCCCGGCCAGCCCGGCCAGCCCGATCAGGAGCGGTTGGTCCATGCCCGTCGTGCCCCGTCAGGCGCCTCGGGCGCGCGTCAGGCCTTCACCCCGGCGAGGGCCAATTCGACGAGGGTGGCATGCGACGCCCCGGTGGCGCCGCGTGGTGCGAACGGCGTGGCCTTCCGGAAGTAGGCCGTACCGGCGATGTCGAGGTGGACCCACGGCTTCGTCACGAACTCGCGGATGAACAGCGCGCTCTTGACCAGCCCGCCGTCGTTGTTGCGCGAGAAGTTGACGACGTCGCCGTACCAGCTGTCGCGCATGTCCTCGGCGTACTCATCGACGAGCGGCAGCTGCCAGAAGCGCTCGCCGGCGCGGCGGCCCGCGGCGAACACCTCGCCGACGAAGTCGTCTGGCGTCCCGAAGGCGCCGCTCATCAGGTCGCCCAGGGCTCGGGCGACGGCGCCGGTCAGGGTCGCCACGTCGACGAGGTGCGTCGCGCCGAGCTGCTCCGCGTAGGTCAGGGCGTCGGCCAGGATCAGGCGGCCCTCGGCGTCCGTGTTGGTGATGTCGACGCGCTTGCCGTTGAGGGCCTTGACGATGTCGCCCGGCCGCGTCGAGTGCGAGCCCGGCATGTTCTCGACCGCCGGTGCGACCGCCAGCAGCGGCGTACCCGGCGCGAGGCGGGCGACCGTGGCCGCGGCGGCGATGACCGTGCAGGCGCCGGTCTTGTCCATCTTCATCTCGTCCATCCGGTCGGATGGCTTGATGCTGATGCCGCCCGAATCGAAGCACACGCCCTTGCCGACGATCGCGAGATGGCGGCCCAGCGAATCGCGCTCGCCGGCCCGCCCGGAGCGCATGACGATCATCCGCGGCGGATTGTCGGAGCCCTTGCCGACCGACAGGAACAGGCCCATGCCGAGCTCGGCCGCCTTGTCCGGGCCGATCACGTCCACCCACAGGTCGTGCTTCTCCGCGAGGCTCCAGGCCTCCTCGGCCAGGACCTCGGGGGTGACGTCGTTGGCGCTGCGATTGGCGAGCGTTCGGGCCAGGTTCGCACCCTCGCCCATGATCCGGCCGCGCTCGGCGAGCCGGCCCAGGCGCGAGGCGTCCTCGCCCGGCGCGACGAGGATCAGCTCGTCGAGTGCTGGCGGCGCGTCCGTGTAGCCCTCGCGATAGATCGTCGCCGGGTCGTAGGAGCCCTGCACCACGCCGCGCGTCACCAGCTCGGCGACGGCGTCGATGCCATCCTCGAGCTGCTCCGCGAGCGGCGCCAGCCAGACCGCCAGCCGCTTCACGGCTCGACCGCCGAGACGACGCTCCGCAGACGCCGCGATCCGGATCACGGCCTCCCGGTCGAGGGCCACCGGGTCTCCGCCGAGCACGAGCAGGAGCCGACCCGCACCGAGCTCGCCGGCAGCGGTCAGGATCGCCTTGAAGCGCTTGCCCTTCAGCTCCCCGAACTCGGCAAGGGCCCGGATCTCGCCGCCGGACCGGCGATCCAGCTCCGCCAGCGCGCCGCTGAGGTCGGGCTGCCCGAGGAGCGGCACGGCGAGGACGTCGGCCTTGACGTCCCACGGCTGATCGGCGACGACGCGAACCTGCACCGGATCTGCACCTCCGTGGCGGATGGCGGGGTGTTGGCCCCGGAGCCGGGTTTGCCGGGGAGCCGCGGTTCGGCCGGGGGGACCTGGCCGAGTGTAGCCGCCGCTCGTGGGGACGGTCTCGATCAGCCCCCGTCGGCCGGAGCCTCGCCATCCGTGGCGTCGCTCGAGCCATCGACCCCGCTGGCCACGGCAAGCGCGTCGTC
>QKHE01000112.1 GCA_003250155.1 Chloroflexota bacterium | reverse complement strand
CCGAGCCACCCGCGGTCGGGGACCGGCTTCTGGTTCGAGGACGCGTCCGCCGCGGCCCTGGTCGCGGCCTGCGAGCGGTTCCGGGAGTGGTATGCGCCGGGGACGCGTCGCTGGGAGCGCCTGCTGGACCGCGGGATGGCGGTGGACTTCGACTGGCGCACGCGCTCTGCGCCCGCCTACCTCGACGCCTATCGGCGCGCGATCGCGCTGCGGGCCGAGCGCCGGGGCGCCGCCTGACCGTCAGCCGTCGAGGGCGCGGAGCACCGCCGCCACGGTCTCGGCCGGGTGGGTTCGCTGCGGCGAGTGAGGGCCGCCCCGAATCGTGATCACCCGTCCCGCGCCGAGACGGGCCTCGATGCCCGGCACGAGCTCGTCCGGGACCAGGCAGCCGGACGCCCACTCGCCGCGCACGAGCCAGGTGGGGATCGCGGCTGCCGCCGCCCTGCCCAGCGGGGCGAGCCCGGCGTCCCACGTGCCGTTGTCGAGCAGGATCGCCCGAACGGCTTCGGGGTCGAAGCGGCACAGCGCCTCCGCCTTCGCCGTGACGTCGCCGTCCGACCAGCCGGGATACGCGGTCCGGACGGCAGCCAGCGCCTCGCCGAGCGCCGCGTAGGGCCGCTCCGTCGGGTCGCGCATGAGCGCCTCCATCTGCGCCATCGTGAGCGCCGGCGGGTCGAGCAGGACGAGCGTCGCCGGGCGGATGCCCGCCTCGGGGAGGTGGGCGACCACCATCGCACCCCAGGAATGGCCGAGAACTGCCAGGTCGTCGCGCTCCAGGCCGGCGGCACGAACGAACGCCGCGATATCGGCGGCGGTCTCGGCGAAGCGGTGCCGACCGCGCCAGCCGCCGGTCAGGCCGTGGCCGGGCATGTCGAAGGCGACGACGTGGCGCCCGGCGGCCGCGAGCGCGGGCCCGACCCGCCACCAGATTCCGGCGTCGCTTGTTACGCCATGGACCAGCAGCAGCGGCGGATCGGCGGGCTCGCCCCAGGTCGCGGTCGCCCAGCCGTACCCCGCGGCCTCAACGGCCCCGCGCCGCGGTGCCTCGGGCTGCGCCAGGGCCTCGGCGACCGGCGCGGGGAGCCCGGTCGGCATCGCGTTCGCGGTCATCGGCGCCGATGGTATCGGCGGAAGCGCGCGGCTCGGCCGCGCCGCGACGCTCGCGACGGCCGCTACGATGGTCGTCGTCGCTCGCCCGCGACACCGGAGGAGGGCCGGCCGATGGCCAACCAGTTCGTGGTCCAGCTGAAGAACGAGCCGGGTGCCATGGCGGTGCTCGCCGAGGCGCTTGCCGCCCGGGGCGTCGACCTGCGCGCGATCGGCGGCGGCGGGATCGGTGACAGCGGCCACGTCATCATGACCACGGCCGACGACGACACGACGCGCGAAGTCCTCGACGCCGACGGCTACCACTACATCGAGGGCGAGTCGATCCTCGCCGAGGTCGACGACCGGCCGGGCGGCATGGCACGCATCGCCCGGGCGCTCGCCGACGCCGGGGTCAACATCCACGGCCACCTCTTCCTGGGCCGCTGGGGCGATCGCGCCATGTTCGCCTTCGTCGTCGACCAGCCGGAGCTCGCCCGACCGATCCTCGAGCGCAAGGGCTGATCCATCTCGGCCACCCGGAGCGTGGGCTGATGGCAGCTCGCCTGGCGGAGGAGGTGAGCATCCGGCTGGCCGACCCCGACCGCCGATTGAGCGAACCCGACAGGTCTTGCGTCGCGCTTTCGACGTGACGTTCGGCACTACCGGATCCGGGCACGCTGGGCCAAGCCTTGCAGCAAGCCAAGCCGAGGTGTGCCATGACCCGCGTCCTCGTCGTGAACCACGACCGAGACCTTGCCGACGAGGAAGTCGAAGCGCTGCGACGCCGCGGCTACGAGGTCAAGCTGTGCCTCGGGCCGATCGGGGCGATGTGCCCGGTGCTCTCCCACATGGGCTGTGAGCTGGCCGAGTGGGCGGACGTGATGGTCTACGACGCGTGGGCCACCGGCGAGCCCGACGGCGCCGCGGCCCTCATCGCGGGCCTGCGCGACCTCCATCCGGACGTTCCGATCGTCCTCTCGGCGTCCGGCATGGAACCGGACTGGGTCGAACTGGCCGGGCCGCATCGCGTCACGCCGCTCGTCGGCGCACCGACCGGCGATCGTCTGGCCAGCGCCATCGAGGCCGCACTCGCCCCGGCGCAGTAGGCGGCCCCGCAACCACACCGCGACCCGATTCTCCGGTGCGCCCGCGCACCAGGGTACGCACGGCGCTGACGGCTTGTTGACGGCGCGAAGCGACAACTGAACCCGCCTTCGCTAGAGTCGGATCGACATCGCGCCACCACGCCGGCCGGGAGGAAGGCCGACGGGACGCTGGACCAGCCCCAGTCGTGGGCACCGAGGGTCATCGACCCTCCGAGGAGGACTGGTATGCCGCGCGCCGTTTCCCGTTTCGTCGTCGCCGTCACGGCGGCGTTGCTCGCCATCAGCGGCGTCACGCTCCGAGCACCGGCACCGGTGCAGGCGGCCACGCCAACGGACCTGTTCTTCTCCGAGTACGTCGAGGGCTCGAGCAACAACAAGGCGCTCGAGATCTACAACGGGACGGGCTCCTCGGTCGATCTCACGGCGGGCGCGTACAGCGTCCAGATGTACTTCAACGGCAACTCGAGTGCCGGCCTGACGATCAACCTCAGCGGCACCGTCGCCGATGGCGACGTGTTCGTACTCGCGCAGTCCTCGGCCGATGCGTCCATCCTGGCGGTCGCCGATCAGACGAACGGTTCCGGATGGTTCAATGGCGACGACGCCGTGGTCCTGCGCAAGGGCACCGCGTTCCTCGACGTCATCGGCCAAGTCGGCGTCGACCCGGGCTCGGAATGGGGATCCGGCGACCAGAGCACCCAGGACAACACGCTGCGCCGCCAGCCGACCGTGTGCGCCGGCGACCCCAACGGCGCTGACGCGTTCGACCCGTCCGGCGAGTGGGACGGCTATGCCCAGAACACGTTCGACGGCCTCGGGACGCACACGGCGAACTGCGCTGCCGAGCTGACGCTGTCGATCAACGATGTCACGGCCGCGGAGGGTGATGCCGGGACGACGTCCTTCGACTTCACCGTCAGCCTGTCGGCCCCGGCCGGTGCCGGCGGCGTGACGTTCGATATCGCGACGGCCGACGACAGCGCGACGGTCGCCGATGGCGACTACGTCGCGAACTCGCTGTCCGGCCAGACGATCGCGGAGGGCGACGATTCGTATGCCTTCAGCGTGACCGTCAACGGCGACATCGCCGTCGAGCCGACCGAGGCGTTCCTCGTGAACGTGACCGGCGTCACGGGTGCGGCGGTGGCCGACGACCAGGGGGTCGGCACGATCACCAACGACGATTGCGGTTCGCTGTACACGCCGATCTACGACATCCAGGGTGACGGCCTGTTCGCGGCCATGACCGGCAACGTCGTCACCGAGGGCGTCGTCGTCGGCGACTTCGACAACTCGATCGGCATCGGCGGCTTCTACATCCAGGACCCCGTCGGCGACGCCGACGGCGACACGTCCGACGGCATCTTCGTCTACGACGGCAACGCGGACGCAGTCTCCGAGGGGCAGCACGTTCGCGTCACCGGCTACGCCCGCGAGCGCTTCAGCCAGACGACCATCAACGGCTCGAACAGCAACAACGCGCCGGTCACCGACATCGTGATCTGCGGGGCCGGCGGTTCGGTCGCGCCGGTCGACGTGACGATGCCGTTCGCGAGCACGACCTATCTCGAGCGCTTCGAGGGCATGCTCGTCCGCTTCCCGCAGGCACTGGTGATCTCCGAGTACTTCAACTACGACCGCTTCGGGGAGATGGTCCTCGGGCTCCCGCTCGACGGCGAATCGCGGCACTTCACGCCGACCTCGGTCGTGGAGCCCGGCACGCCGGCGAACGAGCGGGCGGCCCAGTACGCGCTGCGGCGGATCACGCTCGACGACGGGCTCGGAATTCAGAACCCGTCGTTCACCCGGCACCCGAACGGCGCCGGCTTCGCCCTGGACAACCGGTTCCGCGGTGGCGACACCGTGGCCAACGCGGTCGGTGTCCTCGGCTACGACTTCAGCCTCTATCGCATCCAGCCGACCGGGCCCGCGGAGTACACGCCCGTGAACTCACGTCCGGCGGAGCCAGAGGACGTCGGCGGCCGGCTGAAGGTCGCCTCGATGAACGCCCTCAACTACTTCGTCACGCTCGACAATGGGCCGGATATCTGCGGTCCCGGCCAGGACGTCGAGTGCCGCGGCGCCGACAACGCCGGGGAGTTCACGCGCCAGCGCGACAAGCTGCTGGCCGCGCTGGAGGGTCTCGACGCCGACGTCGTCGGCCTCAACGAGCTGGAGAACACGACCGGTGTCGAGGCGCTGGCGGATATCGTCGCCGGCCTCAACGCCGATCTCGGCAGCGGTGTCTACGACTACATCGACACCGGCACGATCGGGACCGACGCGATCAAGGTCGGGTTCATTTACAAGCCGGCGGCG
>QKHE01000093.1 GCA_003250155.1 Chloroflexota bacterium | reverse complement strand
CGGGGACGCCGGCCTCGAACAGCAGCCGCCCGACACCGAACTGGTGCGGCGTGAGCACGGGCTGGCTGACCCGGGTCAGCAGCGTCGCCTCGTCCAGCCACGCCCCGAGCCCGGCCACGAGTGTCGCGCCGGCAGCGAGGGCCACGACGACGCCGATGCCGATGGCCGCGGCCCGGCGGCGGCCGGTCAGGATGGCCCAGCCGAGCAGGGCCACCGGCTGGATCTTGATGATCGTCCCGAGGCCGGCCGACAGGCCGAGCGGCCAGGGTCGATCGAGCCACCGCCAGCCGACCGCGAACAGCAGCAGCAGCAGCGGGCCGACCTGGCCGAGCTTGATGGCGTACACGAGCGGCCACGACAGCGCCGCCAGCAGCAGCACGACCCAGCGCACCCGCACGGGGACCGGCATCAGCCAGACGGCCAGGATCGACGCCCCCACGAGCGCCGCGGTCCAGACCACGACCCCGAGCTCGAACGGCAGGATCGCGAAGGGGATCATCAGCAGCGCGAACGGCGGCGGGTAGAAGTACGTCCCGAACGGGCCGAAGAGCTCGGCCCCCAGGTCGTAGAGCGGCTGGCCGGCGAGCAGCCGCTCGACGGCCAGGTCGTAGGCCCGGTAGTCGTAGCCGAGCGTGCCACCGGTCCACGCCGTGAGCAGGATCGCGAAGGCCCACAACACGACGAGCGTCAGCCCGGCGGCGTAGGTCGCGCGCAGGTAGCCGATTCGGCGGTTCACGGCGGCATCATCACGGTCCGCGCCCCCGCCCGCCACCTTACCTTCGTCGGCGGACGTCCCGGTGCAGGAGCGGGATCCGGAACAGGTCCCACGCGACGCGCAGCGCGAGGAACGCGCCCGGCCGCATCCGCGAGCCTCGGCGGTCCTCCCAGCGAATCGGCACGACGGCGAGGCCGTAGCCGCGCCGCCGGGCGAGGTGGATGAGCTCGACGTCGAACACGATCGAGGTCACCTTCTGCCGACCGAACAGGTCGTGGGCGGCCTCGCGCGTGAACCCCTTGAAGCCGCACTGGGTGTCCTTCACGTCGCCGACGACCCACCACGAGGCGAGCAGGTGGAACGCGCCGCCGAGGAAGCGCCGGTAGCGCGGCTGCGAGGCCCGCATGTCGGACCCGTCGGGCTGGATCCGGCTGCCGAGCGCCACGTCGTCGCGTTCGAGGGCGGCGACGAGCTTCGGCAGCTCCGACGGCGGCGTGGCCATGTCGGCGTCGGCGAAGACGACCACGTCGCCGCCGGCGTTGAGCATGCCTGACTTCACGGCGGCGCCTTTGCCGGCGTGGGAGACACGCAGCAGGCGGAGGTCGCCGGCCTCCGCCTCCGGCCGCGCGGCGACGATGTCCGGCGTCGCGTCGTCGCTGCCGTCGTCGACGACGAGCACCTCGACCCGCGCCGGGAGGCGGTCGTCGGGACGATCGGCGAGAAACGCGAACAGCTCGTCGAGCGCGGGCCCGATCCGCCGGGCCTCGTTGTACGCCGGCAGGACGATCGTCAGGCTCGCCGGTGACGGGCTGGCGGCAGCTGGGCGCGCGGCGGTTGGGCGCGCGGCGGTTGGGCGCGCGGCGGCCTTGGGCGGGGACGTCGGCATCGGGCGCGAGTGTACCGGCGCGAGCGGCCCCCGAAGGCGGCCCCTACCGCCGCGCGGCGATCGGGCGCCAGGCGACTGCCTGGACGAGCAGCACCGTGAGCAGCACCAGCGCACCCGCCGTCGGCATGGCCCGGTTGACGACCCACGACCACTCGCCGAACGCCGTCTGCTGGCCGCCCCACATGAGGAGGTAGGCAAGGGCCAGCCATCGAACCGGGATGCCCGCGACGAGGCCGAGCAGGAGCGGCAGCACGAGGATCGCAAGGTAGTGGTGGTACAGCGCGGGCGCGATGAGGATCGAGGCCGTGACGGCCACCCCGAAGCTGGCCGCCAACGCCGTCGACCGGGTCGACGGCATGTCCCGCCGCACCCCGAGCCCGACGAGCGCGACGAGCGCGAGGCCGAACGCCGCGACGAGCCAGCGGGCGACGTCGAACCCCAGGGTCGGCGCCAGCCAGACCGTCGGCGCCAGGGTGTCGGTCGTGTCGGCGGGGGCCGACAGGTTGGCGAGGACGGTCGGGTAGTCGCGCCACGGCTGCAGGCCGGTGAACGGCAGCGCCGCGAGCGTCACGACGAGCGCCCCGATGACGACGCCCGCGGCGGCCCGGTAGCGGCGCGACGCGAGGAACCACACGATCAGCAGCCCCGGGAAGACCTTCACGACGGCCGCGATCCCAACGGCCAGACCGGCCGTCCAGTCGCCGCGCGTGTCGCCCCGCCGGACGCCGAGCCAGGCGATCGCGAGCAGGCCCAGCAGCAGCAGGTGGACGTTGCCGAGCGCGAGCTCGCTGACGACCGGCGGGAACGCGAAGGCGGCCGCGACGAGCAGCCAGCGGCGGTTCCCCGCCAGGAGCGGGTAGCGCTCCCCGAGCCGCTCGACGCGACCGATCGCCAGGACCGACACCGTGACGATCACCGCCCCGAGCCCGGCCCAGACCCAGTTCGCGACCCGGACGTCGGCGAACAGCGACGAGAGGGGTGCGACGAACGCCGCCAACGGCGGCGGGTAGAGGAAGCCGTCCTGGCCCTGGGGTGCGTACGGCCCGGCGAGCTGCGTCGCCGAGTAGATCGGCTCGCCGTCGAGGAGATGACGTCCGGCGAGCCAGTAGAACGAGAAGTCGTAGCCCCACTGGATCTCGCCGGTGAGGATCCAGAACTGCAGCGCCCGGTAGGCGAGGACGGTCACCGCGAGCACAACCAGGACCATCAGATGCGTTCTGGGCCTGGTTAATAGCCGAATTCCCCAGGCGTTCGCGGCCACGGCGGGACGGTAGCATGCGGCCCATGGCCGACCCGTCGGCGCATCGATCACTCGCCTACCGCCCGGAGCTCGACGGCATCCGGGGGCTGGCGATCCTGGCCGTCATCGCCCAGCACATCAACCTCCCGAACACGGCCTTCGCCGGCATGGTCGGGGTCAACCTGTTCTTCGTGCTGTCGGGCTTCCTGATCACGAGCCTGCTGATGGCCGAGCACGACGCGACCGGACGAATCTCGCTCCGGACGTTCTACGAGCGGCGCATCCGCCGGCTCCTGCCGGCGCTCGTCGCGCTGCTCATCGCGGTCGGCGTGCTGATGGCCCTCCAGGGCCGCCTCCTCGACTATCTCGGCCCTGCGGCCGTGTCGCTGTTCTACGTCGGCAATGTCGCGAAGGCGATGCTGTTCGACCTCGGCTACGTCGGCCACACCTGGTCGCTGGCGCTCGAGGAGCAGTTCTACCTGATCTGGCCGGCGGTCATCATCTTCGCCCCCCGGCGCTGGCTGGTGCCGCTGGTCCTCGGCGGGATCGCGGTCTCGATGACGATGCAGGCCGCCCTTGCCGGCGACGTCATGGCCTGGTTCCGGCCGGACACCCGGGCGGACGCGATCCTGTGGGGCTGCCTGATCGCGCTGCTGCGGGTCCAGGTGCCACGGATCGTCGCCGTCGGCGGCGCGGTCCTGTTGGTCGTCGTCGCCACCAGCTGGCTGGGCGCCATCTCGATGTCGCTGTCGTCGATCGGCAGCGCCGCCGTCGTGGCCGGCGCAGCGACCCTCGCCCGGCCGCTGTCGAACCGCTGGCTGGTGCGGGTCGGCGAGATCAGCTACGGGCTGTACCTGTGGCACGCCATCCCAGTCAACCTGCTCATGCCCGAGACGGCGGCCGGCAACGTCGCGGCGATGGTCGTCGCGGTCGTCGCGTCGTTCGCACTGGCCTTCGCCTCGGAGCGCTGGATCGAGAAGCCGTTCCGTCGCGCCCGGCGCGCGGCAGCTCCGGTCTCCGGCTTCGCATCGGAGCCCCAGCCGGCTCCAACGTCCGCGACCTCGACCGTCCCGTCCACGTAACGGGCATCATCGGGGGGTGAGCTCGGGGGCAACCCGGTGAGTTCGGCGACGGTCACGGCTGACACGGCCGGGCGTGGCTGGATGCTGGCCTGGGCGGGGATCGCGTTTGGCGCCGTCTACCTGATCTACATCGGCGGCGGCTGGTGGGGGATCTACTCGCCCTACCTGCGGATCGCGACGATGCTGCTGGCCGCCACCACGCTCGGGGCATGGGCCGTCGTTGCGTCGCGGGACCCGGCCTGGCGGCCGCGGAGCGTGATGTGGCCGTCGATCGTGGCGGTCCTCGGCGCGATGGCGATCTCGACGGTTTTCTCGCGAGTCCCGCGGGTCAGCCTCGAGTACCTCGGCTACACGGTCGTGCTGGTCCCGCTGTACCTGCTCCTCGTGCGGCTCTTCGGGGACGAGTTCTTTCGGCGACGACTGGTCGTCCTCGTCTCGATGCTGTTCGGGGTCACGGCCGCTCTCTACATCGCGACGGTCATCGGCGGCTGGATCGAGTGGTGGCAGTTCGTCGGCGGGTTCACCGTCCCGCCGCTCCGGCCAGGATTCGGCGGCCTGACCTACAACAACCCGTCCGCCGCCCTGACGATGGTGGCGCTGCTCGCGGTCGTGCCCGCCGCCGCGTTCGGGTCCGCTAGCCGGCGAGGCGTGGTCGTCCTCACCGTCGTCGTCCTCGCGATCGGCATCGTTGCGCTGATGTCCGGCTCTCGATCCGGCTGGTTCGCGCTCGCGCTCACCGCCGTTC
>QKHE01000044.1 GCA_003250155.1 Chloroflexota bacterium | reverse complement strand
AACCGCGGCGCGATCGCGCCGGGCGACACGGTGGCCATCACCGGCGCCGGTGCGATCGGCCTCCTGGGCGCCGAGGCCGCCCGCATCCGCGGCGCCGCCCGGGTGATCGTCGTCGGCCGCGGCCACCGCCTGACCAAGGCGGCCGCCCTCGGCTACGAGACGGTCAACACCGCGGCGGGCGATCCGGTCGGGGCCGTGCGCGCGCTCACCGACGGCTTCGGGGTCGACGTGACGCTCGAGTGCACCGGGGTGCCGGAAGGTGTCGAGTGGGCCCTCGAGATGCTCCGCCGTGGCGGCCGCTGTGCCGCCGTCGGCATCCCGACCGTGGCGGTCGAGATCGCGATGCAGCGGCTCGTCCTCGACGAGCTGGAGCTCGTCGGCTGCCGCGCCACGGCCGGCGAGATGCGGCGGGTCATGCCGTTCGTCGAGCAGGGCTCGATCCGGGTGAAGGAGCTCATCACGCACCGCTTCCCGCTCGCGGACTACACCGAGGCACTCGCGACGTTCATGGATCGCGACAGCGGAGCGATCAAGATCATCGTCAACCCGTAACCGGCATCCCGGCCGCCGTGGTCAGGCGGACGCCGTCTCGGCCAATCCCAAGCTGAACCCGCCGTCGACGTCGATGATCGAGCCGGTCACGAATCGGCCCCCTGGCCCGGCGAGCCAGGCCACGGCCTCGGCGATGTCGCTCCCCCGGCCGGCCGTCGACAGCGCCTGCCGCCCGAAGTGTTGGCCGGCCTCGAACCTGGCCCGCTCCTCGTCCTCGCTGGCTCCGCGCAGCTCACTCGGCACGATGCCGGGCCGGACGGCGTTGACTCTGATGCCGTCGCGGCCGAGGTCGACGGCCAGGCCCCTGGTGATCCCCTCGACCGCGCCTTTCGACGAGATGTAGCCGAATCGCCCGCGAGGCGGGCGGGCCATGACCGTCGATCCGATGTTGATGACGACCCCGCGGCTGCGCCGGAGCTCCCCGAGCGCGGCGCGCGTGCACAGGAAGACCGACAGGACGTTCGCCCGCCACATGCCTTCGAAGTCCGCGACCGACAGCTCGTCGATCGACGCCTGCACCTCCATGCCGGCGTTGTTCACGAGCACGTCGATGCCGCCGAGCAGCTCGACACCGGCGGCTGCCATGGCCCTGGCGTCGCCTTCGCTGGTGACGTCGCCGGTGAACGCGGCCACCCGCCCCGGCGCGCCTCCAAGCTCGGCCACCAGCCGCTCCAGCCGATCTGTCCGGCGAGCGACGGCCAGGACCGCCGCGCCGCGCTCGACCAGGAGCCGGACGATGTGA
This sequence comes from Chloroflexota bacterium, assembly GCA_003250155.1. Classification (GTDB taxonomy): domain Bacteria; phylum Chloroflexota; class Limnocylindria; order Limnocylindrales; family CSP1-4; genus UBA5189. Next base: position 3,375 of record QKHE01000044.1, on the reverse strand, counting down.
CTGCCGAGACCGCTCGACGCGCCGGTCACGACGACGCGGCGTCCTTCGAGTGATCCCGCGGCCGCCCGTGTCATGCCCGCCCCGCCGCCACCTCCGCCGCCCGGCTTCGGCCGGCCAGCAGGATCAGGTCTTCGTGCAGCTCGAACCACACGCCGTGATAGCTGTCGACGCGCGGCGACGCGACATATCGGACGTCGCCGCCCTGCGCAGCTGCGTGCGCTCGGTCGAGCCGGCGCAGGTACGCTCCGAGACGCGGCAGCGGCTCGGCGAGCGGGCGCAACCAGGCGGCCGCGTCGGCGTGCAGCGCTGCGAGGTCGGCCAGGACCCCAGCGTCGTACGCCGCGTCGGCGTGGTCGTTGAGGACCTGCTGGCCATCCGCGTCCCGCATCTGCCAGGCGGTGACCGTCAGCTTCATGCGCTGGTCCAGGGCCAGGAACGCGTCGAGGGCCGCGGTCGCGCGCTCAATCCCCCAGGCGGCGGCGTCGCCGGCGATCCGGTCCGCCGCGACGGCCTTGCCGTCGGCCGTGAGGCGGAAGGCGTCGGCGGCCTGCTCGGCCAACCCGTCCGCGACGAGCCGGGCGAGCACCGCGGTCGCTTCCTCCGCCGGCCGTTCGGTCGCGGCGGCGATCGCTTCGGGGCTGGCGTAGCCCTTGATCGCGAGCGTCCGCAGGAGGTCATCGGCGGTCAACGCCTCGTCGGGTCTGTCGTCGGGCTCGTCAGACTCACCGTCGGCTGCCGCACCGACAGCGCCCACGTCGGTGAGCGTCTCGGCCGCGCCGATCTCGATGCCGGCCTCGCGGGCCCAGGCGAGGAGCGTCGCGGCCTCGGGTACCACGACCGCCGTCCTCGCGACCGCTCCGGCGAACACATCGCCGGTGCTGCCGTCGATCGTGATCGTCTCGCCGGTCCCGAGCGTGACGTCGCCGATGGCCACCGCATCGTCCTCGACCTTCACCGCGCTCGCACCCACGACCGCCGGGATGCCCCAGCCGCGGGCGACGACGGCGGCGTGGCTGGCGAGCCCGCCGGACGAGGTCAGGATGCCGGCCGAGCGGGCCATGCCGTGTACGTCATCCGGCGAGGTCTCGGCGCGCACGAGGATGACCGTTCGACCTGCCTCGGCCGCGGCGACGGCTGCATCGGGTGACGTCACGATCTCGCCGCATGCGACGCCCGGTGATGCCCCGAGACCCGTGGCGAGGACCGGCCCGACGTCGCCGCGCTCGCTGACCCGGGTCGGCGGGTCGGCGAGGATGCCGGCAACACGACGTGCCGCCTCCTCACGCGTGAGCGGGAAGTCGGGATCCTGGGCCATGTCAAGGGCGATCCGGACGGCCGCCTGCGGGCTCCGCTTGCCGATCCGGCACTGGAGCAGCCACAGCTTGCCGTGCTCGATCGTGAACTCGATGTCGCACAGATCGCGGTAATGGCGCTCGAGCGTGGCGGCATATTCCCGAAGCTGGCGCCCAACGGCGGGAATCCGCTCGTCGAGCGCGGCGATCGGCTCGGGGCGATGCGTCCCGGCGACGACGTCTTCGCCCTGGGCGTTGAACAGCACATCGCCATACAGCACGGGCTCGCCCGTCGCCGGGTTGCGCGTGAACAGCACCCCGGTACCCGAGTCGACGCTGCGATTGCCGAAGACCATCGCCTGGACCGTCACAGCCGTCGCCAGGTCGTCCGGAACCCCCTCGCGCTGGCGGTACGCGCGCGCGCGCTCGCTGTTCCAAGACCGGAAGACGGCAGCAATGGCCGCCCGCAGCTGCTGCCACGGATCCGCGGGGACCTCGTCGACGCCGACGATGTCGCGGTACATCGTCTCGAACCGCAGCCGGCAGTTGGCGGCGAACTTCTGGCTGTTCGACCGCGCGGCGAGCCCGTTCGTCGTCGCGTCGTTGAGACCGAGGTTGAGGATCGTATCCATCATCCCCGGCATCGAGACGGGCGCCCCCGACCGGACGCTGACGAGCAGCGGGTCGATCGGGTCGCCGAAGCGGTGCCCGACCATCGTCTCCATCCGCGCCATGTGCTCGCGAAGCTCCGCGTCGAGGCCCACCGGCCAGCCGGTGGTGAGGTGCTCGCGACAGGCCCCGGTCGTGACCGTGAACGCCGGCGGGACCGGCAGGCCGAGCTCGCGTGCCATGACCGTGAGGTTGGCCGCCTTGCCGCCGAGCAGCGCCGTGATCTCGGCGAGGTCGCCGGCGGGCGGGTGGTCGCAGTCGTAGACGTATGGCACGCGGTTCTCCATGGCTGCCTGACGAGACCTCGGGTCCGGGACCCGGGCCGTCAGGGCGTGACGATGATCTTGATGGCCCCGCTGTCGGGATCGTTGAAGGTTGCCAGCGCTCGCTCGTACTCCGCCAGCTGGAAGGTGTGTGTCATGACGGAGCGGACTCGAATCCGGCCCTGCTCGACGAGCGGCATGACCCGCCGCATCTCGCCGGCCGTGGCGCGGCAGCCGACGAGCTCCAGCTCGTCGAGGACGAGCCGCTGCATGGGGATGCCCACCCCGACGGTCGGGATGCCGACGGCGGCACAGCGGCCGCCACGGCGGAGCATCTGGAGGGCCCACTCGACGGCAAGTGGAACCCCGGCGCACTCGAGGACGACGTCGACGCCGAAGCCGTCGGTCATCGATCGAATCGCGTCGGCCGGATCGCCGGCGGCCGCGTCGACCGACTCGTAGCCCATCTCGCGGGCCTTCTCGAGCCGCCTCGGATTCCGCTCCACGACGATCACCCGGGCGGCGCCGCGGATGCGGGCGGCCTCGGCGCCCAGGAGGCCGATCGCACCGGCGCCGGTGATGGCCACCGTGTCGCCCGGCGCGATCGCGCCGCGGTTGGCGACGTGGAGCGCGATCGAGGCCGGGTCGATGACCGCGCCCTCGTCGAAGCTCAGGCCGGCCGGCAGCGGAAAGATCGTCTTGACGCCCTGCACGACGTACGTCGCATCGGCGCCCTGAACGGAGTGGCCGTACTGCTTGTGGAGGCCCGGCCGGCCGTAGTTCTCGCACAGGTTGTAGCGGCCCTCGACGCACTTCTGGCAGACGCCGCAGGCGTCGTGGCTGGTGCCCGCGACGCGGTCGCCGACGGCCCAGCCGTAGCGCTCCGCACCGGGGCCCAGGGCGACCAGCTCGCCGGCCCACTCGTGGCCCGGGATGAACGGGAAGGCCGGCGGCCAGAAGCCCGGGTAGTCACCGTGGATGATGTGGGCGTCGGTGCCGCAGATCGAGACCGCCCGGACCCGGGCCAGGACCTCGTTCGGGCCGGGCACCGGCACCGGCACCTCGCGGATCTCGAAGCGCTGCGGCTCGAGCACGACGAGCGCGGCCATCGTCTCGGGCACGGGCTCGGCCGTGCCGGGAACGGCGGGGGC
>QKHE01000079.1 GCA_003250155.1 Chloroflexota bacterium | reverse complement strand
TCCCTGAGAAAAGAGGTTTACAACCCGAAGGCCTTCATCCCTCACGCGGCGTTGCTGCGTCAGGCTTTCGCCCATTGCGCAAAATTCCCGACTGCTGCCTCCCGTAGGAGTCTGGGCCGTGTCTCAGTCCCAGTCTGGGTGATCGTCCTCTCAGACCACCTACCGATCGTCGCCTTGGTGAGCCGTTACCCCACCAACGAGCTAATCGGACGCAGGCCCCTCCCGAAGCGCCTTGCGGCTTTGACGATGCGCTTGAACACATCGCCACATGCGGTATTAGCCACCCTTTCGGGCAGTTATTCCCCACTTCGGGGCAGGTCACCCACGCGTTACTCAGCCGTCCGCCACTAACGATCAAAGCAAGCCTTGATCGTCCGTTCGACTTGCATGTCTCATGCACGCCGCCAGCGTTGATCCTGAGCCAGGATCAAACTCTCCGAAAGAAAAGCGCAACCTTGCGGCTGCGACTTCGTCCGAGGGTTTGACCGCTCGCACATCCGTGTTTTCTGGATCTCTGCCACTCTTCAGTTGTCAAGGTGCAACCCGGTTTTCGCGGCACGCGGCCACGCTCGGCGCAGAAAGACGATTATCGGGCTTGCGACCCACGGTGTCAAACCGCGGAGCCGGGTCCCCGGGGCCGCCCGGAGGCGGTCGCGGGGCCGCCATCGACGAGGCGGGAGGCCGAATGCTAGGGGCGATCGAGAGACCCTGTCAAACGTGCCCGTGACGGGCTGGGCGCACGCCCCCCGGACCCGCTCAGATCGGGCTTGATTCGAACAGCAGGATGATGACGGCGCCGGCGATGAAGGCCTCCAGGGCGAGCTGCGGCGAGCCGGCCGCGCCGAACGGCCCGGTCATCAGGGCATAGACGATGAGCCCGACGAGCGCGGCCGCGACGACCTTGGCGGCGCGGAGCGCGATCTCGGCCAGGAGCTCCTTCATCGCGCAGGTCGCTCCCCGAGGGCGCGCCGACCCTGCAGGGCCCGGATGAGGGTCACCTCGTCGGCGTACTCGAGGTCGCCACCGACGGGAATCCCGCGGGCAATGCGGGTCACGCTGCCGACCTGCCCGTCGAGCCGTTCGTCGAGATACATCGCGGTCGCCTCACCTTCGAGTGTCGGGTTCGTGGCCAGGATGACCTCGGCCAGCGGCGTCCCGGCGGCCCGGGCCGCATCGACCCGCTCGAGGAGCTCGCGGATCCGCAACCGATCCGGACCCACCCCGTCGATCGGCGAGATCGCCCCGTGGAGCACGTGGTAGAGGCCGCGGAACTCGCCCGTGCGCTCGATGGCCAGGACGTCGAGCGGTTCCTCGACGACGCACAGCCGGGTGGTGTCGCGGCCGGCATCGCGACAGATGGGGCACAGCGGCGCATCGCTGATGTTGAAGCAGCGCTCGCAGAACACGACCTCGTCGCGGACGGCGACGAGCGCCGCGGCGAGGGTGCGTGCCTCGACATCCTGCGCGCGCAGGAGGTGATAGGTCAGGCGCTGGGCCGTCTTGGGGCCGATGCCGGGCAGGCGGTTGAACGCCTCGATCAGCCGCGCGACAGGCTCGATGACCAGGCTTGGCACGGGCTCGGTGATCAGCGGCCGAGCAAGCCGCCCAGGCCGCCGGTCAGCGAGGTCAGGGCGCCCATCTTCTGCTCGGCGAGCTTGCGAGAGCCGTCGAGGGCATCGTTGACCGCCGCGGTGACCAGGTCCTGGAGCATCTCGACGTCATCGGGATCGACGGCCGCCGGATCGATCGTGATCGACACCAGGGTCTGCTTGCCGGTCACGACCGCGCGCACCGCACCGCCGCCCGCGGTCCCTTCGACCTCGGCTTCGGCGAGCTCGGCCTGGATGCGGTCCATCTCCTGCTGCATCTGCATGGCGACCCGCTGCAGGTTGCCCATGCCCATGTGTCCCTCCTCGTCGCGTGTGAACGGAAGTCTGCGCGATGCCGGCGCGCCCTGCAGCGACGGACGGGTCAGCCGACCTCCTCCGCCTCGGCCGCGTCGTCGCCGAAGATCCGCTTTGCCTCGGACAGCAGCCAGGCGGCCTCGGCATCGCTCGGCAGGGCCGGCAGCACGTCGAGGTTGGTGGCCACGCAGCGAACCGCCACGGGCCGGCCGAGAACATCCGAGAAGACCTCCTCGAGCACCGGCCGCCGTCGTTCGGCGACGGCGCGCAGGAACGCCTTGTCCTCCGGGAAGCCGAGGGTCACGATCCCACCATCGGCGCTGACCGGGCGGCAGACGACGATCAGCGGCTTCGTCGGCGGATGGGCGCTGATGCGCTCGACGATCTCGCCCCATCGCTGGTGCAGGACGCCCAGGTCGCCGGCCGGCACGGGTGCTGGGGAGGCCACCGGCGATGCGGCTGACGCGGACTTCGAACCCGACGCGGCCCGGGAGGGCTGGGCGGGTGTCGACTCGGCGGCGGGCTTCGGAACTTGTGCGGGCTCGCCGGAGGCCGATTCGACCGACGACGTCACCGCCGGCGTGGCCTCGACACCGGGGGGCGAGGCGGCCGATCGCTTCGGTCGCTCCGGGCTTCGTGCCGGCGCGGGTGTCTGGTCCTGCGCGGCGGCCTTCGCAGGCGAGGCGTGGGTCGGTATGGCCGGTGCCGGCGCGACGGCTGGCGGCGCGGCCGCTGGCGGCGGGACGATTGGCTGCTCGCGCGCGTGTGCGCGCGCGCCTGGATCCGGCGATGTCGGCATTGCCGGCTCGGCGCCGGGCAGCAGGGCCAGCTCGAGCTGCAGCCGCAGACCACCGACGCCGGCTCGACTCGGATCGATCGCGGCGAGGCGGCGTGCGGCGTCGGCGAGAGCGGCAACGGGGAACGGGGCCGGCACTCGAGCCGTGTCGGCCGGTCCGTCGGATGCGCCGATGATGCCGGCGCGCAGGCGCTCGATGACCTGGTCGAGGAAGCCGCGCAGGTCGCGACCCCGGTCCTCCAGGGCGTCGAGCAGGCGGATCCCCGCGCCCGCGTCGCCATCGACGAGCGCCGCCACGAATCCGTCGACGGTCTCGCGATCCGCCAGGCCGAGGAGGTCGCGGACGCGACCCTCGTCGAGCTCGTCGGCGGACGATGCCAGCAGCTGGTCGAGGATCGACTCGGCGTCGCGCATCCCACCGGCAGCGAGGTGGGCGATGAGCCGCAGCGCCTGCGGCGTGGCCCTTCGACCGTCGGCCTCGAGGATCCGCCGCAGCTTGCCCTCGATCTCCTCGATCGTCAGGCGCCGGACGTCGAACCGCTGGAGTCGGGACAGGATCGCCGGCGGGAACTCCTGGGGATGGGTCGAGGCGAACATGAAGACGACGAACTCGGGCGGTTCCTCGAGCGACTTGAGCAGGGCGTTCCAGGCGTCGCGCGTGATCTGGTGCGCCTCGTCGAGGATGTAGACCTTGCGGCGCAAGTCTGTCGGGGCGTAGTTGATGCGCTCGCGCAGCTCGCGGATCGCGTCGATGCCGCGGTTCGATGCGGCGTCGATCTCGACGAGGTCCATCGCCCGGCCCTCGCGGATGGCGACGCACGAGGGACACGTGTCGCACGGATCGCCGTCCTGGAGGTTCGTGCAGTTGAGGGCCTTGGCCAGGATCCGGGCGAGCGACGTCTTGCCGGTCCCGCGCGGCCCAACGAACAGGATCGCGTGCCCGACGCGGCCAGTCCGAACCGCGTTGCGGAGCGTCTCGACGACTGCCTCCTGGCCGACGATCTGGCCGAAGGTCTGGGCCCGCCAGCGGCGGTAGATCGCCTGGTGCGCGACGGGCGCGGGCTGCAGGTCGGTCACGTGGCTCCTCGTGCTGTGCCGTGCACCCCCCGTCGACCGCCGACGCCCGGGCCCACCGCCGAAGCCGGCTCGGATCAGGCCGATCCGCGGCACCCGACGAGGTTCGCTGAGTGCTGCTTCCTTCCGGACCTGACACGGTTCGCGATTCGCCGCTGCGCGGGACCCGATCCTCAACGCCGCCTGGGGCGACGGCCTCCGAGCGCAGAGGCCTCTGGGGGGAGTTCAGCCCTGCTGGAGCGGATTGCAGGTACAGGGCACCGCTAGTTCCCCGCCTAGCACGGCGGGCCAAGGATACCCCGGGTGCGCCGCGAGCGACGACCACGTTGGGGGAGCCGCGCGCGTCGTCAGTCGGGCCAGCCCTGGCGGTCGTGACCGAACAGGACCCGCCGCGGCCTGAGCGCCTTCAGTCGAGCGATCGACCGTCGATACGACTCGGTGTCCGGAGCAGAGCTGTGGCCCTCGCGGGCGTCGTGCAGGCCGATCCACTCTCCGCGGCTGTAAACCGCCTGACCGGCCAACAGCAGCGGCCCGTCGGACGTGTCGACGACCAGCGACTGGTGGCCCGGCGAGTGGCCGGGGCTGGCGAAGACCCGGATGCCCGGCGCGACCTCGTGGTCGCCGGCGACCGGCTCGAAGCGGGCGCCCGGGAAGTCGTACACCTCCGGCAGCGTGTAGTCGGGCCGGCCGGGCGCGGCTGGCTGGCTGGCTGCGGCGAGTTCGGCCGGTTGGACGTAGATCGGGGTCCCCGGGAAGCGCGAGTTCTGGCCGGAGTGGTCGAAGTGCAGGTGGCAGTTGGCGACCGCGCTGATCTCTGCCGCGTCGACGCCCCCTGACGCCAGGACCTCCGGCAGCGGCCGTGTCCGAAGTGCGTATCTCTCGTAGAAGGCTCGCAGCTCGCCGTCGTCGCCAGGTCCGGGCTCGCGAAAGCCCGTGTCGAAGAGGAACACGCCGCCCCGGTGCCGGACGGCGTACGCGCCGACGACGACCGTCTGGCCGGGGTAGAAGTCGCCGTCCAGCGGGAACGTGTGGTCGCCCATCGGCAGGGCGATGATCGTCGGATCGGCGGTCACGGTTGCGGGGCCCCGGGGGCGGACTGGCGGAGAGGGCGGGATTCGAACCCGCGACGCGTTGCCGCGAACCGCATTTCCAGTGCGGCGCCATAGTCCACTAGGCGACCTCTCCGGTCGGATAACTCTAGTGGAACGCGAGCGCGCGACGCGGCCCGCCGGACGGGATCAGGAGCGGAGTGGCGGAGAGGGTGGGATTCGAACCCACGGTGCTTTCGCACACCGCTTTTCGAGAGCGGCACCATCAACCACTCGGACACCTCTCCGCCGGTCAGTCTACCAGCGGGGTCCCGATCCCCCGGCCGGTGCGCTGCCCTGGATCAGGTCGCGGCGGCGGCGTACAGCTCCTCCGCCTCGGCGCGGCCGATGCCGCTGACGATCCGGAGGCGGCGCGCGAGCGCCGGCGAATCGGCGACCTGGATGACGCCGCCCGCCGCCCCGTCGACCGGGTTCGGCACCGCGTAGACGAGCTCCACGATGTCGGATGCCAGGAGGGCGCCAACGCACATCGCGCACGGCTCGATCGTGCTGAACATCGTCACGTCACGAAGCCGCTCGGGGCCGACCCGGCGGGCGGCCTCGCGAAGGGCCAGCACGACGGCGTGCGCGGTGGGATCGCCCGACTCGCGAACCCGGTGGTGACCGCGGGCCACCATCGCCTCGTCGAGGACGGCGACCGCGGCGTGGGGCCGCTCTCCGTCGTGGGCCGCGGCGCGAGCCTCGGCCAGGGCCTCGGCCATGTACAGCTCGTAGTTCACGGTTCGATCATACGCGGCCCCAGAAGGCCCGGGCTGGCTACCATTCGGGGCGATGGCGACACCACGACGCATCGGCGTCCTGACCGGTGGAGGCGACGTCCCCGGGCTCAACTCGGTCATCAAGAGCGTGACCTACCGCGCGACCGAGCTCGGCATGGAGGTCATCGGCATCCGGCGCGGCTGGGAGGGCCTGACCCACACCAAGCCGAGCGGCGAGGTCGACCCGGACTACATCCGACCGTTGGACCGCCAGAACACGCGAACGATCGACCGCACCGGCGGGACGGTCCTCCACACGTCCCGGACGAACCCGGCGCGGATGAAGGAATCGGCGCTGCCCGCGTGGCTCGATCGATCGGCGGCCGAGGCGATGCGGATGGACGACGGCCGGTTCGACCTGACGGAGGTCGTCCTCGAGCATCTCGAGGGCCTGGGCATCGATGCCCTGGTGACGATCGGCGGCGACGACACCCTGTCGTTCTCGCGGGTGCTCGTCGACCGCGGCGTGCCGGTCGTGGCGATCCCGAAGACGATGGACAACGACGTTCCCGGGACCGAGTACTGCATCGGGTTCTCGTCGGCGATCACCCGGGCGAAGGAGCTGATCGACCGCCAGCGGACCACGATCGGCAGCCACGAGCGGATCGGTGTCTTCCGGATCTTCGGCCGCGACGCCGGCTTCTCGGCCCTCTTCGCGGCCTACGTGACCTCGGCCCGCTGCCTGCTCCCCGAGGCGTCGTACGACCTCGACGCGCTGGCCTCGATCCTGGCCGAGGACTACCGGGCGAGCCAGAGCCACTACGCGATCGTGGTCACCGCCGAGGGCGCGATCTGGCAGGGCGGCAGCCTGCACGAGATCGGCGAGCCCGACGCGTACGGCCACCGCCGCAAGGAGAACGTCGGCGAGGCGCTTGCCCGCGAGGTGTCGAACCGGACGGGCATCGACTCGCTGGCCATCGAGCTCACGTACGACCTTCGAAGCGGGCAGCCCGACGCGCTCGACCAGATCGTTGCATCGACGTTCGCCAACGTGGCGATGGACCTCGTCGCCGGCGGCACGTACGGCCAGATGGTCGCGATCCGCGACGGCAAGTACGCGCACACCGACCTGCCGGCAAAGGGCTCGGTCGCTCGTCGTGTCGACGTCGAGCGGATGTACAACCGCGAGCGCTTCCGGCCGCGCTATGACGGCCGGCTCGGCCTGCCGATGCTGCTCGTGGGCCTCGGCGGCGAGGTCGCCGCGAGCGCCTCCTAGCCGGCCAGGCCCGACAGCTGACGGATCGCGCGCGCCACCGCCGACACGTCGTCGTCGCCGTGGCCGCGAGCGATCAGCCCTGCCTCGATCGTCTCGACCAGGGCGCTGATCGGCAGGGTCGTGCCGGTTTCGCCGGCGAGCTCGAGCGCGATCCGGAGATCCTTCCGATGGAGCGCGACCTTGAAGCCGAGCGGGTAGTCGTTGGCGAGCATCCGGCCCGCTCGGTTCGACAGGACCCACGACTGGGCGGCGCCGCCGGACAGGGCGGCGACGACCTGCTCGACGTCGAGGCCGGCCTTCATCGCCAGCACGATGCCCTCGGCGACGCCGAGGTAGCCACCGGCGAGGATGACCTGGTTGACGGCCTTGACCGCCTGGCCGGAGCCGATCGGACCGACGTGGGTGATCGTGGTGCCGAGGCTCGCGAGGAGGGACCGAGCGCGTTCGAGGTCGTCCGCCTCACCGCCGACGAAGATCGAGAGCGTGCCCTTCTGGGCGCCCTCGCTGCCACCCGACACCGGCGCGTCGAGCATCGCGACGCCGCGCTCGGCGAGGCGCTCGGCGAAGGCGCGCGTCGCCGAGGGTGAGATCGTCGACATGTCGACGACGAGCGTGCCGTGGGCCGCGCCCTCGGCAACGCCGTCGGGTCCGAACAGCACGGCCTCGACGTCGGGCGTGTCCGAGACGATCGTGACGACGACCTCGCTGGCGCGGGCGACGTGGGCGGGGCTGGGTGCGAGACGGACTCCGACATCGGCGAGCTCGGCCCCTCGACCGGGCGTGCGATTCCACGCCGTGACCTCGAAGCCGGCCCGCGCGGCGTTCGCCGCCATCGGTCCGCCCATCGTCCCGAGCCCCACGAACCCGACCCGCATGACCCACCTCCACTCGATTGACCCTGGATCATCCTAGGCCGAGGCTGGCGCGCCGCGGAGCGCCCGCTCGTCTCGGAGACTTGACATGTGACCATCTAGTCACATATTGTCCGTGGCGTGGACGACGACTCGATGGCTCCGGCGTTCCGGGCGCTGGCCGACCCGAGTCGACGGCTGCTCCTCGATCGGCTGTTCGAGCGCGATGGCCTGACGCTCGGCGAGCTGAGCGCCCACCTGCCGACGATGACCCGCTTCGGGGCCATGCGGCACCTGGGCGTCCTCGAGGATGCCGGGCTGATCTCGACACGGAAGGTCGGCCGCGAGAAGCGGCACTACCTGAACCCGGTCCCGATCCGCCTCATCCACGACCGTTGGATCAGCAAGTACGCCGCGCCCGTGGTGGGTGCGCTGAGCGCCCTCAAAGGGCACCTGGAGGATCGATCGATGGCGTTGCCGCCGGATCACGTGTACAGCATCTACGTCCAGGCCCCGCCGGAGCGGGTCTGGGAGGCGATCACCGATGGCGCCGAGACCGAGCGCTACTACTACGGGACGCGGGTCAACTCGAGCTGGAAGCCGGGCGAGCCCGTCACCTACGACTATCCGGACGGAACGGTCGCGGCCGACGGCGAGGTCATCGCCATCGACGCGCCGAACCGCCTCGAGATCACCTTCCGGGCCCGCTGGGATCCCGAGCTCGAGGCCGAGGGCTTCGTCCGCCAGGAGTGGCGCCTGGAGGCGTCGCGCGACGGGACGACGAAGCTGACCGTCACCACCGCCGGCCTGCGGCCCGGCTCGAAGATGGCCGAGGAGTTCGGCGGCGGGATCGTGTTCATCGTGTCCGGCCTGAAGTCGTCGGTCGAAGCGCAGATGCCCGCGGTCGCCACCGGCTGATCGCCAGACGTTCGCTTGCCAACGGCTCCCGGGCGACCACCCGGGGGCCGTTCGGTGTCAAGGACGCCGCGAGGAGTGGCGCGCCCGGCGGGACTCGAACCCACGACCTTCAGGTCCGCAACCTGACGCTCTATCCGCTGAGCTACGGGCGCGCGCCTCACGCTCGACCTGAGCGGTGGGCGTGGCCCCGCATTGTACGGGGGCGGCCACCGTTCACGCCACGGCACGGCGGGCGGCACAATGACAGCGATGGCCGGGTCCCACCGCGCCCCGCTCGAGGTCCCACATCTGGACGCGAAGCCTCGCGAGTCTGCGCCCGCGGTAGCAGGTGGAACAGCGAGCTCAGCCGGCACCTTCCGGCCGGATCTCGAGGGCCTTCGCGCCGTCGCGGTGGTCCTGATCCTGGGCTACCACGCGTCCGTCCCGTTGTTCAGCGGCGGCTATGTCGGGGTCGATGTCTTCTACGTCCTGTCCGGCTTCCTGATCACGGGCCTGCTGCTGCGAGAGGTCAGGCAGACCGGGACGATCTCGCTGCCGAGCTTCTACGCGCGACGGGCCCGGCGCCTGTTGCCCGCCGCCGCCCTGGTCCTCGTCGTGACGGTCGCCGCCTCCGCAGTGCTGATGACGGCACTGGAGGTGCCGGAGGTCAGCGGTGACGCGGCAGCAGCCGCGCTGTACGTGTCCAACGTGCGCTTCGCGCTCCAGGCGACCGATTACCTGCGGGCCGATCTGGCGCCCTCGCCCATCCTCCACTACTGGTCACTCAGCGTCGAAGAGCAGTTCTACCTGTTCTGGCCGGCCGCCGTCCTGCTGATCGCCAGGGGCCGCGGGGAGATCGGCCGGCGGCTCGCGACGGTGGCGGCCGTCATCTCCGTCGCGTCGTTCGTCCTCGCCGTGTGGCTGACCCAGGTCAACGCGCCATGGGCGTTCTTCTCGTTGCCGACACGAGCGTGGGAGCTTGGCATCGGCGCGCTGCTGGCGGTGGGTGCGGGGCTCCTTGCCCGCACCCCGGTGCGATTGGCCACCGTCGCCGCCTGGGCCGGCCTGGCCATGGTCATCGCGTCGTCGGTCGTCCTCAAACGGTCGACGCCCTTTCCGGGCGTGGCCGCGCTGCTGCCGACCGTCGGCAGCGCGCTGCTGATCGCCGGCGGGTTTCGGCAGTCCGCGTTCGCCCCCGGACGGTGGCTCTCGACGGCGATCCCGCGCTTCCTCGGGCGGATCTCGTACTCGCTGTATCTCTGGCACTGGCCGCTGCTGATCCTGCCGAGCGTCGCTATCGGTGACCGGCTCCCGTGGTGGGCACGCGGCGCCCTCGTCCTCGTCGCCATCGGCCTCGCGGCGGTGACCCAGCGCTGGGTCGAGGATCCCCTGCGGCACGGTCGCTGGATCGGTACGAGGCCGCGCCGTAACCTCGCGCTGGCCGGCGCGCTGACGCTCGTCGTCTCGACCGTGGCGCTCGGGGTCGGAGCGAGGGCCGCGAGCACGCTCCCCGCGGCCGGATCGACCACGTCGCTGGCCACCGACGAGGCCGAGCTCGACGCGATCCTCGCGGCCGCGCCAAGCCTGCCAGCCACGCCCGGCGGTCCGATCCCGGCCGGACTCCGGCCCGGTCTTCGTGAGGTTCGCGACACGCTGTCGCAGCCATACATCGACGGCTGCCGGGCCCAGCGGCTCGACACCGAGGTCGGGCCGTGCACCTACGGCGATCCTGCGTCGCCGGTCACGGTCGTGCTGTTCGGCGACAGTCATGCGCTGGCATGGTTCCCGACCCTCGATCGCCTGGCGACCGAGCGCCACTGGCGACTGGTGATGCTGGGGAAGGTCGCCTGTCAGCCAGCCGACATGGTGCTGTATTCCCAGGCGCTCAAGCGGGACTACACGGAGTGCACGACCTGGCGCGAGGCCGCGCTCCAGCGGATTGCCGCGGAGCGTCCCGCCCTCGTCCTCGTCACGAGCCACATCTGGTTCACGGGGGCCGCTCTTATCGCCGATTGGCGGGCCGGAATGGCACGGACGCTCGACCGGCTGACGGCCTCGGCCGAGCGCGTGGTCGTCATCGCCGACACGCCGCGTTCGGCATTCAACCTGCCGGACTGCGTCACGGCGCACCTGGACGACGTCCTAGCCTGTGCGACCCCGTACGCCACGGCGGTGAACGAACGGTCGATCGAGCGGCAGCGGCAAGCGGCCGAGAGCGGCGGGGCTGACTTCGTCGACCCGAGCGCGTGGATCTGCCCCTCGCGCCCGTGCCCCGCGGTGATCGGTCACTTCCTCGTCTTTCGGGACGACGACCACATGACGCCGCCGTTCGCGGCCGCCCTTGCCGACTGGCTCGGGCGCGCACTGGAGCCACTTCCGGGACCTGAGCCGCGATAGCGATCGGTGTAATCGGGGGAGAAGTGGCGGAGAGGGAGGGATTCGAACCCTCGGAGCAGGTAACCCCACTCAACGGTTTAGCAAACCGCCGCACTAGGCCTCTATGCGACCTCTCCACCGCGGCGCTGAGAGGCTAGCACAGGGCGTACCAGGAACTCGTCGTCATTGACACTCGAACGGACGTGCACTACCGTCCCGGCCACGCACATGGCCACCTATTTCTGGTACCTCCGCCCGGCATGACCTGATCCGGTCGAATCGACCGGGCCACGAGGCATGCCGGGACGACGCAGAGGCGCGAAACCTCTGCGTTTTTGTTTCGCCCGACATCGCACGAGGACCCCACGCCGCATGTTCGTCGTCATGAGCCCGACCGCGACCGAGGCCGAGATCCTGGGCGTCAAGAGCCGGATCCTGGCCGAGGGACTCACGCCGTACGAGCACGCCGGCGCCGGCCGGACGGTGCTGGCCGTCGTGGGCGAGGTCGGTGCGCGGCGGGCCGAGCTGATGGCCCGCCTCGGCGGGCTGCCGGGTGTCGAGACGGTCACCCCGATCTCGAGACCGTTCAAGCTGACGTCACGCGAGTTCCGGAACGAGGACACCGTCGTCCGAGTCCTCGACGCGAGCATCGGCGACGGCTCGTTGACGGTCATGGCCGGACCGTGCTCGGTCGAGAGCCGCGATCAGCTGCTCGAGACGGCCCGGTCCGTGAAGGCCGCCGGGGCGACCGTGCTGCGCGGCGGGGCGTTCAAGCCGCGGACCTCGCCGTACAGCTTCCAGGGCCTCGGCGTCGAGGCCCTGCGGTACCTCGCCGAAGCGCGCGACGAAACCGGCCTGCCGGTCATCACCGAGGTCATGGAACCGGCCCAGGTCGACATCGTGGCCGAATACGCCGACATCCTCCAGATCGGCGCTCGGAACATGCAGAACTACTCGCTTCTCAACGCCGCCGGCCGGGTGGCCCGCCCGATCATGGTCAAGCGCGGCTTCGGGGCGACGATCGAGGAGCTGCTGATGGCTGCCGAGTACATCGTCGCGGCCGGCAACCCGAGCGTGATCCTGTGCGAGCGCGGCATCCGGACCTTCGAGACGTACACCCGCAACACGATGGACCTCGCGGCGGTGCCGATGCTCCACCACCTGACCCATCTGCCGGTGATCGTCGACCCGAGTCATGCGACCGGCAAGCGCTGGCTCGTCCGACCGCTCGCGATCGGCGGCGTGGCGGTGGGGGCCGACGGCGTGATGGTCGAGGTCCACCCCGACCCGGACCATGCGCTGTCCGACGCCGAGCAGCAGCTGGGGCTCGACGAGTTCGGGCGCCTGATGGCCGATCTGCTGCCGATCCACGAGCACGTCAAGGACCTCCACGGCGACCCGCTTGTGCCGCCGCCGCACGACGCGGCGTCGGGCCCCCTGGCGAAGCACTGATGGCCACGGCGACATCGACGCGGAAGGGGGATCCGGTGGTCCCGGCGACGCTGACCCTCGAACCGGCGGGGCGGCTCGCTGGCGACCTGCGGCTGCCGGGCGACAAGTCGATCAGCCACCGAGGCCTGATGCTCGCGCTCCTTGCCCGCGGGACCTCCACGATCCACGGCGCCGGCGACGGGGCCGACGTCCGCTCGACGGCGGCCATCGTCGGCGCGCTCGGGGCCGAGGTCGACCAGCTCGGCAGGGACGACGTCGGCAACGTCGACTATCGCGTCGACTCGCCCGGGCTCGACGCCCTTGCCGCCCCCGGCGCGACGCTCGATTGCGGCAATTCGGGGACGAGCCTCCGGCTGTTCGCGGGGATCCTCGCGGGCCAGCCGTTCGGGGCGGTCCTCGACGGGGACGCCTCCCTTCGAGGCCGGCCGATGGGCCGGATCGTCGAGCCGCTCCGGGCCATGGGCGCGACGATCGACGGCCCGGCGCGCGGGACGCGGGCGCCGCTGACGATCCAGGGCCGCCGGCGGCTCGCCGCGATCGACTGGGCGCCGCCTGTCGCCTCGGCACAGGTCAAGTCGGCGATCGTCCTGGCCGGGCTGCGGGCCGCCGGCACGACGCGCGTCCGAGAGGCGGTGGCGACGCGCGACCACACCGAGCGCATGCTGCGGGCCCGTGGCGTCGATGTCCGGACGCGCGCCGCCGGCGACGGGATGCTCGTGGAGATCGATGGCGGTGCGATCCCGGCGGCCCTCGAGGAGCGGGTCCCCGGCGACCCGTCCGCCGCCGCGTTCTGGCTGGTTGCCGGGGCGATCCATCCGGATGCCGAGATCCAGCTCCGCGACTGCGGCGTGAATCCCACGCGACGGATGGGGATCGACCTGCTCCGGCGGATGGGCGCGGGGGTGGAGGAACGAACCCGCGGCGACGCCGGAGAGCCGCGGGCCGATCTCCGTGTTGCCAGCTCGGCGCTGCAGGCCATCGACATCGGGCCGGCCGAGACCGCCGCGGCCATCGACGAGATCCCGATCCTGTGCCTGGCGGCGACGCAGGCCACGGGCCGGACGACGATCCGCGGCGCGGGCGAGCTGCGGCACAAGGAGTCCGATCGGATCGCCGGCATCGTGACCGGCCTGCGCGCCTTTGGCGCGAGGGTTCAGAATCAGGGCGACGACCTCATCGTCGACGGGCCGACGCCGCTCCACGGCGCCGCCGTCGACAGCCTCGACGACCACCGCCTGGCGATGACCTTCGCGATCGCGGCCATCGTCGCCGGCGGCAAGACGACCATCCGCGGCGCATCGAGCGCCGCCATCTCCTACCCCGCGTTCTTCCGCGACCTCGAAAGGATCCGACGATGACCAAGCGGGTCGTGCTCATCGGCCACCCAGTCGCCCACTCCCTGTCCGGGGCGATGCAGCAGGCCGCGTTCGATGCCCTGAAGATCGACGCGCGCTACGAGCTGCTCGACCGGCCGCCGATCCAGCTGGCCGATGCGATCGCCGACGTCCGCGGCAGCGAGTTCCTGGGGGCGAACGTCACGATCCCCCACAAGGAGCGTGTCGTGCCGATGATGGATCGGCTGACCGAGGAGGCCCAGGCGACGGGCGCGGTCAACACCGTGACCCGCGAGGGCAAGCGGCTCGTCGGCCACAACACCGACGTGCCCGGCTTCGAGGTCGCGCTCGACAAGCTCGTCGGCCGCCAGAAGATGCCGCGCCATGCGGTCGTGCTGGGCGCCGGCGGCGGCGCCCGGGCGGTCGTCTTCGGCCTGATCCGGGAGGGCTTCCAGCGGGTCGTCGTGTTCAACCGTCATCTGCACCGTGCGGAGGGCCTGGTCCGGCACTTCGCACGCAGCGCGGCCCACATGGAGCTGCGGGCGATGCCGTGGCACGACTCGATCATCGAGTCGGAGCTGGCCAAGACGAAGATCCTCGTCAACGCGACCTCGATCGGGCTCGACGGCGACGAGTCGCCGGTGCCGGCGGAGGCGATCGTGGGCGACCTGCTGGTCCTCGATCTCATCTACAACCGGACCAAGCTCCTCCGCGACGCGGAGGCCGCCGGCTGCGTCGTCCAGGACGGCGAGACGATGCTCCTCCACCAGGGCGCCGCGGCGTTCACGCTGTGGACCGGTCAGGCTGCGCCGCTGGACATCATGGCCGACGCGCTGGCCGGCGCCCGATCCGAGGGCATTCGCTCGGCGGAGGGCGAGCCGGCCGGTGACCCGACCGACGAGGCGGCCGCGGACGAGACCGCCGCGGCCCCGGCGAGCTGAGCGAGGGCCGCGGGCTGCACGGCCCCGCCGACTGCCATGGCTGAGCCGTTTCGCTTCCTGACCGCCGGCGAATCGCATGGCCGGACGCTCGGCGTGACGATCGAGGGCGTCCCGGCCGGCCTGGCCCTGACCGAGGACGGCCTCGCGGTCGACCTGGCGCGGCGCCAGCTCGGCTACGGCCGCGGCGCGCGCCAGCAGATCGAGCACGATCGGGCGGAGATCGTGGCCGGCGTCCGGCACGGCCGGACGCTCGGCTCGCCGATCCTGCTGCTCGTTCGGAACCGGGACTGGGAGAACTGGACCGCCGTGATGCAGGTCGAACCGCTGTCCGAGGCGGACGCGGCGTCGCTCCGGGCGGCGGTCGAGACCGGCGACAAGCGCTCCACGCCAGTGACGCGGGTCCGGCCGGGGCACGGCGACCTCGCCGGGGCGCTCAAGTACGGCCACAGCGACGTGCGCAACGTCCTCGAGCGCGCCTCGGCTCGGGAGACCGCGGCTCGGGTGGCGGCCGGCGGCGTGGCGCGGGCCTTCCTTCGCGAGCTCGGCATCGACGTCTACTCGTACGCCGCCGAGGTCGGCGGCGTGGCGATCGACCGCGAGCGAGCGTGGCGCAGCCGCGACGACACCGAGGCGTCGCCCCTGCGCTGTCCCGACCCCGATGCCGAAGCGGCGATGGTCGCCCGGATCGACGAGGCGCGAACGAACGGCGACACGGTCGGGGGCGTGTTCGAGGTCGTGGCGACCGGCGTCCCGATCGGGCTCGGGTCGTACGTGCAGTGGGACCGCCGGCTCGACGCCGCACTCGCCGCGGCGGTCATGAGCATCAACATCGTCAAGGGCGTGGAGCTCGGGCTCGGCTTCGAGCAGACCCGGCGGTTCGGCTCGGCGGTCCACGACGTGATCGAGGGTCGCGGCGACGGCGAGTGGCCCCATCGCTCGAACAACGCGGGCGGCCTCACGGCCGGCGTCTCGAACGGCCAGCCGATCATCGTCCGTGGCGCGGTCAAGCCGATCTCGACGCTGGCCAGGCCGCTGCCCTCGGCCGACCTCATCACCGGCGAGCCCGTCGAGCAGGCCCACTACGAGCGCAGCGACATCAGCGTCGTGCCGGCCGCCGGGATCGTCGCCGAGGCGATGGTCCTGCTCACGCTCGCCCGTTTCGTGCTCGAGAAGACCGGTGGCGATTCGATGGCCGAGGTGGTGGACTCGATGGCCCGCTGGCGCGAGCGGCTGGCGACGCCGCTGCCGGCTCCGACGATCGGCACGGCGGTCGTCTCGCCGAACGAGCGCGCCGAGAGCGCCGCCGGCAGCGGCGGCGACGACTAGGGGCCGGTCGGTTGGAGGTCGTGCTCATCGGGCTGCCAGGCAGCGGGAAGACCGCGATCGGGCGCCGGCTCGCCGGACGCCACGGGGCGCCGTTCGTGGATCTCGACGCGACGATCGAAGCGGAGGCCGGGGCGCGGATCCCGGAGATCTTCGAGGACGAGGGCGAGGCCGGCTTCCGGCGTCGCGAGCGCGCGGCCATCGAGGGACTCGGGCCGCCGGACGGCGACCGGGAGCTGCGCCGCGTGGTCGCCCCGGGCGGGGGTGCGATCGTCGATCCACGAAACCGCTGGCAGCTCTTCCGGGGCCGGCTGCCGGTCTTCCTCGACGTGCGGCCCGAGGTGCTCGCCCAGCGGCTCCGAAGGAGTCCCAACGTGCGGCCGCTCGTCGCCGGCCGCGACCCGATGGGCGCGATCCGCGAGCTGGCCGCGGCGCGGGCTCGGTTCTATGGCGCGGCCGCGCCGGTCGGCGGGGTGGCCGAGCCAAACGCGGTCGTCGATGCGATCGATGCGCTCGTGACCGCGGCGCGCGACGGGCAGGGGCCGGCCGGCACGGTCCTGCTGCGCGCGGACACACCGATCGGACAGGTCGTGCTCGGCTCGGGGATCGCGGCGACGGCGACGGCCGAGGCGCTCCGAGCGGCCGGTGCGCGGCGGGCGATCCTGGTCTCCGAGGCCGGTGCCTGGGACGCGGTGGGGTCCGGCATCGCGAGCGGGCTCGAAGCTCGGGACTGGCCGGTCGAGCGCGTCCTCCTGCCCCGAGGCGAGGCGGCCAAGCGGATGACCGTCGTCGAGGCGGCGGCGCGCGAGCTGGCGCAGCGACGGGTCGAGCGGGGCGAGACGATCGTCGCGATCGGCGGCGGCGCCCTGACCGACGCCGCCGGGTTCATCGCCGCGACATACCTCCGGGGCATCGGCGTGATCCACGTCCCGACGACGCTCGTCGGCCAGCTCGACGCGGCCATCGGCGGGAAGACCGCGGTCGACCTGCCGGAGGGCAAGAACCTCGTCGGCGCCTTCCACCAGCCGGCAGCGGTGATCATCGACGTCGAGGTCCTCCGCACCCTGCCCGA
>QKHE01000125.1 GCA_003250155.1 Chloroflexota bacterium | reverse complement strand
ACGATCACCGCCGTCAACGACGCGGCGCGCGACCAGCTCGGTCTGCCCGAAGAGACGACCGAGTCGGCCGGCATCGTCAAGCGCAACGACACCGCCCAGTTCGCGTACCGCCTGGGCGAGGGGCCGCTCGCCGTGAGCACGGCGTTCACCGGCCTCACCATCGACAGCCCGGACGACGTCGACTGGTACCAGTTCTCGCTCGGCGCCGGTACGGGCGCGAACGCGCAACTCGTGCTCTCGGGCGCTTCCGATCTCGACGAGCTCACGCTGACGCTCTTCGACGCGAGCGACCCGACGGCCTCGGTCGGTACCGTTCTCGTGCGGCTGTCGCCGGATGCCACCGACAGCGGCGAGTCGCACGAAGTACCGGCTTCGGCGTACCGGCTGGAGGAGATCCAGGGGCTCGCTCGGGTCCGCGGGCTCTCCATTCACGACGAGACGGATGTCGACGTTTTCAGCTTCGTCCTCGAGGACACTGGGGCCAAAGGCGACGTCATTAATCTGCTGAAGGGCGCTGCCGCGGACGCGCTGGCGCTGGAGCTGCTGGACGCCGACGGGAACGTGCTCGCGACCGTGCAGGACGGCGACGACCGCGTCCTGACGGCCAGCCTGGAGGGTCTCGCGCCGGGCCAGTACTTCATCCGGATCTCGGGGACGGCGGCGGCCCGCTACGAGCTCGCGCCGCGGGTCGGGACGGACGGCTACATCGTCCTCGATCTCGCGGGCAAGCGGACGGTGAGCCTGGATCTCGGTGCGAGGCCGGCCGGCAGCGAGTGGCTGGTGCGAGTGGATTCGCCGAACCGGATCCCCACGACGTACGAACTGACGATCGACCTCGACAACGGCACCGCCCTCGAGGAGGTGAGCAAGGGCAGCCGGTCCGACGCGGTGCGCCGCGACATCATCCTCGGCGGCCCGGGGCACGACGTGCTCTCGGGCGGCGCAGGGGAGGACTGGATCTTCGGCGGGCCGGGCAACGACGTGCTGACCGGCGGCGCCGACCGGCAGGCCGAGGACCTGCTCTTCGGCGGGGAGGGCGATGACACGTTCCAGCTGATCCCGGACGGTTTGCCCTTCATCAAGGGCACCGACGAGACGTTCATCCCGACGTTCAACGATCTCTTCGCCGGCGGCCCGGGCGACGACCGCGTGCTGTTCCTGGGCGGGGACATCGACCGGCTAGGCCGCGACGTGCCCGACGACGTCGCTATCCGCTGGAACCGGTTCCTGCACCGCTACGAGTTCACCGCGCTGGCCTGGGACATCAACAACCAGGAGTTCGCCGCCGACCGAGAGGTCATCAACGCGACCAAAGCGGCACCGGCGGACGGCAGGCTGACCGCCGATGCGACCTTCGAGCTGCGCGTGCCGTCGCACGGGAACGCGCCCGAGGTCGTCAGCCTGGAGGCGGCGACCACGGAGGCGAATACGAGCCTGACGCAGCTCGCCCGTCAGCTGCAGGCTGAACTCGACGAGGCGTTCGGCCCGGGCACCGTGCTCGTCGAGTTCCCGGACGGCGTGCTTCGGTTGAGCGCCGAGGGCCGCGACGTGGAGTTGCGCGTGCGGCAGGCGAACGATCCGGCGGTGACGCAGCTCGGCTTCGCGCCGCTGTCGCCGGGATCGCCGGTGTACGTGCAGAACTACGTCTTCTACCAGACGCGCGACGTAGAGCGCACCGTCATCCAGACGCGCAGCGGCGACGACGTGGTGCACGGCGATCCGGAGTTCAAGTATCCGAACGTCGACAGCGAGTGGGGGATCGATCCGGGCGACTTCGAGCAGCGCGCGCTCATCGGCGCGCTCGAGATCGACGGCGGGCCGGGCAACGACCGGCTGTTCGGCGGCGCGCTCGACGACCGCATCGAGGGCGGCACGGGCGCCGACCTGATCATGGGCGGCGGCGGCAACGACCTCATCCTCGGCGGACCGGGAGACGACCTGCTGGTCGGCAATACCACCATCGAGCCGGACGCGCTCGAGTTCGTGACGCGCAACGGCGTCGCGGGGCTGAACGACGAGTTCCTGTTCGCGGCGGACCTGCCCGCGGTGCAGGCCGGCAGCACGGTCGCCGGACTCACGCTGCACGACGGCGACCGCGGCGACTGGTATCGCTTGCTGACGCCGGTGGCGGCGAACCAATACGGCGCTCATTCCTCGGCGTTGCTCACGCCGGACATGATCGAGGTGCGCACCGAGAACGACGAGCTGCTCGAGTTCTACCTGTTCGCCGCGACAGACGCCGATCCGGATCCGGACAGTCTCGAGCTCACGCCGGTCGAGCGCTTCACCGGCGTGCCGGCGCAGTACCTGCTGCACGTGCTGCCGAACGGCGGCGATGCGCTGCGCTACCGGATCCTGTTCAAGGATCCGCTGGGCGAGACCGTCGAAGTGCCTGCGGACGGCGCGGCGCAGACGGTCGACACGTCGCTCCTGCCGATCGACGTCGGCAGCGGAGACATCGGCGGCGCGCCGGTCGCGATCGCGCTCGGCAACATCGGCACTGCGAGCGGCGCGGACGACGGCCGCCCGGACGCGATCCTGCGCGTGCGCGACAACGCGCCGGACGGGATGAGCTATGCGCGCGTCACGTTCGGCAGCGACACGCTGTTCGATCCTGCTGCGGACTCGATGCTATTGCGGCTGCCCGCGCCGCTCCTCGCGGCGGGGGCCGGCGCCAAGGCCGTGGTCGGGACTCCCGGGGACTATGACGGCGACGGTCTCGACGACCTTGCGATCGCAATCTCCGGTGTCGACGACAGCACGGACGGCGTCTACGTTTTCTTCGGGCGAGACGAGAACGAGCCGGAGCTGAAACTCTGGAGCGAGTTCAATGGCCTTGTCGACGTCGTCAACGACGCGGACCTCGTCTTCCGCGGCTTCGAGCCCGGTCCGCTCGGCGTGGCCAATGCCGGGAACGTCTCGGTCGACGACCTGGGGACGGACGACCTGCTGGTGTCGACGTCCGGCGGCCTGTTCCTGTTCGAAGGTCGAAGCGAGGAGGAGTGGAGGGCGGCGGGCACGGTGCTGGACGAGCACTTCATCGGCGTCCCGGATATCGGTGCGCCGGGGACCTGGACGCGGGATCCGGACCCCGTGCCGGACCCCAACACCGGGGCGACCGACCCCGAAGTCCTCTGGCACTTCTCGACGGGACGTGACTCCGGCGACTTCGACGCGGGGCTGGCGCCGGATGACCTCCTCAAGAACGGCGCACTGTACTTCGGTCAGGGAGAAGGCGAGGACGGCGCCGCCGGCGGTAACTTCGCAGAGGGAGACGGTAGCCCGAGCGTGGGCCTGGCCCGCGGTCCGGTCATCACCCTGCGTCCGGGCCTCGCCAGCGCCGAATTGTCGTTTGGCTACTTCCTGGAGACCGAAGGCGTTCCGGGCCTTGACCTCGCCGAGGTCCGCGTGCGCGACCTCGCGACCGGAGCCGTCACCGCGCTCCCGGGCGCGAGCAACGGCCCGGGCGGCACGCTGCTCGACGACGGCCAATGGCATACGGCGGCGTTCGACCTGTCGGACTTCCTCCCCGCGGGCCAGTCCGAGAAGTCCATCCAGCTCGAGTTCCGCTTCGACTCGGTGGACGAGTTCCTCAACGGCGGCGAGGGCTGGTACGTCGACGACGTGAAGGTGAACGTCCGCGGCTTCACGCCCGGCAACGCGGTGACGAGCTTCGCCGCCGGGGCAGGCGCACGGCTGGCCGGCGTCGGCGACGTGACCGGCGACGACGTCGACGATTTCGTCGTGGTGGAAGACGACTCGGTGCAGCTCGTGCTCGGCCGGTCCGGCGATGCGGAGACCGCTGCAGTCGCCGTCGGCGCGGCGGACCTGCCCGCCAACGGCCGGCTTGCCGAAGCGCCGCCGTTCCTCGGATTCCCGACGACGCGCTCGCACGAGATCTCGATCTCGAACAGCCAGGGATTCGTCGCGAGAGTCGTGATCTCGTCGTCGGAGACGCAAGGCTTCGACGCCCGCGAGGACCTGGTCACCCTGATCAACCTTCGCCTGGGGAGCGCCTCGGCGAAGGTCGTCGCCTACCTTGCAGACGCGGACGGCGAGGCGAGCGACGACGGCACGCGCCTGGCCTTCCGCTCGACGGACCTCGGCGCCGACGCGACGCTCAACGTGAGCGGGCGGACGATCGACCGCACCCTGTTGTTCGGCTTCATCCCGCGCACCCAGACCTCCCCGTCGCTGCTCGGCTTCGCGAGCCCGGTGTCAGGGGAAGGTGCCGGGACGCCCTTCGACACGCGTACGCTGACCGATGGTGACGGCTTCATCGGGCTCGCGCCCTTCGCCGGCGGCGACGTCGATGGCGACCGTACCGATGACCTGATCCTCACGGGGTCGGAGGGCAGCGTGGTCGTGTTCGGCGGCCCCGGCCTGGTCGCCGGTCCGCTGCCGTCAGGAACGGGGACGCTGCGCACCGATATCGCTCACCTGCGCGGCATCGGCGACTTCGACGGCGACGGCACCGACGACCTGGCGGGCGTGCGCTTTGACAGCGGTCCGAGGCTCAACGAGTCCGGGGAACTCGTGCACCACCAGGTGACGCAGGTGAGCCTGGGCGGAGCGCGCTCCGGGCTGGCCGCGAACCTTGACGTTCCGGCGCTGGTCTTCGAGGCGGGCAGGCCGGTGTTCAGCGATTCGCCGACCGGCGCCAGGGCCCTTGTGACCGCGGTGGGCGACGTGA
>QKHE01000124.1 GCA_003250155.1 Chloroflexota bacterium | reverse complement strand
CAGCAGGACCTGCCGGATCGCGCCGTAGGCCAACGGCCGCCGGGTCAGGATCGCGATGCCGGCGCCGAGCAGCGCCAGTGCCGCCAGGCTGAGCCCGAGACTGCCGCCGAAGGCGGCATTGCCGACGAGGACTAGGTACGGCAGCAGCGGCACGAAGGCGCCCACGGTGAATGCCAGGAACGACCCGCCGGCGGCCGCGAGCGGCGAGCCGATCGAGCGCTCGTCGAGCCCCACCTCCTCGAAGATGAGGAGCCGGACCGCGTGGTCATGGTCGTCGAAGACGGCGTCCACGAACCGCTCGGCCTCGGCACCGCTGAAGCCCCGCTCGACGTAGGCCGCGGCAAGGATCGCCCGCTCCTGTTCGGGCGCGTCGCGCAGCTGCTTGCGCTGGAACGCGACCTGGTACTCGAGCAGCTCCCGCTGGCTCTGCACCGAGATGTACTCGCCGACACCCATCGAGAACGCCCCGGCGATCAGGCCGGCGACCCCGGCAAGGACGATGATCGAGGCGTCGGAGGTCGCGCCGGCAACGCCCATCACGAGGGCGAGGTTCGAGACCAGCCCGTCGTTCGCGCCGAAGACGATCGGCCGCAGGACGCTGTTGGCGCGCGTCTCGTGGGCTGCCGACGCAGGCGGCAGCTGATGGTCCTCGATCGTCATCGCGCGCACGACTGGACGCTAGGCAACGCGGCCGCGGAACCGGTAGGGCCACTCGGCCCCAAGCCAACGGCCCCGGTCAGGCCACCCAGGTCGCGCGGCGCGTCGACCGGACGAGCTCGGCGGCAACGGCCGGCGCGAGCGCGACGGCGGCGACGAGCAGCCACTCCCCAACATCCAGGGGCGACGCCCGGAACGCGTCGGCGACGCCCGGAATGAACGGCAGCAGGAACTGGATCACGAGGACGATCAGACCGCCGGCCAACAGGACGCCGTTCCGGGACAGGCGGACGACCGGGATTCGAAGGCTGCGATTCGCATAGGCGCGCACGACCTGGCCCGCCACGAGGGCCGTGTACGCCACCCACGTCGCGTGCTCGATCGATCCGCCCACGGTCATCATCAGCCACAGCGCGGCGACGGCCGAGAAGGCCCCGGCGCCGCTGAGGCGGAGCAGGAGCCACCACGGCAGGAGCGGCTCGCCGCGCCGCCGCGGCGGCCGTTGCATGACGTCCGGCTCGGCGGGCTCGCGCTCGAACGCGAACGACGCCGACACGTCGATGAACAGCTCCATCCACAGGATCTGGATCGGCAGCAGCGGCTGGTCGAAGCCGGCCAGCGTCGCGATCAGGATGAAGCCGAGGAAGGCGACGTGCGTCGAGACCAGGAACACCAGGCCCTTCTGGACGTTGTCGACGATCCGGCGGCCCTCGCGCAGGCCGTACATCAGGGTCACGAACGAGTCGTCTCCCAGCACGAGGTCGGCCGCCTCGCGCGCCACGGCGGTGCCGCTGCCCATCGCGACGGCCACGTCGGCGCGGTGAAGCGCCGGTGCGTCGTTCACCCCGTCGCCGGTGACGGCCACCATCCGGCCGGCCTCGCGAGCGACGCGGACGATGCGGTCCTTCTGCTCCGGCACCGACCGCGCGACCACGTGCAGGTCGGCCAGCTCGCGCCCAAGCTCGTCATCGTTCCAACCGCCGACCTCGTCGCCGGTCACGATCCGCTCGGCGGGGATCCCGGCCGCGCTCGCGATCGACCGCGCCGTGGCCGGGTGATCGCCGGTCACCACGACCGTCTGGATGCCCGCGCTCGTCGCCTGCCCGAGGGCCTCGGCGATCCCGCGCCGGGCCGGGTCGGCGAAGCCGACGAGGGCGAGCATGTCCCACGGACCGCTGCCGTCGCCGCGGGCCAGGCCGACGACGCGGATGCCGCCCGCCGCAGCCGCCTCGGCGGTGGTCCGCCAGCCGCTGGCGACGGTCGTGTCATCGACCAGCTCGAAGACGGCCTCCGGCGCACCGATGGCGAGGCACTCGATGCCGCCGTCGACCCGGCACACGATCTGGGTCCGCCGGGTCAGGTCCGTGACCGGCTCGGCGCTGATGAGATCGCCCGGGTCGAGGTCGATCGATCCGCCGGCCGCCTCGACCGCCCGCTCGAGGGCCTGCGTGAACGACCCCGGGGGCGTGCCCGCCGACCGTGCCCAGGCGTCCTCCTCGGCGCGCAACGCCGCCAGCAGGACGTCGCGCCTCGCCGCCGGATCGCCGATCTCGCCGTCCGCGTCGGCGACCATCGCCACCTCGAGCCGGTTCTCGGTCAACGTCCCGGTCTTGTCGGTCACGATCAGGTCGATCGCGCCGAGGACCTCCTGGGCGTTCAGCCGCCTGACCAGCACGCCTCGCCGCAGGAGCCGATAGGCGCCCAGGCCGAGGATCACGGCCAGCAAGATCGGCGGCTCCTCGGGGATCGCCGCGATGGCCGCCGAGATGCCGGCCAGGAAGTTCTCGCCGATGGACCGGCCGCGCAGGAACCCGAGCGTCGTCACCGTCACGATCAGCGCGATCGCCACCCCGAGCAGGATCCGGACCAGGCGGTCGAGCTCGAACTGGACCGGCGATCGACGCCGCCGTCGCTCGCCCACCGATTCGGCGATCCGGCCCAGCTCCGTGACCCGGCCGATGGCCACCACGATGCCCTCCCCTCGCCCGCCGACGACGCTCGTGCCGGCATAGCCGATCGAGCGACGGTCGGGGACGCCGGCGTCCGCCGCATCCGCGGCGATCGTCCCCGACTCGGGCACCGACTCGCCGGTCAGGATGCTGCGGTCGATGAGCAGCCGGTCCGCGCCCGAGAAGCGGAGGTCGGCTGGGATGACGTCGCCGGTCCGCAGCAGGACCACGTCGCCGGGCACCAGGGCGGCCGCCGGGATGTCCTCGACCCCACCACCGCGCCGGACGCGGGCCTGCGGCGCGCTGGCGCTCCGCAGCGCCTCGAGCGCGCGCTCGCCGCGGAACTCGGTGGCGACATCCGCGGCGACGATCGGCACGAGGCCGACGAAGATCAGCAGGCCGTCGCGCACCTCGCCGAGCAGGATCGCCCCGATGGCCGCCGCGGCGAGCAGCAGCACGAACGGCTCGGTCGCCGCGCCGATGAGAAGCCGCCAGACCGACGTCGGCTCGTGTCGCTCCAGCTCGTTCGCGCCGACCGCCGCCGCGCGACGGGCGATCTCCGGCGGATCGAGCCCCTGGGAGGGATCGACGCCCAGGGCATGAGCCGTCTCCTCGACCCCGAGCTCGTGGGCATTGCCCAGACCGGCCGCATCCATCGGAATCCATGATGCGCGCCGGCGGGGCAGAATGGCCGGGTGACCGAGCAAGCCACGGCGGGTCGAAGCACCCCGACCCGCATCCACGCCGACCGCGCCGCCGGCACCCTGGAGCTCGAATGGGCCGACGGCCACCGGACGACGTACGCCGCCGGGGAGCTGCGCTGGCTGTGCCCGTGCGCGTTCTGTCGCGGCGAGGCCGGCCTGCCCGGCTGGCTCGACTCCGGCCCTACGCTGACGGCCGATCAGACCCGCCTGACCGACGTCCACCTCGTCGGCAGCTACGCGATCGCGCCGCACTGGGCAGACGGTCACGCCACCGGCTTCTACCCGTTCACCCTGCTGCGCGATCGCTGCGGATGCCCCGAGTGCACCGCCCGCCGCAACGTGCCCACCGGCTGAGCGCCGCGACACCCGTCCATGTCCGCCGGCAGCGAGGGGGATGCCCCGGTCGAGGTCGAGCTCAAGTTCGAGGTCCTCGACGCGGCGCCGCTGCGGCCGCTCTTCGAACCGGTGCCCGATCCGAATCTGCCGTTGCTGGCGGGATTCCACACGGTTTCCTTGGCAACGACGCGCGATGTCCTGGACCTGTACCTCGATACCGCGTCGGGACGCCTGCGAACGTCCGGCCTGGCGGCTCGGATCCGCGCCGAGAGCGGACGCCACACGCTGGCCGTCAAGTCGACCGCCGAGCCCCTCGGCGGGCCACTGCATCGCCGCCTCGAGGTCGAGGGGCCCGCACGGCCGACCCCCGATCCCGCCACGTGGCCACCCTCGGCGGCCCGCGACATCGTCGTCGCGGCGGTCGGCCGCGCCTGGCTGCGGGTTGTCGCGTGCATCCGCCAGCGGCGCCGCAGCCGTCTCCTCGGGCGCGGTCCGACAACCGTCGAGCTCAGCCTCGACGAGCTCGAGGCACTCGCCGACCCGCGCAATGATCGGGTCCTCGACCGCCGGGTCGAGCTCGAGGCCGAGCTGGTGAAGGGCGAGGTCGAGGATCTCGAGGCGCTGGCGGCCGCCCTCGCCGTGAGCGCCGGCCTGGTGAGCGCGAGCGGCTCGAAGCTGGATTGGGCGCGGGCCGCGATGCAGCGCAGCCAGCGGAGGCGCTGAGCGTCCGTCGCGACTCGACCGCCGCCGCTCCAGCGCCATCGGCGCGTGCCGCGCGATCGCACACCGGTTGTTAACACGTGAGCGATCCCGCGTTGACTTCCAGCCACGAGCGTGGCGATGACAGATCGCAGGAACCGTGAGCCGCCGCGCCGTGGGCGCGCAGATGGAGGGACGATCGACCGTGACCCGCATCGACAGTCGCCCACTCGCCGGGATCGCGCTCGCCGGCAGCCTGCTCGTGGCCGCCTGCGGCGGGGGCGCGGCCCCCAGCCCGGCGACGCAGCCGCCCGGCTCGATGGCGCACCTCGAAGCGACGCTGCTCGGCGCCGGCGCCACGTTCCCCGATCCCGTGTACCAGGAATGGATCGGGGCGTTCAGGACCGCCGAGCCAGGTGTCCGGATCACGTACGAGCCGATCGGATCGGGCGGTGGCGTCCAGCAGTTCATCGAGCAGACCACCGACTTCGGCGGGTCCGACGCGTTCATGAAGGACGACGAGATCACCGCCGCCCTCGACGCCCGGGCATGCGACGCCGTGCTGCACATCCCGACCGTGTTCGGCGCGGTCGCGGTGGCGTACAACCTCGCCGGTGTCGACGGGCTGGTGCTCGACTCCGACACGCTCGCGAAGATCTTTCTCGGCACGATCACGAAGTGGAACGACGCCGCGATCCAGGCACTGAACGCCGGGCTCTCCCTGCCCGACGAGGACATCATCGTCGCCCACCGCTCGGACGGATCCGGGACGACCTCGATCTTCACGACCTACCTCGACCACGAGAGCAGCGACTGGAGCTCGCAGGTCGGCAAAGGCAAGGAAGTGTCATGGCCAAGCGGCGTGGGCGGCCAGGGCAACGACGGCGTCGCGGCGGCGATCAGCCAGAACGACGGCGGGCTGGGCTACGTGGAGCTGTCGTACGCGATCGAGAACGGCCTGCCCGTGGCCAGGCTGGTGAACGACGACGGCAACGCCATCGAACCGACGCTCGAGTCGACGGCTGCCGCCGCCGACGGGATCTCGATCCCCGACGACCTGCGCTTCAACATCCTCGACGTCGGCGGTGACGGCTACCCGATCGCCGGCGCGACGTGGATCCTCGCCTCCACCTGTGGCTACGACACGGCCAAGGCGGACGCGCTGAAGGCATTCATCCGCTGGGGCCTGGAGCAGGGCGACTCGATCGCCGAAGAGCTGCTGTACGCGCCGATCGGCGACGTGCTCCAGCAGAAGGCGCTGGCCAACGTCGACCGGATCAACGAGCAAGGCTGATCGCAATCGGCCGACGATGACCTCGAGGACCACGACACTGAACCCCGGCGGGATCGCGAGCTCGGGCCGTGGTCGGCTCGGCGATCGCGCCTTCCGCTGGGCGGTTGCGGCGGGCGGGATCACCGTCCTGCTGATCCTCGCGCTGATGATCGGGTCGACGACGCTCGACGCCCTGCCGGTGTTCTCGTCGCAGGGCATCGTGGACTTCCTGACCGGGATCACGTGGGACCCGGGCGTATCACGGACCGAGATCACCGGCACCTACCAGGCGGGCGTCTTCATGTTCGGGACGCTCGTCACCTCGCTGCTCGCGATCACGCTGGCGTTGCCGCTGTCGATCGCGATCGCGCTCTTCCTCAGCGACGTCGCCGGCCCGCGCGTGGCGCGGCCGCTGGCCTACCTGGTGGAGCTGCTGGCGGCGATCCCGAGCGTCGTCTACGGGCTGTGGGGCCTCCACTTCTTCGCGCCCACGGTCCTCAAGCCGGTCGCGAAGTTCCTGAGCGAAACGCTCGGCTTCATCCCGATCTTCGAAGGACCGGTAGTCGCCTTCAACCCGTTCTATGCCGGCGTGGTGCTGGCGATCATGATCCTGCCGATCATCACCGCGATCGTCCACGAGATCTTCCGGGCGGCCCCGGCTGCCGAACGCCAGGCCGCGTACGCGCTCGGCGCCACGCGCTGGGAGGTCATGTGGCAGGTCGTCGTGCCCCGCAGCCGGCCCGGGATCGTCGGGGCGACGATGCTCGGCCTCGGTCGGGCGCTCGGTGAGACGATCGCGATCGCCCTGCTGATCGGCGGCGGCACGACGATCAACATCAGCCTGTTCCAGCAGGGCGAGTCGATCGCCGCGAAGATCGTCAACACCTTCCAGGAGTCGGCGCCGGAGGCGATCGACGCGC
The DNA here is from genome assembly GCA_003250155.1 of Chloroflexota bacterium. Classification (GTDB taxonomy): domain Bacteria; phylum Chloroflexota; class Limnocylindria; order Limnocylindrales; family CSP1-4; genus UBA5189. The sequence continues at coordinate 10,752 of QKHE01000124.1, read as the reverse complement.
TCATCGCGTTGGGCGTGACGCTGTTCGCGATCACGATCGTCATCAACATGGCGGCCCGCCTCATCGTCCGCCGGCTCGGCGACCTGTCCGGGGAGGCGATCTCGTGACCGCGGCCGTGTCGCTCCGGGCCACGGGCGCGAGGGCCCGCCGACGCGCGTTCGTCAACGCCGCGATGCACGCGGTGCTGGGACTGGCCGTGCTGGCCGCGCTGGTGCCGCTGTTCCTGATCATCGCGGTGACCATCGCCCAGGGCCTGCCCGCGATGACCACCGAGTTCCTGACCTCGACGTTCAACTTCTCGCGCCGAGTCCAGGGCGGCGGCTACCTCCATGGCCTGATCGGGACGCTGTACATGGGCGGTCTCGCGACGCTGATGGCGGTCCCGATCGGCATCGCCGCAGCGCTGTTCCTGACCGAGTTCCCGCGGTCGCGGCTGGCCGCACCGATCCGCTTCTTCGCAGATGTCATGACCGGCGTCCCGAGCGTCTTCGTCGGACTGTTCGTCTACGCGGTCCTGGTCCGCCAGATCGGCTTCGGGACCTTCGTCGGAGCCGTGTCGCTGGCGATCATCATGCTGCCGATCATCGTGCGGTCCGCCGAGGAGATCCTGCGGACGGTCCCGGGCGACCTCAAGCGCGGCAGCTACGCGCTGGGGGCGCGGCAGTGGCAGACGGTCTTCCGGGTGACCCTGCCGGCGGCGGCGTCCGGCCTGACGACCGGCGTCATGCTCGCCGTCGCCCGGGCGCTCGGCGAGACGGCACCGCTCGTCCTGACCGCGCTCGCCGCCCAGACCGTCGTGCTCGATTTCCAGGGACAGGGCCAGACGGCGCTGCCGCTGCTGATCTTCCGCGAGGCCCGCGGCGCGTTCGCCGCGGGCCAGGAGCGGGCCTGGGCCGGGGCGCTCGAGCTGATGGCGCTCGTCCTCGTGCTGAGCATCGTGGCCCGAGCCATCGCCACCCGACGCGCGGCCCGCTGACATGGGTCACCAGCCGCGACACCGACCCCAGCCGTACCACCGGAGGACCGTTGCGTGTCACCACCGAAAGCGCAACCATGACCACGCCGACGATGACTGATCCCGCCGTCGAAGCCACGCCATCGCAGCCGCCCGAGATCCGCCCGCCGGGCGCCATGGTTCCGCCGCGCCCGATCGCCCGCGCGCGCGATGCGTCGGCCCCGCGCAACGAGCCCGAGGCGCGCCCGGCGAATCCCGCCGTCGAGCTCAGCGACGTGTCCATCTTCTACGGCGCCTTCCGAGCGGTGCGCGATGTCTCCTTCAGCGTTCCGGCGCACGCCATCACCGCCCTCATCGGACCGTCGGGCAGCGGCAAGTCGACGCTGCTGCGAGCCATCAACCGCATGAACGACCTCACGCCGGGGAGCCGCCTCGATGGCGAGGTGCGGTACCACGGCACCAACCTCTATCGCGCCGACGTCGACCCGGTCGAGGTCCGCCGGCGGATCGGCATGGTCTTCCAGAAGCCGAACCCGTTCCCCAAGTCGATCTATGACAACGTCGCCTTCGGCCCGCGGCTCAACGGCTACCGCGACAACATGGACGAGCTGGTCGAACGGAGCCTCCGCCAGGCCGCCCTGTGGGACGAGGTCAAGGACAAGCTCAAGCAGTCGGGCCTGGCCCTGTCGGGCGGCCAGCAGCAGCGGCTGTGCATCGCCCGCACGATCGCCGTCGAGCCCGAGATCATCCTGATGGACGAGCCCGCCTCGGCCCTCGATCCCCGTTCGACGCTCCAGATCGAGGAGCTGATGGCCGAGCTCAAGGAGAACTACACGATCGTCATCGTGACCCACAACATGCAGCAGGCCGCGCGGGCGTCGGATCGGACCGTGTTCCTGAACATGGGCGACGACCGGGCCGGCTACGTCGTCGAGGTGGATGACACGGTGAAGATCTTCACGAACCCGCGCGAGCAGCTGACCGAGGACTACATCTCCGGGCGGTTCGGCTGATGGACGAAGCCCTCGAGCACGCGTCGACGACGATCGAGCAGCCGCATGCCGCCTCCCGGACCGGCCTGGACCGCGAGGAGCGGCTGGTCAAGGACGCGATCCTCCGAATGGGATCCCTCGTGGAGGCCCAGATCCGGGCCGGGATCCAGGCGTTCGCCGATCGCGATCTCGAGCTTGCCGCGCGGGTCATCGCCGATGACGCCCGCGTCAACGACGCGCAGCGCCAGGTGGCCGACACGGTGATCACGGCCATCGCCACCCAGTCGCCGGTCGCTCGCGACCTTCGCTTCCTCATCGCACTCGACCACGTCGCGTTCGAGCTGGAGCGGATCGGCGACCACGGCGCGGGGATCGCCAAGCAGCTGCGCTGGCTCATCGAGGAGCCGGCGCTGCCGCAGGTCCGCGAGCTGGCCCGGATCGGCAACCTCGCCGCCGACCAGGTGCGCGGCGTGGTCACCGCCCTCATCGACATCGACGACGCCGTGGCCCGCGAGGTCGCGGCTCGCGACGACGACATCGACCACGGCTACCGGACGATCTTCAGCGAGATCATCGAGCTCATGCGCCTGGACCCGACATCCGTCGCCGGAGGCACCCGCGTCATCCTCGCCGCCCACTGGGTCGAGCGGATCGGCGACCGGGTGACCAACATCGCCGAGGACGTCGTCTACCTCGCTACCGGCGAGGTCGAGGATCTCAACCCGTGACACTCCGGGACACCGGGGTCGCGACTCGGTCGATCGACGGCGAGCGACCGATCCGGGTCATCTTCGTCTGCACCGGCAACTCGGCTCGCAGCCAGATGGCCGAGGCGATCCTGCGCCGCGACGGCGGTGCCCGCTTCGAGGTCGTCAGCGCCGGGGTCGATCCGAAGCCCATCAACCCGCTGACGGTGCGCGTTCTGGCCGACGTCGGGATCGACATCAGCGGCGCCACCTCGAAGACGATCGACCGCTTCGTGGGCCAACCGTTCGACTACGTCATCACCGTCTGCGATCGCGCCCGCGCGAGCTGCCCGGTCTTCCCCGGGGGCGGCGAGACCCTTCACTGGGGCATCGACGATCCGGCCGAGGCGACCGGCACCGAGTCGGAACGTCTCGCGGCGTTCGAGCGCGCGCTGCGGGAGCTGTCGGGCCGGATCCACACGTTCCTCCCCATCGCGTTGCGGCGGTCATGACGCGTGCCGAGCCGAGCCAGCCCGGCGACGCCGCCGCGAGCTCGACGGCAACCCCGACGCCGGCGAACGACTCACTCGTCGACGAGACGCCGGCAGCCCGGGGGACCCGGTCGATCCTGCTACTCCGCCATGCCGACGCCGGCGACGCGGCGGCCTGGAGCGGGGACGACGCCGGGCGGCCGCTGTCGCCCAGGGGCCGGGACCAGGCGAGGCTGCTCGCCCGCCTGCTCGCCGATGCCGGCCGCGGCCCGGACGTCATCGTCACCTCGCCGAAGGTCCGCGCCCGGGAAACGGCCGAGGCCGTCGCGCGGCAGGTCGGTTGCGGCGTCGTCATCGACGACGCGCTCGGCGGGCCGTTCGGCCTGACGGAGCTGGTCGGGCTGATCGAGCGGCATCGCCGTTCGCACTGGATCATGCTCGTCGGCCACGACCCTGACTTCAGCGCCCTGGCCAGCTCGCTGACCGGCGCCCCGATCGCGCTCGAGAAGGGCGCCCTCGCGCGCGTCGACCTGGCCGCTGGGGCCGTTGAAGGTGCAAGCACGCTGCGCTGGCTGATTCCGCCGAGCATCCTGCCCGGCTGACAGGTCGGCGCCGAGGTCGCAGTGGTCAGGCTCGGCCCACGCGACGGATCCGGCGCTGACGGCGCGGCATGCACCGCCAGGACGCTCGGCTAGACGGCGGGGGGCCGACTCCCGGGCACGAGCGGCGCGGGTCGCGCGCCACGCCCCAGCGACGCGAGCGGCACGAGGCCCCCGGGCATGACGGTCCCGGCGATCGCCGCGAGTCGTTCCTGGAGGGTCGGCGCGATGCGGTAGAAGACCCAGTTGCCCCGCCGCTCCGAGATGACGGCGCCAGCCTCGCGCAGGACCTTGAGGTGGTGGGAGACCGTCGGCTGCGACACGTCGCAGCAGGAGGTGAAGTCGCAGGCGCAGACCTCCGGTGAAGCCGCGAGCTCGCGCATGATCTCGAGGCGCGTTGGGTCCGCCAGCGCGGCCAGCAGTTGAACGTCCGGGTTCGTGGTGCGTGCCATTCGACCTGCAGTTTATCGACGAATATCAATATTGACAACCATCAATGTACGCCCTATATTGACGCCCATCGATATCCGACCGCGAGATCATCGAAAGGAACGCACGATGGACGGTGGCATCCACCTCGGCCCCTGGCCGATCGCCAACTGGTCAGGCGAAGCACATGAGGCCATCGAGCGGCGCGCCCTGTACGAGGCGCGCCTGGCTTCCGAGTATCACGGCATCCGGCCGACGATCGGGCCCGGGCTCATCGCCCGGCTCCGTGGCGCCCTTGGCGGCCAGCCCGCGCAGGTCGATGCCTGCGCGTGCCCGGCCTGATCCCTCACTCACCGTCCGGCCGGCTCGGAAGAGCCGGCCGATTTCGCGTCCCGGGAGACCCTGACATGACCGACCAGCCACTCGTCCTCACGCCGCTCCACGAGGAGGTCCGCAGCCGCTACGCCGAAGCCGCACGAGCGGTCACGACCGACAGCGCAGGGTGCTGCGGGCCCGACTGCTGCGGGAGCAATGCATCCGCCGAGAGCGTCGGCGGCTTCAGCATCGGGCTGTACGACGAGGCCGAGCGAGCCGGCCTCCCGGACGCCGCCGTGCTCGCCTCACTGGGCTGCGGCAACCCCGTCGCAGTGGCCGAGCTGCGATCCGGTGAGACCGTCCTCGACCTCGGGTCCGGTGGCGGGATCGACGTCCTGCTCTCCGCCAGGCGGGTCGGACCGACCGGCCGCGCGATCGGCGTCGACATGACCGACGAGATGCTGGACCTCGCCCGGCGCAACGCCGCCGAGGCGCACATCGACAACGTCGAGTTCGTCAAGGGCACGATCGAGTCGTTGCCGCTGCCCGACGCCAGCGTCGACGTCGTCATCAGCAACTGCGTGATCAACCTCGCGGCCGACAAGCGCGCGACGCTTGCCGAGATCGCCCGCGTCCTCCGTCCCGGCGGCCGCGTCGGCGTCAGCGACATCGTCGCCGACGACAAGCTGACCCCGGCGGAACGGGCCGAGCGCGGCAGCTACGTGGGCTGCATCGCCGGTGCGCTGTCGTTCGGCGAGTTCCGCGACGGGCTCCGAGCCGTCGGGCTCGTCGATGTCGAGATCGTGCCGACGCACACGGTCGCCGAGGGCATGCACTCGGCCATCGTCCGGGCGACGAAGCCGGCTTGACCCCGTCGGCCTGCGGATTGCCGGCGGCCGAGCTCGAAACGACAGGGAAGGAGGTGGCGATGACGTCCTGCGACTGCCCATGCGGTCCTGACTGTCCGTGCGGCGGCTGAAGCGACAGCCCATTCACAACACAGGCCCGGCGAGCGACCTCGCCGGGCCCCGTCGCGATTCATCAGCCGTCGAGGGCGGACGCCTCCACGCAGCTCGCGACGACACCGAGCCGCTCGAGGCGCCGGAACGTGTCGCGCCGGCGGACGGTCCAGGCGGCCACCGCCAGGCCGGCCTCAGCGGCACGACGCATGCCGGACGCGTCGATCGAGTGCCACTCCGAGGCCAACCCTCGACAGCCGAACGCAGCGACGGCATCGATCGTCGCGGGCTCGAGGTCGACGACGTTGGCCCACCTCGGCCACGCCGGTCGCTCCGCCGCCAGCCAGGCCATGACGTCCGGGTGGAACGTCGACACGACCGCTTGCCGGAGGCCGCCGGCACGGTGCCCCCGGGCTGCGTCGATGAGCGGCAACGCGGTCGGCACCAGCGCCTTGAACTCGATGTCGAGGAACGGCTCGTCGCGGTCGCCCGACCCCATGGCGAGTGCCAGCACCGCCTGGAGCGTCGGGATGCCGTGCCGCTCGAGCGCCGGGGCCGGCAGGTCGGCACAGCGAGCGTCCACGCCCTGCACGCGCTGAAGCGTGTCGTCGTGGAGCAGGACGGCGACGCCGTCCGCCGAGGCACGAACGTCGAACTCCAGGCCATCGCAGGCCGGGATCGCGAGGGCCGCCCGCATCGCATCGAGCGAGTTCTCGGGCGCGACGCGCCAGTCGCCGCGATGCGCCAGGCGAAGCGCGGTCACGAGGTCGCGGCCGTCGACTCGAGGCGGATCCGGGCGATCAGCCCGAAGTGGTCCGACGGGAAGAGCGTCGGGTCGTCGACCGCCGGGCGGTCCCAGGCGAGGCGGCACGAGAGCGTCGTCAGCGGGCCGCGCAGCCAGATGTAGTCGAGGCAGCCGGGCTCGCCCTCGTCGTCGCTGCCGTCCGCCACGATCCCCGACGGCCAGGTCAGCGCCGGTTCCGCCCCGTTCGCCTCCAGGTGGGCCGATCTGAAGCCCGCGTCGGTCATGACCCGGTAGGCCGGCTCCGTCGGATCGGCGTTGAAGTCACCGACGACGACGATCGGATCCGCCAGACCGGCCAGCCAGTCCACGAGCTGCCGGGCCTGGCCTTCGCGGACCGACACGTCGTCGGGCAGGTGGTGGAGGTGCGTCACCGCGAAGCCCAGGCCCGCGCCGGCCGCCGTTCGCGTCTCGACGCGGAGCGCGGAGCGGTTGCGACCGAGCTCCAGCCGCTCGTCCGCGCCGGGCACGAGCTGATCGCGGACGAGGAGGCTGTTGCCGTACTCGGGCCGCCCGGCCCAGCCGCGGCGGATCTGGTAGCGCGCCTCGCCGGCCGCCGCGAGAATGCGATCCTGCTGCACCGCGAACACGCATTCCTGCAGCCCGAGCAGGTCGGGCTGGAGCGCGGCCATGTCGGCCAGCAGCAGCGGCAGCCGCTCGACCCACCGGTCGGCGATGTTGCGCAGGTTGAGCGTCGCGACGACGAGCTCGTCAGCCATTCGAGCCGCCTGCCGCGCCGCCGGCGCCCGCGACGACGGGCGCGGCAGCCGGGATCGAGAACGTGAACGTCGAACCGACGCTCTCCTCGGACTCGACGCGAATCTCGCCGCCGTGGCCGGCGACGATGTGCCGGGCGATTGCCAGGCCGAGACCGGTGCCGCCACCGCCGCGCGTCCGCGACCGGTCGACCTTGTAGAACCGTTCGAAGATCCGGGCCTGATCGGCCGCGGCGATGCCGACGCCGCGATCACGAACCGAGCCGGCGACGTTCGACCCATCGCCCCGGACGGCGACCTCGACCGCCGAGCCGCCGGGGCTGAACTTCACTGCATTGTGGATCAGGTTCGCGAAGACCTGCCCGAGCCGGGTCGCCTCGCCGCGCACCGCCGGCAGGTCCGGTTCGACCTCGACCGCGAGGCTGACGCCCTGCCGTTCGGCGAACGGCCGCAGGCGCTCGACGGACTCGGTCGCGACCGCCCCGAGATCGACGTCGTCGAGGTGGAGCTGCTGGCGGCCACCGCTCTCGATGCGAGCCAGGTCCAGCAGCTCGGCAACCATCTGGGCGATGTTGCCGGTCTCCACCTCGAGCTTGCCGATCCGTTCGCGCATTCGCGACGGGACCGTGTCGGCGCCGGTCTCGGCGTCTCGCGCGAGCGCCTCCACGAGCAGACCGACGGTCGTGATCGGCGTTCTGAGCTCATGGGACAGGTTGTCGATGAACTCGGCCCGAATCCGCTGCAGGCGCCGCAGCTCGGCGACGTCCTCGAGCACCAGCCAGACACCGAGGATCGGCGATCGTCGGGCGCGGACGACCAGCGTCGGCGCCGCGTCGTCGGCGTCGAGCGAGACTTCGGCGCTCGCGGCGCCCTCGTCCAGGGCGCGCCGCGCGATCGCCTCGATGCGATGGTCGCCGAGGGCTTCGATCGCGGTCCGCCCGACCATCGTGCCCGGCTCCCGCCGGACGAACACGTGGGCGGCGGTGTTCGCGATCTCCACCCGAAGGTCGTCGGACAGGCGGACGATGCCCACACCGACGAGATCGGCCAGATAGGCCAGGTCGCGCAGCCGCTGCGCCATCCCGAATTCGGCCGCCTCGGCCCGCCGGCGCAGGCGCCGCACCCGGTCGATCAGGCCCTCCTCGGTCCGCTCGCGTGGCGCGATCGCCTCGTGGAGTGCCTCGCCGATGGCTTCCAACGCTCGCCCGCGCGACCACGCCACGCCGAGCGCGACCGCCAATGCAAGGGCCTGCAAAGCGATGAAGACGATGACGAGCTGTTCCACGCTGCCGAGCATCGCACACGGCGCTACCCTGACGCCCGTGCGATTCCGCTTCATTCCCCGGGACGAGCGCTTCTTCGACCTGTTCGTCGAGGACGCCGCCAACGTTCTCGGGGCGGCCCGCCTGCTCGAGGCGATGCTGCGGGCCTATGACGCGCCAGTCGAGCGGGCGCGCGAGCTGCGGGACGCCGAGCGCCGCGGCGACGAGATCAGCCATGAGATCGGGCGGCGCCTCGAGCGGACGTTCGTCACCCCGTTCGACCGCGAGGACATCCACGCCCTCATCAGCGCCCTCGACGACGTGCTCGACCTCATCGAGGAGGCGGCCGACACCTTCGTGCTGTATCGCATCGAGGCGCCGACCGCCGTCGCGGTTCAGCAGGCCTCGATCATCGCCGCACAGTGCGAGCAGCTCCACGAGGCGCTGTCGGTCCTGCAGACCTTCCGCGGCCTCGACAAGTACTGGATCGAGGTCCACCGCCTGGAGAACGAGGGCGATCTCCTGACGCGCAAGGCGATCGCCGACCTGTTCGCCGACGGCGAGTCGCCCGTCGAGGTCATCAAGTGGAAGGACGTCTACGGCCTGCTCGAGGACACGATCGACAAGTGCGAGGACGTCGCCAACATCATCGAGCGGATCACGATCAAGCACGCCTGACCCCGGCGCTCGGCCATGGCACGCGCCCCGCGGTGGCATAGACTGCGCCCATGGCCGACGTCACAGCGCCACGCACCGGCAAGAGCGCCGCCCGAATCAGCGCGGAGCCGCGCACGATCCGGATGCGCCGCCGGCTGACCGCCTCGCCCGAGCGGGTTTTCCGGGCGTTCAGCGATCCCGAGGAGCTGGCGCGCTGGCTTCCCGAGCGCGTCGACGGCGGCCTGGCGGTCGGCAGCCGAACGATCCTCGTCTGGCCGCGGCGGCGGCTCTGGTGGGAGGTCCTCGAGGCGACGCCCAACCGCCGCTTCGCCTTCCGCTGGCCGTGGGATGACGCCGAGCGCCTGATCACGACCGCGACGCTCGAGCTCACGCCCTCCGGCTACGGCACCCTGCTCGACCTGGAGGACGGTCCGTTCGCGACCGATTCGGCCGACGGGCTGGACGCCTGGGCGGCCGGCCTCGAGGGCTGGGGCGAGGCCCTCGCGATGCTCCGGGCTCATCTCGACTTCAGCGTGGACCTGCGACCGCTCGTCTGACGCCTCGATCAGGGAGGAAGGGCGATGTCGTTCCTGGAGCGAGCGCGGCAGGCCGCGGAGCAGGCCGCCAGGACCGCCGAGACGGCCGCCAAGGCTGCGGCCGAGCAGGGCGGCAAGGCGGCCGCCAAGGTCGACGCGACGCTGCGGGACCCGGCCACGAAGGCCCGTGCGCAGGCGGCCATGAAGCGCGCCCGGCGAGGGCTCACCACCGCGCTCGAGCGGATCGATCCCGGCGTGCTCGCCGACGTGGTCGTCAAGGCGACCTCCCTCCAGGAGCGCGCGAACGCCCGGCTTCGCGAGAGGGGCTCGGTCTACCGGATCAGCGAGATCGGGATCGGCGCGTCGATCCCGCCGAGTGTCACCTTCACGATCGCCCGTGTCGACGATCCCGACGCCGATGCGAAGACCTCGACGGAGCTCCTCGCCGCCGGGGCCTCGGCCGATGCTGGCGCGGACGCCTCCGGTGAGGCGGTCGTCAGCCTCGACGGCACGACCGTCGACCACGAGGTCCTCGAGGAGCTCGAGGAGGGGGAGTAGCGCCCGCCCTCCTCGTCGCGACGGCTAGGCGGCGGGAAAGCCGCTGCGCAGGTAGGCCTCGGCGGTCTCGACCGGCACCGTCGTGCGCTCACCGTCCACCCGTCGGGTCAGCTCCACGCCGCCCGCGGCGAGCGAGCGTGGTGAGACGGTGATGATCCAGGGCATGCCGAGCAGCTCGGCGTCGGTGAACTTCACGCCCGGGCTCTCGTCGCGATCGTCGTACAGGATCTCGCGCCCGGCCTCGAACGCCGCCGCGTGCAGCCGTTCTGCGGTTTCGCGAACGGTCGCCTCGCGGGCGGCGCCGAGCTCCACGAGGTGGGCGGCATACGGCGCGACCGCTTCGGGCCAGACGATGCCCTTGTCATCGTGGTGGGCCTCAACGACGCAGGCCAGGTTCCGGCCGAGGCCGATGCCGTACGAGCCCATCACGATCGGGTGCCGCTCGCCGTCCTCGCCGAGGTAGTAGGCCCCGGCGGCGACGGTGAAATCCGTGCCGAGCTTGAAGATGTTGCCGACCTCGATGCCCTTGCGAAGCCTGATCGGCGAGCCACAGCGGACGCAGGCATCGCCCTCGCGGGCGTTCGTGATGTCGGCCACGACGTCGGGCCGGTAGTCGCGCCCGACGTTGACGTTCTTGACGTGCCATCCGGCTCGGTTGGCTCCGGCCACGAGGTTCGGCGATCGCTCGACGAGCTCGTCGACCACGACCACGGCGTCGCGAGCGCCGAGCGGCGAGCCGTACCCCGCCTCCATCCCGCGAGCCTGGATCTCCTCGACCGTCGCCGGCCGCAGCCC
>QKHE01000122.1 GCA_003250155.1 Chloroflexota bacterium | reverse complement strand
CGGCGTCATCGGCTACGCCTCGCTGCGGTTCGACAAGGCCGGCTTGGAGCGACAGTGGGATGCGCAGCTGAGCGGGGTCGTGTCGGCGGACCCGCTCCACGACTTCCTGCGGAAGTTCGAGGCCGATCCGTCCGATCCGCAGGACCTCCAGACGAGTCTCGTCCTGGAGCTTCAGGACGCCGCCGTCGCGGCCCTCGGCCGGAATCGCGGCGCTGTCGTGATGCTCGATCCACGGACCGGGGAGGTGCTCGTCCTCGCCTCCACCCCGACCTTCGACGCCTCGGCGATCGCGAATCCCGAGACGGCCGCGGCGGCCTTTCGGCGGGTCAACGAGGACGAGCGTCAGCCGCTCCTGCCACGCGCCACGCAGGGGCGCTACGTGCCCGGCTCGACGTTCAAGATCGTGACCGCGATCGCCGCCCTCGGCAGCGGCGCCGTCACGCCCGCGACGACGTTCGAGGAGCAGCCGGCGGCCGAGGGGCCCGGCCTGCTCGTCGACGGCTTTCGCGTCCGGGACGGACATCACCCCGCGACGGGCGATCGGGCCCTCGATTTCGACGGGGCGATCGAGGCGTCATGCAACATCTGGTTCGCGCTGGCGGGCCTGCGGACGGGCGGTGCGGCGCTCGTCGACTGGGCGGGCCGGCTCGGCTTCGGCGAGCGGATCCCGTTCGATCTGCCGACGGCGGCGTCGCAGGTGACGGGTGGAGGCGGCGCCCTGGGTGGCGGCTTCAGCGACCGGGTCGAGCTGGCGAACGCGGCCTATGGCCAGGCCGAGACGCTGGCCACGCCGCTCCAGATGGCGCTCGTGGCCGCGGCGGTGGCGGACGGCGGCACGATCATGCGACCACACCTCGTGATCGCCGCAACCGGCAAGGCCGGCACGACGCGCATCCAGCCGTCGGTGTGGCGCCGGGTGATGCCGTCCGGTGTCGCCCGGGAGATCGCGGGCGCGATGCGCCTCGCGGTCGCCGGCGACATCGGCCGGGCGTTCACGGCCGGTGCGGACGTGCGCGGCCTGATGGTCGCCGGCAAGTCCGGCACCGCGGAGCTGGAGCAGGGTCGGTCGCCCCACTCGTGGTTCATCGGCTTCGCCCCGTACGACGACCCGCAGGTCGCCATCGCAGTGATCGTCGAGGAGTCGGGCGGCGGAGGCGTTCGGGCCTCACCGATCGCCGGCGACCTCCTCCGAGCCTGGCGGGCCTGGAGCCGCGGATGAGCCCCCGACGGCCGCTCCTGGAGCGCGCCGGCCTGGCCGCGGCAGCCGTCCTGTTCGCCGGCATGGCGGCCGCGGCCTGGTCGCAGGGCGAGGTGTTCCTGGCCGCGATGGCCGGGATCGGCGCGCTCATGACCGTCTGGGCGGCCGCCGGCTCGTTGCGCCAGTCGTAACCGATCATCCATTCTGAGCGTCCAGATTCCCAAACCCGACGTACCATCCCGTAGACCAGCGAGGTCGACCCGTAGGTGCCGTGGAGGAGCGGGACGACGGCCGACCCCAGGGGAGCCACATGACGAGCATTCAGAAGACCGGTGACCGCGTCCTCGCCAACGTCGAGCGGGTGATCGTCGGGAAGCACAGCGAGGTGCGCTTCGCCCTCGTCGCCCTGCTCTGCCGGGGCCACCTGCTCATCGAGGACGTGCCGGGGACCGGCAAGACCGTCCTCGCCAAGGCGATCGCCAAGAGCCTTGGCTGCACGTTCCGGCGGATCCAGTTCACGCCCGACCTGTTGCCGTCCGACGTCACGGGCCTGTCGATCTACAACCAGAAGACCCAGGAGTTCGAGTTCCGGCCGGGGCCGATCATGAGCCAGGTCGTGCTCGTCGACGAGATCAACCGGGCGACGCCGAAAACGCAGTCGGCGCTGCTCGAGTGCATGGAGGAGCGGCAGGCGACGATCGACGGCGTGACCCACCCGATGCCCGACCCGTTCCTGGTGATCGCGACGCAGAACCCGATCGAGTACGAGGGCACGTTCGCGCTGCCGGAGGCGCAGCTCGACCGGTTCATGCTCCGAGTCCGGCTCGGCTACCCGCAGCCGGTCGAGGAGCTGGTGATCCTCGACGAGCAGAAGCGCCAGCACCCGATCGAGCAGCTCGAGGAGGTCTGTTCGGTCGACGAGCTGCGCGAGATGCAGCGAGCCGTCCGCGAGATCTACGTCGACCCGCGCGTCGCCGACTACATCGTCCGGCTCGTCAATGCCACGCGCGACCACGGCGACATCTACCTCGGCGCCTCGCCGCGTGGCTCGATCGCGCTGTACCGGGCCGGCCAGGCCCTCGCCGGGCTGCTCGGTCGTGACTACGTCATCCCCGACGACGTCAAGGCGCTGGCCGAGGCGGCGCTCGCCCACCGGATCATCATCAAGACCAGCTCCTCGATCCACGACGTGTCGCCTGCCCAGGTGATTCGCGAGCTCCTCGAGACGACGCCCGTCGGCTCGGCAGCCGAGGCCGCGACCACGGGCTCGGCCGGCCGCTCGAGCGCGCCGAGCGGCGTCCGGAGCTAGCCCCGGGGCGGCGGCGTCCGGGCGGGTTCGAGCGATGATCCGGCGACTTCAGGCCCTGCTCCTGGCGACGATCCTCGTCGTCGCCGCGTTCTCGACCGGTGAGCCGTTCCTGTTCTACCTGGTCTACCTGGGCATGCTCGTCGTCGGCGGATCGTACGTGCTGACTCGTCTCGGCCTGTCCGACCTCGAGGCGGGCTACGCCGTCAACCAGCTGTCCGGCCACGTCGGTGACCGGATCCGGGTGACCTACACGCTGCGGAACACGAGCCGGCTGCCGAAGCCGTGGCTCGAGATCCACAACCCGACCTCGCTGCCGGCCGGCCTGCCTGGTCGCGCGATCTCCCTGCCCAGCCGGACCGAGCGGTCATGGCTCATCCGAACGCCCCTCACGCGCCGCGGTCACTTCCGCATCGAGCCGCTCCAGATCCGAACCGGTGACCCGTTCGGCTTCTTCGAGTCGTCGGCTTCGGTTGGCAGCGGCATCAACATCACGATCTACCCGCGCCTCGAGCCGATCCCCGCGTGGCGCCTCCCGGCGGCGAACCTCGAGGGCAGCCACGCGATGCGCGAGCGGACGCTGCAGACCACGCCGCTGGCCACGACCGTCCGGCCGTGGGCCCCGGGCGACTCGTTCAACCGGATCCATTGGCGGTCGACCGCCCGCCACGGCGACATCCAGGTCAAGGAGTTCGACCTCGAGCAGACGGCCGACGCGTGGATCGTCCTCGACCTCGATCGGCAGGTCCAGGTCGGGAGCGGCGACGAGTCGACGGTCGAGGTCGGCGTCCGCGCCGCGGCGGCGATCGCCGACAAGGCGATCATCGAGAACCGCGCCGTCGGCCTGACCGTCAACGCCCACCGCCTGGCGCAGCTGCCAACCGATCGCGGCGGCCGCCAGCACCTCAAGGTCATGCAGCTCCTCGCGGCCGTCGAAGGCGATGGCGGGAGCTCGCTGTCGGAGGCCCTCGTCGCGACGCTGCCGCGGATCCGGCGCGGCATGACCGCGGTCGTCATCTCGGCCTCGCCCGATCGCTCGTGGGTCAAGCCGCTCGGCACCCTCCGCGCGCGCGGCGTCGCGTGCGTCGTGGTCTCGCTCGACGTCGCGCCGTTCGAGCAGCAGGCGCTCGAGGACGAGACGCCGTTCTGGGCGCGGCCGGCTCCGCCGCTCCCGCCGGACCACCTCGAGCGGCGGGCGCAGGAGCGGCGGGCGCTCCGTCACGCGCTGGCCGAGTTCGCCATCCCGATGCACACCGTCGTGCCCGCGCGGCGCCTCGGGGAGCTTCTCGTCGGATGAGCGCCTCGACACCGCCGGGCCTGATCGAGAACCCGCTCGAGGCGCCTCGGGGATCGATGGAGGCACTCCTGGCGCGCCTGCCGCGACAGCCGGCCGAGGGCTGGCTGAGCCTCGTCGCCGCGGCCCTCATGGTGGTCGCCTACGGGATCGCCATCGACGACGCCGGCTGGATCACCGCCCGGGCCGGCGACACCGGCTACCTGCCGTGGCTGGCAGTCGTCGGCCTGGCCTTCGGCTTCTCGGGCGCGAAGCTGGGCTGGGGCCGCTGGCGGACCCACGGCGTCGGCGCCATGTTCGCCGGGCTCGTGATCCCGCTCGTCGCGGGCGGCGCGATCCTTGGCACGCCCGACCTGGGGCTCGATCCGCACGCCCTGGCACTTCGGCTGGCGGCCATCGTCCACGTCGTCGAGCTCGTTTGGCGGGATCTGGTCATCGAGGGCCGCCCGTTCACGACCCAGGTCGCGCATTTCCACGTCGTGTTCGGAGCGATGGTCTGGGGGGCCGGCCAGCTCGTCGGGTTCACGGTCTTCGGTCACCGGCGTCCGCTGGACGCGGTGGTCGTCGTCGGCCTGCTGCTGCTGGCGAACATGGTCCTGACGTTCCACGAGCAGCTGCCGTACCTCGTCCTGTTCACCGCCGCCGCGCTGTTGCTGCTCGTGCGCTCGCACATCTTCGACGAGCAGGTCGCCTGGACGCGGCGCCGGATCGGCGATCCGCGCGACGTGGGCAACCTGTATCTCAGGGGCGGCGCGCTCTTCGTCGCGGTCGCGATGGCGGGCTCGCTGGCGCTCACGGCGACCGCCTCGTCGGCGCCGCTGCAGGATCTCTGGAAGGATCTGCCGGCGCGGCTGGCGGACCTGTCGACGTGGTTCCAGAAGATCGCACCGCCGAACGGACCGTTCCGGCCGGGGGGCACGATCACGTTCGGCGACAACGAGACGATCACCGGCGTCTGGAACCCGAGCAACGAGGTCGCGTTCCGGGCCCAGTTCCAGCCCGGCGAGTCCGGCGTCACGAAGTGGCGGGCCCGCACCTATGCGACCTACACGCTCTATGCCTGGCAGACAGGGGACCGAAGCGGCGAGCCGGTCACGGCCGGGTCGACGCTTCTCCGCGGGGACGCCGATCAGGCGCGCGAGACCGGTAGCCGTCCCGTGTCGGTGCAGATCGCGCCTGATGCCTTCCAGGGCGCGATCATCAGCCCGGCGACGCCGCTCCGAGTCGACATCGCGAGCCGGGCGTGGACCATCGGCGCGGACGGCTGGTACGCGTTCGTCGAGCCGCTTGGCGACTCGGCCCGCTACAGCGTCACCGCGCTGGTGCCGGTCTACGGGGACGCCGGCGGTGGCATCACCCAAGCTCGGCTGCGCGCGGCCGGGGACGCGTATCCGCCGGAGGTCAACGATCTGTACGGGGAGCTGCCTCCCGGTGCGATGGGCCCGCAGGCGAGGCAGCTGCTCGCGAATATCCGGGATCGCGTCCGCGTGCCTGACGGCGCCGATCCGGACAACGCCTACGACCTGGCCCGGACCATGGAGGCCTACCTCCGCGACGATGCGAACTTCACCTACGACACCAACGTCAACGACGAGATGGCGGCTTCGTGCGGCACGCTGTCGACCGTCGAGTGCTTCGCCGTCGTTCGGCGCGGTTTCTGCATGCAGTACGCGAGCACGATGGCCGTCCTGCTCCGCGACGCCGGGATCCCCGCTCGGATCGCGACGGGTTTCCTCGCCGGCGCGCCCGGTGACAACGGCGTCGAGGTGGTTAACGGCTCCGCGGCCCACTGGTGGGTCGAGGTCTACTTCCCGGGCGTCGGCTGGGTCGAGTTCGACCCGACCGGCGGCGGCCGGGGCCAGCCGCAGCCGATCCCGTCCGGCTCGATCGGGCCCGACGCGTCCTTCCCGACGTTCGAGCCGGCGACGTTCTCGCCGCGCCCCAGCCCCTCGAACGGCGTCGGCCCGGGCGGCGTCACGGATCCCGGCAACAGCATCGGCCCGTTCATCGCCATCGCGGCCATCCTGGCCGTCGGCCTGGCGGCGCTCGCCTTCGTGGCGCTGCGACGCACGCCGCGCCGCCCGATGCATCCCGATCACGCCTGGGCAGGCCTGGGCCGCTGGGCCAGCCGGCTGGGCCTCGCCCCGCGGCCGTCGCAGACCGTCTACGAGTACGCCGGCGCGCTGGGCGACGAGGTGCCGGCGGCGCGCGTCGAGCTGACGACGATCGCGCGGGCCAAGGTCGAGGTGGCGTACGGCCGGCGGGACCTCGGCGAGGAGGGCCTGCGGGGGATCGCGGCCGCCTACCAGCGCCTGCGCCTGGCGCTCCTCGGCTTCGCCATTCGCCGCGGCCTCCGACGGAGCCGCCGGCGTCGCTGAGGGCTGGGCGGCCGTCACGGCCGCCGGATCTCAGAGCGCGCCGGATCGGCGCCGTTCCGCGTCCCTGGCCAACGCCGCCTCGTCCTCGAGCGCGGCGAGGTGGTCGGTCGCGTTGTGGAGCCGCAGCCGCGGACGACCCCCACGCAGCTCGACGACCGTCAGCCCGCACAGCGCGAACGGCAGCGTCCAGAAGCGCGCCAGCGGCAGGTCGAGCAGCGCCAGGAGGACGATCTTGAAGACGCCGTCGTGGCCGACGAGGATCAGCCACGGCTCGTCCGTCGCCGGCTCGTGATAGCCGAGGACCTGGGACCGATTCGTGGTTCCCGGCGGAGCCAGCGTCGCGAGCTCGGCAAGGCGCGCCCGAAGCATCGCCCGGACTCGCGCATCGACGATTCGCAGCGATTCGCCACCCGGCGCCCAGGCTGAGATCGGATCGAGCCGCCAAGCGCTGAGGATGTCGCCCCAGCGCTCGGTGATCTCGGCGGCAAGGCGCCCTTCCCACTCACCCTGGCCGATCTCCATGAGGCCCGGATCCGCCACGGCCTCGATTGACGCGGCCAACTGCCCCTCCAGGTGCTCCCGGATCAGGGCGGCTGTCCGGGCCGCTCGTCGCAGCGGTGAGTGCACGATCGCGCGCGGCGCCGTGACCGGCAGCGGCAGCGCCGGGGTGCGCCCCCGGTTGGCGATTCGCTGGGCGGTCAGCAGCGCCTGGCGGTGCCCGAGAGCGGACAGGTCCGGGTCGCCATGACCCTGGAAGCGCCCCTCGGCGACCCACTCCGACTCGCCGTGCCGGACCAGCAGGACGGTCGCGTCGAGCCCGTCGGGCATGATGGTCGGCGCGTCCGGCTCCCGGTCGCGACCTCCTCGCTCGGCCACCGTCAGTGGCCGGCGCCGAGGCGGATCGTCCACAGGTCGAGGACGCCCTCGTCGCCGCGAATGGCGGTCTCCAGGTCCGTGGTCACGTCGTCGTCGAGGGCGAGGATCATCAGCGCGTCGGCCCGCGGAGCCGATCGGGCGAGGTGCATCGCGCTGATGTTCACGTCGGCCTCGCCGAGCAGCTGGCCGATCCGACCGATCGTCCCGGGTCGGTCGTGGTGGCGGGTGATGAGCATGATCTCGGTCGGTGCCATGTCGAGGCGGTAATCGCCCAGACGGATGAGTCGCGACTCGCCGGCGGCGACGGTGCCGGCGACGGCCAGTCGCTCCTCGCCGGCCGCGGCGACGACCGTGATCGCGCCGCTGGCGTGGCCGGCGTCCGGCGTCCGCCGTTCGGAGACGCTGATGCCGCGGGCCTTGGCGAGGAGCGCGGCGTTGACGAGGTTGACTCGCTCGGTCGTGCCGGTCTCGAGGACGCCGCGCAGCACCGCGGCGACGACCGGCGCCGCGTCGGTCTCGGCCAGCTCGCCGCCGAGCTCGATCGTGAGACGGCCGATGCCGGCTCGCGCGAACTGGGCGATGAAGCGGCCCAGCAGCTCGGCCAACGGGACGTACGGCCCGATCGTGCGGGCCGCCTCGGGCGACAGCAGGGGAGCGTTGACGGCGTAGCGAGCCGGACGTCCGGCGAGGACGTCGAGGACCTGCTCGGCGATCTCCTCGCTGACCGCGACCTGCGCCTCGGCCGTGGAGGCGCCGAGGTGCGGGGTCAGGACCGTGTTCGGGGCGCCGAGCAGCGGCGACTCGGCCGGCGGCTCGTGCTCGAAGACGTCGATGCCGGCGCCGCCGAGGCGGCCGTCCTGCAACGCGGCCGCGACCGCCGCCTCGTCGAGCACACCGCCGCGAGCGACGTTGAGGACGATCGCGCCCGGTCTCATCTTGTCGATCGCCGCGGCGCCGATGAGGCCCCGCGTCGCGCGGCTGAGCGGCACGTGGACGGTGACCGCGTCGGACCGGGCGAGCAGCGTGTCCAGGTCGACGAGCTCGACGCCGCGCAGCGCGGCCTGCTCGGCGGTCACGTAGGGATCGCTGCCGAGGAGCGTCATCTCGAGCCCGCGCGCCCGCTCGGCGACGGCCATGCCGATCTTGCCGAGGCCGATCACGCCGAGTGTCCGGCCGCGCAGCTCGACGCCCTGGTAGCGGCTGCGCGCCCACTCGCCGGCCCGCAGCGAGGCATCGGCCGCGGCCACCCGGCGCGCGACGGCGAGGAGGAGCGCGATCGTGTGCTCGGCCGCCGCGATCGTGTTACCGGTCGGGGCGTTGACGACCGTGATCCCGGCGCGCGTCGCGGCCGCCACATCGACGTTGTCGACGCCCACCCCGGCCCGGCCGACGACCTGGAGCCGGGGGGCCGCGGCGATGAGCTCGGCATCGACCTTCACCTGGCTGCGAACGACGAGCGCGTCGTACCCGGCGATGAGCGCCTTCAGCTCAGCGGCGCCGAGACCGACCCGAACGTCGACGTCGTGCCTCGCCCGGAGCTCCTCGAGGCCCTCCGCCGCGATCGACTCGGCGACGAGGATCCGCATCGTGGTCGCGGTCCGGCCACCCGCTGATCCGGGTTCGGCGAGCGTGGTCAGCGGAGCACCGCCGCCGCGGCCTGGTGGCCCCCTTCGACCTCGATCGCGGCACGCTCGGCAGCGGCGACGCCGGCACCCGGCTGGGCCAGGCGCCCCTGCTCGGCCAGGACCTCCTCGATCGTGCCGATCGCGCCGAGGATGTCTTCGAGCCGGACCATCCCAAGGTGGCCGACGCGGAAGACCTTGCCGGCCAGCTTGCCCTGTCCGCCGGCGAGCACGAGATCGCGGCGTTTCAGCTCGCCGTTGACGACCTTCCAGTCCAGCTCGTCGGGGATCCACGCCGCGGTCACCGTCTTCGACCGGTGATTCGGATCCGCGAACAGCCGGAAGCCGAGCGCCTCGAGGCCGGCCTGGGTGGCGGCCGCGCAGACCTCGTGGCGCGCGAAGACGCCGGCCGGCGTCTCCTCGGCCATCAGCCGCAGGCCCTCATCGACCTGGAAGGCCACGGCAACCGCGGGCGTCCAGGGCGTCTCGCCCTTGGCGAGCTGGGCCCGGTGCCGGCGCAGGTCGAGGTAGTAGCGGGGCATCGTGGCGGTCTCCATCGCCGCCCAGGCCCGATCGGACGCGGCGACCATCGCCAAGCCGGGTGCCGCCATCCAGGCCTTCTGCGAGCCGGTGACGACGACGTCGCAGCCCCAGGCATCCATCTCGAACGGCACCGCGCCGAGCGACGACACGGTATCGACGAGGATCAGCGCATCGGGCGCCGTTTCCCTGATCGCCGCGGCAAGGTCCGCGACCGGGTTCATGACCCCGGTCGAGGTCTCGTTATGCGTCACCAGCACGGCCCGGTAGTCGCCACCGCCGGCCGCAAGCCGCTCCCGAACCTCGTTCGGCTCGGCGGCCCAGCCCCATTCGGCGGTCATCCGCTCGACCTGGGCGCCGTAGGCCTCGGCAATCCCGGCGAAGCGGTCGCCGAACGCCCCGATCGAGATGCCCAGCACCCGGTCGCCGGGCGAGAGGGTGTTGACCACAGCGGCCTCGAGCCCGCCGGTGCCGGCGCAGGTCAGGATCGCAACGTCGCCGTGCGTGCCGAAGTACGGCTTCATCCCGTCTCCGATCCGGCCCAGGAGCGCCGCGAACTCGGGGCCCCGATGGTTGATCATCTGGCGCGAGCCGGCCTCGCGGACGGACGGCGGCAGCGCGGTTGGGCCCGGAATTCGAAGGTTCGGCTCGAAGCGGCTCACGGAATCTCTCCAGTCGGTCGGGTGTGCCCGCAATCCTCGCACGCCGGGGCCTGACGCGTGGCGCCGCGTATCCTCGCGCCATGCGGACCGTCGCTCGCTCGCCGGCCGCCTGGCTACCCAGCGGAGCGCTGAGCCGCCCTTGAGCTGGGCCGCGCAGCGGCTCGAGCGACGAACCGGCCGAGGCCAGGGTCGCAGCCTGCTGGACGACGTCGCCGTCCGCGCCCAAGAGCGCGTCGATCTCGCCGCCGATCCGTCGCAGCCCTTGGCAACGTGGTGCCCGTGCCCGTGTCAGGCCGCCGGACGCCCCTCGCAGGCATGCACGGCGAACGCGGTGACCGTGGTGCTGAAGCCTTTGAGCTCGAGGTCGGCCACGACCTCCGCGTCGATCGCGTCCTCGACGCTGGCCATGACACGCTGGCTGATCAGGATCTGGCCGGCCTTGGCCGCTGAGGACAGGCGTGATGCAAGGATCACGGACGTGCCGACGGCGCCATAGTCGTAGCGGCCCTCGAAGCCGATCCGCCCGATCGTCGCGTACCCCGCCGCGATACCGATACCGAGCCCCAGGTCATAGCCACGCTTTCGCCAG
This sequence comes from Chloroflexota bacterium, assembly GCA_003250155.1. Taxonomy (GTDB): domain Bacteria; phylum Chloroflexota; class Limnocylindria; order Limnocylindrales; family CSP1-4; genus UBA5189. Next base: position 6,830 of record QKHE01000122.1, on the reverse strand, counting down.
GCTGCCGCGAGCACGCCGAAGCGATCGCGCATCGCGCATGCCGTCCGCACGGCGGCCAGCTGGTGGTCGTCGAGCGGCCCCGGATCGTTGAAGAACACCATCAGGCCGTCGCCCGCAAAGTGCTCGACCGTGCCCGCGTTGGCGACAGCAAGCTCGCCGACCGTGGAGTGGTACTGGCGCAGCACGCCGAGGACCTCTTCGGGGTCGGCGCGCTCGGCGAACGCGGTGAAACCGCGCAGGTCCGCGAACAAGGTAGTGATCTCCCTGCGGTGTCCCGCCAGGAGCTGCTCGCCATCAGGCGACGACAGGAGCTCGGCGGCCTGCGGGGCATACCGCGCGAGCTCGGTCCGCTGCCGCTCGATCGTCTCAAACAGCCGGGCGAGGTTGATCGCGACGGCAGCCTGGTCGGCGAATTGCTGCACGAGCCCGAGCTCGTGGTCCGAGAACGGTCGGACATCGTTGCGGGCCGCGGCAATCACGCCGATCACCTGGCCGTCGTAGCGGATCGGGACCCCGAGGTCCGTGCGAATGCCGCCGGATCGGCGAGCCTCGGCCTGAACGGTGTTCGGCGTCAGCGTCGGGTCGGTGAGGACGTCCTCGATGTGGACGACGCGAGCCTCGAGCAACGCCCGCCCGACCACGGACTCCCGATCCGGCTCGAATGACATGGTGCGGGCAAGTGCTTCGAACTCCGGGCTGAAGCCGGTGAAGGCGCGCATCCGGTATGCCGAGCCTTCCCGCACAGCGATATCCGCCGAGTCCGCGCCGCACAATCGTCCGGCCTCCTCGACCACGGCCTGGAGCACCTTGTCCAGGTCGAACCGCGCGCGAGCGATGGCGGCCAGCGTCCTGCCGAGCGCCGCCAGCGCGGCCGTGTCGTCTGTACGTTGCGTTGGAATCGCTCGATCCCTCCTCGCCTCGGCCTTCCGCATCGCAAGGGTAGGTGACCCACGTGATGGAAAGGCCGCAGGCGCTACTGCCCGGACGCGTCGCCCCGCTGGGTCTCGGCGATCTTCCTCCGGCTCGCCTCGGCCGGACGGAGGGCGTCGCTCATCGACGCCATCGGCGGGCTGGGTCTGCTCTTGCGCCGCGGCTTCTGCCCCCTGGCCGCCTCGCGCTCCGCCATCCTGGCCGCCAGCGTGACCTCGTGGCCCTGGTCGCCCGGGACGTAGTATCGGCGGCCGGCCAGCTCGTCGGGCAGGTACTGCTGGGCCACGTCGTCGCCCACGTAGTCGTGCGGGTAGACGTAGCCGACGCCGATGCCGTGGTGCTTCATCCGGCGGTCCCCGGCCGAGCGCAGGTGGTTCGGGACCGGCAGCGAGCCATGGGCGAGGACGTCGGCCATCGCGGCGAGATACCCGCGGGTCACGGAGTCGCTCTTGGGCGATAGGGTAATGAAGACGGTTGCCTGGGCGAGGGCGTATTGGGCCTCCGGGAGCCCGACCCACTCGAGCGCATCCGATGCGGCGACGGCGACCTGGAGGGCCCGCGGATCGGCGTTGCCGACGTCCTCGGAGGCGCTGATGATCAGACGCCGGGCGATGAACCGCGGATCCTCGCCGGCCGCGATCATCGTCGCCAGCCAGTACAGCGCCGCGTCCGGGTCGTTGCCGCGGATGCTCTTGATGAACGCGCTGATCGTGTCGTAGTGGCCGTCGCCGGCGCGGTCGTAGGCGAGCACCCGCTGCTGCGCCGCCCCCTCCACGTCGGCGACTCGTGGCGCGACCCGGCCCGTCGCGTCGCGCGCCCCTTCGACCTCGGCGAGCGTGACCGCACCCTCGAGGACGTTGAGCGCGACACGGGCGTCACCGCCGGAGATCGAGACGAGGTGCTCGAAGGCGTCGTCAGCCAGGGCAACCCCGCCGCTCGGCCCGAGCGCGCCGGCCAGGCCCCGCTCGGCGTCCTCGAGCGACCGCCGGACGACGGTCCCGACGTCCTCGTCCGACAGCGGCTCGAGGCGCCAAACGCGCACCCGCGAGAGGAGGGGAGTGTTGACCTCGAAATACGGGTTCTCGGTCGTTGCCCCGATGAACGTGATCGTGCCGTCCTCGACGTGCGGCAGCAGGGCGTCCTGCTGGGCCTTGTTGAACCGATGGATCTCGTCGACGAACAAGACCGTCCGCTGGCCGTGGAGCGCCAGCCGCTCCTGGGCCGCGGCGATCGCGGCCCGGACCTCGGCCACGCCGGACATGACCGCGGAGAGGACCGTGAATTCGGCGCCGATCGCGCCGGCCAGCAGGCGGGCGAGGGTCGTCTTGCCGGTGCCCGGCGGGCCCCACAGGACCATCGAGCCGAGGTGGCCCCGGGCGACGCTCCTGCGGAGCGGCCCGCTCTCGCCGACCAGGTGCTCCTGGCCGACGAACTCTTCGAACGTCCGGGGCCGCACCCGGGCCGCCAGCGGCTGCCGCTCGGGCGGCGGCTGGAAGAGGGCCTCGGGGCGGGCGCCGGGAACGCGGCGGGATGGCATCCCTGTCAGTCTAGGGTCGAGAACCCCCGACGGCCTCGATCAGGTGGCGACCGCGGGGGCGACGACTCGACGTTCATCCATTTGGCGCCACGCCGGGAACACGAACGGCGCCAGCGTCGTCACCAGGTAGATCCCCCCCAGGGCGAGGACCGCCGCGGCGAGCCCGAAGGCCTCGACGGCGAGACCGCCGAGGAGGCCCCCGAACGGGATCCCGGCCCAGGCCAGCGCGCCGACGATGCCGAGCACCCGTGCCTGCAGGTGGCGCGGCACTCGCTCGTACTCGACCGCGCCGAGGATCGGGTTGATCGACCCAACGCCGAAGCCGGCGACGAACGCCACGAGCGCCACGGGGGGCACGCTGCCGGCCACGGCGAGGATCGCGAAGCGGGGCCAGCCGGCGACGAGGAAGCCGACGCCGTAGACGATCCGCCGGGGCAGCCGCGGCGCAAGCCACGTGAGGAGGGCGTTGCCGCTGACCGCGCCGACACCGAAGGCGCCGCCGACGATGCCCACCCCGATCGGGCTGCCGAGGACCTCCTGGCCCCAGACGGGCATGAAGACCGAGAAGTACGCGGCATCGAGGAGGTTGGTGATCAGGACCATCGCGGCGATGCCCTGGAGCAGCCGATCGCCGGCGAGGTACCGAACCGCGGTCGCGAGCCGCTCGACGTAGCTCGAGCCGTCTTCGTCGGGAGCCTGGGCCGGCTCGGCGGAGCGGGGCACTGCGAGCCCGACGAGCAGGCCGGAGATCCCGAAGCTGATCGCGTCGAGGGCGATGACGCCGGGAGAGGACATCACGACGATCAGGACGCCGGCCGCCGGCACGCCGATCATCGTTGCCAGCCGGTTGATCCCGTCGTACAGCCCGGCCGCGCGCTCGTAGGCCAGGCCGGCCCGATCGCTGAGCCCGGGGACGAGGACGTGCTGGGCGGTTGCGCTGACGCCCTGAGCGGCGCCGGCGACGATCGAGATGACGCACAGGGTGGGCATGCTGAGCAGGCCGGCCTCGTGCAGCAGCGGGATCGACCCCATGGCCAGGCCGGCGAGGAGCTCCGCGATGAGCGCGGTCCGCCATGCGCCGAGCCGGTCGATGAATGGTCCGCCGAGGCCCTGGACGACGACGTACGGTGCCATCTCGGCGAAGATGACGAGCCCGGTCATGCCGGGGCTGCCGGTGAGGACGAGGACGAACCACGGCAGCGCGAGGGCCGACATCCGGGTCCCGAGGGTCGAGATCCCGTTCGCCGCCAGCAGGGCCACGATTCCGCCGCGCGCGCCGCGCATCGAGCTACTCATTGCTGACCTCCGACGTCGTTGCCTCGTCCTCGACGACGGGCAGCACCTGGAACTGCAGGCTCACCGTGGCGGCGGAGGTCCCCGCCGCAGCGCTGACCTGGTCCCGGTAGCGCTCGGCAAGGTCGCTCAGCTCATCGACGAGCGCGGCCGCCGTCTCTGGCGTGAGGCGCAGTCGATAGTCGCTGACCGTCCCCACGTCCCTCCAGGCCGGCGGCAGCGTCTCGAGGGCGTCCACCCAGGATTCCGTCCGCGCCGCATCGGCCCGTGCCACCGCGCGCAGGTACTCGGTGCCCAGGAGGCGAGTCGTCTCGTCGGCGCTCTCGGGTGACTCGAAGTAGGTGTACTGATGGGCCGCCTCCCACCAGCGCTCGCGGCCCGTGGAGGGGACCGCGCTGTCGCGGATGAACCCGTACTCCGCCAGCTGGCGGAGGTGGTAGCTCGTGGCACCGCTGGACTCGCCGAGCCGGGCGGCGAGCGACGTCGCCGTGGCGGGCCCCGCCTCCCGGAGCAAGCCGAGCAGCTTCAGTCGAAGGGGATGGGCCAGGCCGCGCAGGTTCCGGGCGTCGAGCATGACATCGCGGCTGGGGTCGAATGCTCGTTCCTTGGGTCGTACCATGACTGCAAAGATATCTTTGCAAAGAAGTCCTTGTCAATACCCAGACAAAGAATCGCCAGTGGATCGAGAGGGCCGGTGGGCGTCAGTCGTCTGGGTGGCGGAGTCGCTCGACGCCACGCTCGGGCGACCAGCGCAACAGACGGTGCTGCTCGCCGAAGCTGATGTAGCTGGCGGAATCGACGTCGACCGCGTAGAGCGGGTATGGCTCCTCGGGCCGCCATCCGATCGCCGCGAAGATGGTCTCGCCATAGTGCTCGCGCGCGGCCGGGTCGGTCACCTCGACGACGCGGCCGTAGAGCTTGAAGTCGCCGCGCTTGGCCTCGCGGTCGCATTGCGGCGTCATGACCGTCAGGCGCGGGTCGCGCCGGAGGTCCCGGACCTTGGTCGAGTCGACCATCATGCCGAGCATGAGCTCGCCATCGACGAAGTAGACCTCGGTGGGGCTGATGCGCGGCCAGCCGTCGGCGCGGATCGTGCCCAGGAGGCAGAGGTTCTGCTCGCGAAAGCCCTCGAGACCGAGCTCCGCGAGCTCGGGAGCCGCCGCGGCGAACGCAGCCCAGTTCATGGGCCTAGATCGAGATCACTCCCAGAACGTTCACGAGCACGTAGATGACGGCCAGGATCGCGACGGTCAGGCCGGCCGTGAGGGTGATCCGCCGCACGTCTCGCGCGACGTAGGCGTACTCGTGGGCGGCCCGGACCGCGAGCGGGGCGTTGACGTCGGCGCCGGTTCGCGGTGCCGCGGCGCGACCCTCGTCACGTCGTCGGATCGCGTCGGCGATCGCGGCGCGCTCCTGCGCGGCGGACTCGGCCTCCAGCTCGGATGCGCGACGGATTTCGTCCTCGGTCAGGTGGCCCGAGGAGCGGATCGGCATCTCCTCGAGGTCATCGTCGGAAGCCGCGGGCTGGGGCGCGAGCGGACGGACCGGAGTCTCGAGGCCGCGGGCCGGCCGATCGGCGGGCGACCGGGCGGGGCGGTTCCGGCGGGCGGACTTGGATGACGTTCGAACGCGCTTGGCCATGGCCGCGGCAGTCTACACCGCGCCTCGCTCGATGCGCCTCGTGGGCGCCAGATGGGCGGTCGCGCAGCGCCCGACGCTAGACTCGCCGCGACGTCACCCTCGCTCGTCGGGAGGCCCTCCGATCGACCTCGACGCAGTCGTCCAGTCGAACCTTGGCCCGATCGTCGTCGCGCTCGCTGCGGCCGTCCTCGTTCTGCTGCTCGTGATCGTGTCCCAGTCAGTGCGGATCCGCCGCCTCGGCCGGCGGCTCGATGCCCTGGCCAGCAGCAGCGACGGGGGAAGCCTGGAGGCCGTGCTCGGTGGGCACCTCGAGCGGGTCCGCAAGGCCGTCGACGATGTCGAGCGGGTCGCCGTCCGGACGACGACCGTCGAGGGCGACGTCAGGCGCTCGCTCGGCCGGGTCGGGCTCGTCCGGTTCAACCCGTTCGAGGACACCGGCGGCAACCAGAGCTTCGCGCTCGCGATCCTCGATGCCCAGGGCGACGGCTTCGTGGTCAGCAGCCTCCACGCTCGAGCCGGCACGCGGGTCTACGCCAAGGCGATCACCGGCGGCCTGTCCGAGAGCGCGCTGTCCGACGAGGAGAGCGAGGCGCTGCGCCAGGCGCTCGCCAGGCCCGCCGCGGGAGGCTTGAGCTGACCGCGCTGTCAGCAAAGCTGTCACGGCCGGGCGCGATCCTCCGGCCATGCCCCCATCGGATGTCCCGCCCGTGACCCGTCGCCGGAGCCGTCGCGCTCGACCGCTCGAGCAGATCCCGGTCTGGCACGGGCTCGAGGCGATCGCGGTCGCACCCGAGGTTTCTTCCGCTGCGCCAGCCGACGAGACGACGCACGGCGTCGAGGCCCTGCTCGATGGGCTGAACGCCGACCAGCGGCGTGCCGTCACCCATGGCGAGGGGCCGTTGCTCATCGTCGCCGGCGCCGGGACCGGCAAGACGCAGGTCATCACCCGCCGCATCGCCTGGCTCGTCGCCACCCGCCGCGCCCGGCCGTCGGAGATCCTCGCGCTGACGTTCACCGACAAGGCCGCCGAGGAGATGCAGCTGCGGGTCGATCAGCTCGTCCCGTACGGCTACGCGGACACGGCGATCTCGACGTTCCACGCCTTCGGCGACCGGCTGATCCGCGAGTTCGCGTTCGAGCTCGGACTGGCGCCGGACGTCCGCGTCCTGTCGCGTCCCGAGGTCGTCGTCTTTCTGCGCGAGCGGCTGTTCGATCTGGCGCTGGAGGCGTACCGGCCGCTCGGCGATCCGACGCGGTTCCTCGGCGCCCTGGCGACGCTGTTCGCCCGGGCCCGTGACGAGGACGTCTCGCCCGAACGGTACGCAGCCTACGCGGAGACGCTTTTGGCGCGCGCGTCGGAGCTCGCCGCGGCCTCGGCGGCCAACCCGCAAGAGGCCGATGCCGACGCGGCCGCCGCAGCCGACGAGGA
>QKHE01000087.1 GCA_003250155.1 Chloroflexota bacterium | reverse complement strand
CCTTGGCGACGTCGTTGCGGCTCCCGAACGCGCTCTGCGTCGCGGTCTCCAGAACGAGTCCACCGTCGTCATCGAGGCGGGCCGTCGTCACCTGCGGCTCGAGGTAGCCCTGGTACATCCAGGAGGTCGTGAAGCGACCCTCGACAACCACGTCGGCACGGGCCAGCGCGGTCGCCGCATCGCCCTCGGAGTTGCGCGACCGGCCGACGACGTTGGCCGACACCGCCTCGTCCCCGACCTCGGCGCTGTGGGCGCCGACCGCTGCGTGCGTCTGGGCGTCCATGGACGGCCGATCGCCGTCGGTGGCCGTGTCGCCGCGGACGAGCGGCGCGCCGGGCCGCATCGCGGCTTCGGGATCGAGGACGACCGGCAGCGGTTCGAGCCCGACGACAACGAGCTCGGCCGCGTCAGCCGCCGCCGCCTCCGTCTCGGCCACGACGAGGGCGACGGGCTGGCCGGCGAAGATCACCTCGTCGCTCGCGAGGGGCTTCGACGTCCGGTCGGCGCCCCGTGCCCGGATGGCGAGATCCGCCGCGGTCAGCACGGCGACGACACCCGGCACGCCGAGGGCTTCGCTCGCGTCCACGCCGGTGATCCGGGCGTGGGCTCGGCCGGCGAGCACGAGGCGGGCATGGAGCAGCCCGCGGATCGGCCGGTCGGCCCCGTACCGGGTCGCGCCGCGGACCTTCCCGGGGCCGTCCGGTCGCGGCCTGGAGACGCCGATCGGCGAGGTCATCGCCCGGCCTCGGGCGGTGGCGCCTTGATGCGGCTGCCGACGAGGCGCCGGTGGCCGCGCAGGAAGTCCTCGCCGGCCGTGGCCTCGCGGCCCTCGCGCTGGGCCCGCTCCAGGACCAGCCTGCCGTGGTGGGTCGCCAGCGCCAGCCGGCGTTCGTGCTCGACCAGCTGGCCCGGCGCGTCGCTCGGGCCCGATTCGGCGACCGACGCTTCGTGGACGATGACTCGACCGTCGTTGGTCTCGACGAACGCCCCGGGCCACGGGTCGTACGCCCGCACCCGGCGCTCGAGCTCCTCGGCCGACCGGCCCGGGTCGAGGCGGCCGTCCTCGCGCCGCAGCGGTCGCGTCACACTCGCCCGCGCCACCTCCTGCGGCTCGATCACGGCCGACTGGTCGAGCCACGAATCGAGCACCTTTATGAGGAGCTCGGCGCCGGCCCGGGCCGCCCGCCGCTCCAGCTCCGGTGCCCGCTCATCGCCAGTGAGGGCCCACTCGGTCACGGCCACGATCGGCCCCGTGTCGATGCCCTCGTCCATCTCGATAATCGTGACCCCGGAGCGGGCATCGCCGTCCGCGATCGTGGCCTGGATCGGCGACGCGCCGCGGTGGCGCGGCAGCAGCGACGGGTGGATGTTGAGCATGCCCAGGGCCGGCAGCTCGAGGATGTCGCGGGGGACGATCTGGCCATAGTCGGCGAGGATCGCCAGCTCCGGCCGTCGTCGCTGGATGTCGGTGATCGCCTCCGGCGTTCGGAGTCGGGGCGGCTGCAGCAGCGGGACACCGATCGCGTCGGCCCGCTCGGCAACCGGCGTGCGGCTGACGGCCTGGCCGCGACCGGCCGGTCGATCCGGTCCGGTGACGACGGCCACGAGCTGCACGCGCGGATCGGACGCCAGGGCGTCGAGGGTCGGCACGGCGAATGTCCCGGAGCCGAAGAAGATCGTTCGAACCGGGCCGTCGGCCGTCGGACCGGGCGCCGGTCCCGGCTGTCCGCCGGCCCCGGGGCCCGCGGTCACGCGAGCGCGGGGGCGCGGACCTTCCCCTCGTCCTCCGTGCCGGGGGCGCCGGCCCTGGCCGCTTCCGTCTCGGCGGCCTCGTCGCTCGCCGGAACCGCGATGAGCTCGTCCATCGAGTCGAGATAGTCGATGTACAGCTTACCGTCGAGGTGGTCGAGCTCGTGCTGGAAGGCGCGGCTCAGGAGCCCCGATCCCGAGACCTTGAAGCGCTTGCCGCGGCGGTCCTGGGCGACGACCCAGACGCGCTCCTTGCGGGTGACATAGGCGGCGAAGCCGGGGATCGACAGGCAGCCCTCGAGATCGCGGTCCTCGCCGGTCGACTTGGCGATGCGCGGATTGACGAGCTCGAACAGCCGGCTCTCGACCTCCACGACCGCGACGTTCAGGGCCTCGCCGAGCTGCGGTGCCGCGAGCCCGACGCCGGGCGCGTCGCGCATCGTGTGGGCCAGGTCGTCGAGCAGCTCGTGCAGATACTTGCCGAAGCTGTCGACGGGCAGGCCCTTCAGGCGCAGGCGGGGGTCACCGAGGGTCAGGATCGGACGGACGCTCATGGTCCCTGAGTATAGGGTCGGTCGTCGCCGATCCAGCGGGGCGGGCCGGCGACGTGCCGCCCGGCATCCGGGTTCAGGCCGTTCCGGCCGGCTGATCCTCTGACGGCTCGCTCTCGGACGCCGTTTCCGATCCATCCTCGGCCGCTGCATCCGCGGCAGCCTGGTCGCGGCGCAGCTCGGCGGCAAGGCCTCTGGCGCGCTCGGCCAGCTTCTGGCCGGCCTGGCCGGTGACGGCCGCGGTTCGAGTTGCGACCGGCCCTGCCTTGTCGCCGGCAATGGCCGCCAGCTCGGCCGCCTTGGCGCCGACCTCGCGAACCACCGGCGCGGCCTGCGTCGCCAGCTGCTCGATCATCGACTGCAGCTGGGTCATCCACTCGCGGGCCTTCTCGGCGCGGTCGCCGCCGCTCTCGGACTCGGTCCAGGAAGCGTCATCGGACGCGCTGCCGGCGCTCGACGCGCCCTCGCTCGCCGTCGTGTTCCGGTTGGTCATGTCGTCGCTCATCTGAATCCTCCCGGTGTCATCGCGTTGGAGCGGAGATCGTACGTCCGATCCGCGATCTCGGCTCCCGCCACGCCGTGCCCCAACCCGGCTTCCCGCACTATAGGAGCGACTCCGGGTCGACATCGACCGACCACGGCGGCCCCGGTGGCTCGCCGAGCACTCGCACCGGGTCGTCGCCGCGGAGGACGACGTTGAATCGCCAGCGATCCGCCCGCCGGGCGATGAACGCGGGGCCCGGACCGGCCACCTGGACGTCGGCGCCGAGCGACGCGGCGCGATCGCGCAGCCGCGCGACCATCTCGCGTCCGGCCGCCTCGGCGGCATCCCGATCCGGCAGCGCGACGGTCAGCTTGAGCAGGCGAGCGAAGGGTGGTGACCCGAACTGGCGCCGCAGCTCCAGCTCGGCGTCGTAGAAGGCGTCCGCGCGACCCTCGCCGATCGCCACGATCGCCGGGTGGTCCGGCTGGTAGGTCTGGATGATCGCCCGGCCGGGCCGCTCGCCGCGGCCGGCGCGGCCCACGGCCTGGGCGAGCAGCTGGTACGTTCGCTCGGCGGCGCGCTCGTCGGGCAGGTTCAGTGCCACGTCGGCCGAGATCACGCCGACGAGGGTCACCGCCGGCACGTCCAGGCCCTTCGTGACGAGGCTCGTGCCGACGAGGGCGTCGAGGCGGCCGTCGGCGAACGCATCGACGACCCGCTCGGCGGCGCCGCGGCGTGCGACGACGTCGCGATCGAGGCGCCCGACTCGCAGCTCGGGAAACCGCTCCCGCACCTCGCGCTCGACCCGTTCCGTGCCGCCACCGAGGTAGCGGATCCGCGACGAGCCGCAGGCCGGACAGCGAGTCGCGAGCGGGCTGGCCCGGCCGCAGTGGTGGCAACGCAGGGTCGCGCCGGCCTGGTGGTACACGAGCGGACGGGTGCACTCCGGACAGGCCTGAACGTGGCCGCAGTCGCGGCACAGCACGACCGACGCGGTGCCGCGGCGGTTGATGACGAGGATCGCCTGGTCGGGCGGCTCGATCGCCGCCAGCGCCGCCGCCAGCGGGCGCGACAGCATGCCGAGGTTGCCGGCGGCCAGCTCCGCCCGCAGATCGACGACCTCGATCGCCGGCGGGGTCCCGGACAGCCGGACCGGCAGCCGCCGCCGTTGGTACGTGCCCTCGCGCGCCCGGCCCTCGCTCTCGACCGACGGTGTCGCCGACCCGAGGACGACGGCCGCGCCGGCGAGACGGCCCAGGGCCACGGCGGTATCGCGGGCCTGCAGGCGCGGCGTGCGGTCGCTCTTGTAGGCGCCGTCGTGCTCCTCGTCGACGATGACCAGCCCGAGATTGTCGAGCGGCGCGAGGACGGCGAGTCGCGTCCCCACGACCACGTCGACCTCGTCGCGCCGAACCCGCCGCCACTCGTCCGCCCGCTCGCCGTCGGACAGGCCGCTGTGGAGCAGCGCGACCGACGCGTCGAGGTCGGCCCGCAACCGGTCGACGAGCGGCAGGGCGAGGGCGATCTCCGGGACGAGCACAAGCGCGGGCCGGCCGGCGGCGAGGACCCGATCGATGAGCTCGACATAGATCGCGGTCTTCCCACCACCGGTCACGCCGTCGAGCAGGAGCGGCGTGGGATCGCGCGCCTCGATCGCCGCTCCCACGGCCTCGACGGCCGCGCGCTGCTCGTCGCTGAGGTCGGCGCCAGCCGGCCGTCCGCCTCGACGTCCCGGCGCCCGGGCCGCGAGCGGGCGTCGTGGCGACTCGCGCGTCTCCACCCGGACCAGGCCCCGCCGGACAAGCCCGCCGAGCGCCGACGCGCCGTGGCGCGCGGCCAGCTCCGGGGCCGGGACACCCTCCGGCGGCGCGCTCCGCAGCTCCTCGAGGAGCGCCTGCTGGCGCGGCCCGAGAGGACGTCCGGAGCGATCCGCGGCCGGATCGGCCGGCATCACCCAGCGGACCCAGCGCGGCCCGGCCGACGCGGCCAGGAGCGTCCAGTCGAGATCGACGGCGCCTCGTACCGCCAGGGCGCGG
>QKHE01000005.1 GCA_003250155.1 Chloroflexota bacterium | reverse complement strand
GGCAGCGCTCGACCAGGCCCAGTGGCCGAATACCGGATACACGAGCGCCGAGACGAGGCCGGCCACGATCAAGTAGCTCGAGAATCGCATGCGCTCGGCGACGGCCCCGGAAACGATTGTCACGGATGTCCCGACGAAACCGAGCTGGAAGAGGAAGAACGCGACGAGCCAGGGATCGCCGCGCCCCTCGAACATGAAGTCGGACGCGCCGACCAGCCCGCCGGCGGTCGCACCGAACATGAGCGCGAACGCGAACAGCCAGAACACCGCGGAAGACAGCAGGAAATCGGCGAAGTTCTTGGCCGCGACGTTGATGCTGTTCTTCGTGCGGACCAGCCCACTCTCGAGCGACGAGAAGCCCGCCTGCATCAGCATGACCAGGGCGGCGGCGATGAGGAGCCATGCAACGTCGACGGCGTCGGCTGCGCTCATGAACCCCCTCTCGGGACGGATCAGGGCGATCATAGGATGCCCGATCTCAACTCCGGAACGTGCGAGCCCTGTCGTGCCTGACTTGGCGAGATCGGCGAAACTAGGTGCCGACACCGACGCAGCGTCCCTGCGAGCAACGACCGTCGAAGGAGCCTGACCAGTGGCCAAGGTGACGATGCCGCAGCTCGGCGAGAGCGTGGCCGAGGGCACGATCGGCAAGTGGCTGAAGCAGCCCGGCGACCACGTCGCCAAGTACGAGCCGCTCCTCGAGGTCATCACCGACAAGGTCAACGCCGAGGTCCCGTCGCCGTTCGAGGGCGTCCTCAAGGAGATCCTCGTCGAGGAGGGGGCGACGGTCCCGAACAACGCGGAGATCGCGGTCATCGAAGAGACCGGTGGGACGAGCGCGGAGGCGGCGCCCGAACCGGCGGCGAAGGCGGAGTCCGAGGCGAAGGCGCCCGAACCGGCGGCGAAGGCGCCCGAACCGGCGGCGAAGGCGCCCGAACCTGAGGCCCCGGCCGTGGCCGCCGCGGTGGCCCACGGACCAGCCGGCTCCGACGAGCGCGGCCCGGCCGAGATGGCGGCCGAGATGCCCGCCGAGGTTACCGGCGACGGCGAAGCCCGGATGACGCCGGCCGTTCGACGACTCCTCCGCGAGCACGGCCTGAGCGCAGCGATGATCGTCGGCACCGGCGGCGGAGGGCGGATCACTCGCGAGGACGTCGGCGACTTCGTCGAGAGCCAGCGAACCGGGAAGACGGTCGGCAAGCAGGACGCATCTCGCGCGGCGACGGCCCCCGCCGCTGCGGCACCCACGGCTCCCGCGGCACCGGCGCGTCCAAGCGCCGCCGCGGCGACGAGCGGCGCCACCAAGGTCGAGTTCCCGGCCGGCGCCGACGAGGTCCTCGTCCCGATGACCCAGATGCGCAAGGGCATCGCCGCGCAGATGACCCGTGCGCTGCAGGTGCCGCACGCCTACGTCCAGATGGAGGTCGATGTCTCGAGCCTCGTCCGGCTCCGCGACGCGGAGAAGCGGGCCTACCAGGCCAAGGAGGGCGTCTCGCTCAGCTTCGTGCCGTTCGTCGTCAAGGCCGCGGCCGAGGCGCTGAAGAAGAACCCGACGCTGAACGCCCACTGGACCGAGGCGGGCCTCGTCGCGAAGCGGCGGGTCAACGTCGGCATCGCGGTCGCCGTGGACGACGGCCTGATCGTGCCCGTCATCCGCGACGTGGACAATCTCTCGATCAGCGGCATCAACAAGGCGATCGCCGACGTGTCGGAGCGCGCGCGAGCCGGCAAGCTGCGCGTCGACGACTTCGGTGGCGGGACGTTCACCGTCGACAACACCGGCTGGCTCGGCACGAACCTGGTCATGCCGATCATCAACGTGCCCGAGGTCGCGATCGTGACGATGGACCGGATCACGAAGCGGGCCGTCGTCGTGGAGACGGCCGACGGCGACGTCATCGCGATCCGGCCGATCATGAACATGGTCCTGGCGGTCGATCACCGGGCCAACGACGGCGCCGGCGGGGCGGCCCTGCTGCGCGACATCAAGGCCTGGCTCGAATCGGTCGGGCCCGAGACGGCCATCTACTGAGCGAGCAGCCGAAGCCCAGGCGGACTCGGCGGCCGCGACCGGCCGCGTCCGAGCCGCCACCTGCGGCGGACGAGCCGGCGAAGTCCTCGAAGCCGGCCCGGCCGCGCGCTCGGAAACCGAAGCCCGCACCCGGAGCCGCCGCCGCGAAACCCGTTCAGGCGAAACCCGTCGAAGCGAAAGCGGCCACCGCGAAGCCGAAACCCGCGCTCCAGCGTGTGCTCGTCACCGGCGCGACCGGGTTCGTCGGCGGCGCCGTCGCCCGGCTGCTCCGGATGCGCGGCCGCGAAGTCATCGCGCCGGTTCGAAACCCGCGCCGCAGCGGCGATCTGGCCGAGTACGGGGTGTCCGTCGTCGAAGACGACCTGTCCGAGGTGCGCCGCCTGGCGGAGCTGCTGCGCGACGTCGACGGCGTGATCCACGCCGCCGGCAGCTACCGCGTCGGGATCGGACGCGACGAGCGCGGCGCGATGTGGGACGCGAACATCGGCACGACCACCCGCGTCCTCGACGCGGCCGAGCTCGCCGCCACGCCGCGGATCGTCGTCGTCTCGACGTGCAACTGCTTCGGCAACACCCACGGTCGAATCGTCGACGAGTCGTATCGCCGCGACGTCCGCGAGGGTTTCCTCAGCTGGTACGACGAGACGAAGTTCGGGGCCCACGAGGTCGCCCGCCAGCGGATCGCCGCCGGGGCGCCGGTCATCATCGCGATGCCGAGCCAGGCCTACGGCCCCGGTGATCGCTCGCAGGTCGGCCAGCAGCTCCGGGCAGCCCACGACGGCCGGCTCCGCTACCGCGTGCTCGATGACGTCGGGCTCGGGTTCGTCCATGTCGACGATCTCGCCGCCGCCCTCATCGCCGCGCTCGAGCGCGGCACGCCGGGCGAGTCCTACGTCCTGTCCGGCCCGCAGATCCGCCTCGGCGACGCCATCGAGACCGCCGCGCGTCTCGGCGGTCGCCGCCCGCCGGCGATCCGGGTCCCGACCGGATTGCTCAAGGTCCTCGCGCCGCTCGGCCGCCTGGCCGGGCAGCCGAACGTGCGAGAGATGATCGACGCGGGTGCAGGGGTGACCTATTGGGCGACGTCGGAGAAGGCGGCGATGGAGCTGGAGTTCAGCCCGCGCTCGCTCGAGGACGGCCTCCGCGACACGTTCAATCCGCCCGTGATCTGACGCCTTCGCGCGTAGACTTCCGCCATGGCCCGCGAGCTCCCGATGTACCAGCCGCCGAGTGCCGGCCACGGCCACGGCGCCCATGAGCCCATCTCGATCGCGATGGGCGGCGGCCTGCCCGGGCTGGCGGCCGTCGACGGGTCGAACGCCCCGAAGCGCCACCCCGACTGGATTCGCGCCCGGATGCCGTCCGGCGACAACTACCACGACCTGAAGCGGCTGTTGCGGGGCCTGAACCTCAACACCGTCTGCGAGGAGGCCCACTGCCCGAACATCGGCGAGTGCTGGGATCAGCGAACCGCGACGATCATGATCCTCGGCGACACGTGCACCCGGGCGTGCGGCTTCTGCAATGTCAAGACGGGCCGGCCGACGTGGTTCGACGACGACGAGCCACGCCGCGTCGCGGAAGCCCTCGACGGCCTCGGCCTGGAGCACGTGGTCGTCACGTCGGTCGCCCGCGACGACCTGCCCGACGGCGGCGCTCACGTCTTCGCGGAGACGATCCGCGAGCTGCGCCAGCGCATCCCGGGCATGGGCGTCGAAGTCCTGATCCCGGACTTCGACGGCCAGGCGGCGCCGCTGCGCGAGGTCATGGCCGCCGGGCCGGACATCCTCAACCACAACCTGGAAACCGTTCGACGGCTCCAGAAGCCCGTTCGAAAGCGAGCCCGCTGGGATCGGACGCTCGAAGTTCTCGAACGCTCGAAGGCGTACGCCGCCGAGTTCGGCCACGCCGTCCACACCAAGAGCTCGCTGATGGTCGGGCTGGGAGAGACCCGGGCGGAGCTGACGGAGGCGTTCGAGGCGCTTCGCGCGGTCGACGTCGACATCCTGACGATCGGCCAGTACCTGCGGCCATCGATGCGGCACCTGCCCGTCGAGCGGTACTACCACCCCGACGAGTTCGCCGAGATGAAGGAGGCGGCGCTCGCTCTCGGCTTCAAGCATGTCGAGTCGGGGCCGCTCGTCCGCTCGAGCTACCACGCCCGCGACCAGGTGCCCGGCGCCGAGCTGCGCGCCCTGCGCCGTCGGCAGGCGACGCTCGACGCGGAGGGCCGGGTCGTCCCACTGGCGGGCTGAGGGCGGCGCCGCGAGCCGAGGGGCGCCCCTGGACGCGCCACGCCACTACCCGGGCATCTGATTCGACGGCGAGTCTGCAGGGCTGGCGGCACGTGCCGGCCAAACGACGAAGATCGGCCGGCCTGCGGGGCCGATTCGTGGCCTCCGGTCTCGATTGGCGGGCGCCGGCCACCATCTGACGGCTGTGGGTCGTCGGACTGACAGGTGCTCGCTGCCCCTTCGTCGTTTGGCCGCGATTGGCCACCACGACCGCGCGGCAGCCGCGGGGGCCATCGAAACGCCTCGCGGATTCGGCCGCCGCCAGGTCCCGGACGTCGCGGCGAGTCGGATAGACTTGCCGGCCACATGGCGCGCAACCTCCCCCGGACCGTCCCCCTCGCCGAGCTCCACTGCCATCTCGGCGCCGCGGTCACGCCGTCGATCATGTGGGGCATCGCGCACGCGCAGGGGATCAAGCTCCCGACGAAGGACTACTGGGAGTTTCGCGACCTCATCACGGTTCGACGCAGCGGCTCCAAGAGCTTTGGCGGCTGTCTCCCGCTGTTCCACTGGACCGAGCTGATCCAGAGCTGCCCGTTGGCCGTC
>QKHE01000136.1 GCA_003250155.1 Chloroflexota bacterium | reverse complement strand
TCGGTGCCCGAGGTCGCCTGGATGCGCGTGGCCATCCGCTCGAGCCGCGCGTTCAGGGCCGTATCCGCGAGCAGGCGGTCGATGGCGCCGCTGAGCTCGTCGTCCTCGAAGCCGTAGGTCGACAGCCGGACGCCGAAGCCCGTCTCGTCGACCCGCTGGGCGTTGTCGACCTGGTCCCAGAACAGCGGCAGCACGATCATCGGCTTGCCGTGATGGAACGCCTCGGTGACGGTGTTGTTGCCGCCGTGGGTGATGACGAGATCCACCTGCGGCAGGATCGCCGGTTGCGGCAGGAACGACTCGCCGGTCATGTTGTCGTGCAGCTGGATCTCGTCGGCGAGTGGGCCCTTCGAGACGATCACCCGGTGACGCGTCCGGCCCATGACGTCGACGAGGCGCTGCATCAGGCCCACGTCGGCCGAGCCGAGGCTGCCCAGGGAGAGGTAGATGAGCGCGCCGTCGCCGTCTCGCAGGTGCGCCGGCAGCTCCCATGGCTCGCCGGCGGCCCGGATCGTCGAATCAAGCCGGTGCCACGTCGGCGCCAGGCGCCGCTCCCGGTCGTAATCCGCTTCGGTTGGATACGAGTACAGGTTGAGCCACGGCGATTCGCCGATGAACTCCGGCCCGCTCACGCCCCAGCCCAGGCCGGGGGCGCCGCGCTCGCGCACGAACGCGTCGAAGTCGGCCCACATCTCGCGATGCGTCCGGTCGATCTCGGCGGCGAATTCGGGCCACGCTGCGCGGTCCGCCACGGGATAGCCGGACGAGAACGGCGGAATCGCCGGATCCTGCAGCTCGAGCGGGTTGCAGGACATGATCCGGACCCACGGCCGGCCGGACGCCGGCAGCGCCGGAAAAGCGACGACGTTGTCCTCGACGAGCACGTCCGGCTGGACCTCGTCGATGATCTCGCGCAGCCGGTGGTCGACGTACTTGGCGCCGTCGATCAGCGCCTGCCAGGTCGGGGCGATGAACTCGCCGAGCTGCTCGAGCGTCGACTTCCGGAAGATCGGCGCGGTGTCGCGGATGAAGTCGATCCAGAACTGGCCGGGCGCCTCCTCGACCTCCGGCGCCGGCCCGAGGCGCATCAGCCGCTCCTCGAACCCCTGGGCCTCGAGGCGGCCGGCAAACGATTCCTCGACGATGAACACGACCCGGTGGCCGTTCCGGCGGAGGACGTTGCCGATCCCGACGCAGTTGTTGGTCGGGCCGAAGGCCCCCTCCGGGAAGAAGACGATCGTCCGCGCAGCCGCCACCGTGGCGTCACGGTATCAGCCGGCCACCCCCGTCCGTGCCGGCCTGGTGTGCGAGCGGTCAGCCCCTCGAAGTGCGCTTGCCGGGAACGATGGTGGCGCTGCCGGCCGCCGGCCGGAACGAGCTCTGATGGCCGTCGTCCCAGCGGACGTCGTAGCTCGGCCCAACCGCCGATTCGACGACCTCGAGGATCTCGCCTTCGCGCGGCGGCTGTCCGACCCGCTCCGACTCGACGACGATCCGATCCCCGGGTCGAGCGATCGGCTTCGGCTGGCTCCGCGTTGCCATCGGCACCCTCCACGCTGCGTGCCGCCACGATCGCCCGAACCGGGTCGGGGAGGGAAGGGCCGTCGGTCACGACCGGGGGCTCGCCCCGCCGTTGCGCCGTTGGCCGTTGGCCGTTGCGTCGTTACCCGTTGCACGGGGACGTCCTTCGCGTCACCGTTGGCCACACCACTGGAGGGATTCGATGTCTGCCGTCGTCTATCGCGATCTCGCCGCCGAGGCGCCGATCCCGGCCCGCGGGATCCTGAGCCAGACGCTGTCCGACGAGGACGGCGTCGAGCTCGTGCTGTTCGCCTTCGCGGCCGGGGAACGGCTTTCCGAGCACACCTCGTCACGGCCGGCGATCCTGCACTTCCTGGCCGGCGAGGCGGATGTCACGGTCGACGGCGAGGCGGTCGATGCCGGCGTCGGGACCTGGGTCAGGATGGCTCACGGGACGCGCCACAGCGTCGTCGCCCGCACGCCGCTCGTGATGGCGCTGTACCTGCTCCCCACTCCCTAGGGCGGACCCGCGATCAGAGGGTGTGGAAGAAGTCCGTCGCGAGGCGCTCTTCGGCCAGCGCGATCGCACCGGCGAGGCGATCCCCGGCCGCTGGGCTCGCCCAGCCGACGCCGACGTGGATCTCGCGCCCCTCGCGCGTGATCGCCTCCTGCATGTTCCGAAGCACGCGGTCGATGAAGTTGAGCGCCTGCAGCTCGTCGGTCTCGACCAGCAGGAGCGCGAAGCGGTTCGGGCTGATCCGCGCGATGTGGTCGCTGGAACGGATTAGGCCAACGAGCGTGCGTGACAGCCGGGCGAACGTCTGGAGTGCCGCCTCCCGGCCGATCCACATGGCACCGTCCTCGCAGCCCACGAGCTCGAGCAGGACGATCGTGACCGGCCGCCCGTACCGCCGCAGCCGGGCCTTCTCACCCGAGAGCAGCCGATCCCAGTACTTGGGACCCTCGGCGCCCGTCAGCGTGTCGCTCCAGCCAGCCGGTTCCGGCAGGATGGGGCCATCGGACTCCGATCCGATCTGCGGATCGAACGCGCTCGCCGTCGATTCGTCGTCGTAGCTCGCTGGCAGGCCGGGGTCGCTCGGTTCGTTCACCACTGGCTCCGCATCGATGCCGGGCGTCATCGGCGCCGGTCTCGGTCTCGCAGAACGGTGCCTGAACGCATCGCCCGGCGCCCTCCCCAACTGGTACCAGGGCCCCAGGACGAAGGTCGCCCGAAACGGAAGGTCGCCCGATCAGCGCGTGACGGTTCGAGCTCCTGCGTACAGCGTCTGGAGGCGGCCGCGGAGCGGGCCTTCCGCGCCGACGAGGGCGAGGAAGTCGTGGCCGTCCATCGCCAGCACGACGCCGTCGGACTCGGCCGTGATCGTCGCGCTCCTCGGCGCCTCGTTGAGCAGGCCGAGCTCGCCGAACACCTCGTCCGGCCCGATGGTTCGTAGATGTCGCGTCTCGCCCGTCGCCTCGTCGGTCTGGCTGACCGCGAAGCTGCCCTTGGTGATGACGTAGAACTTGTCGGCCGGCTCGCCCTGCCGAACGACAGGTTCGCCAGCTGCGACCGGCCGCTCGGTGACGGCCCGCATCGCCGTCTGCATTCGCGCCCGCGGCACGCCGGTGAACAGCGGCAGGGTGATGATCCGCTCGATCGTCGCCTCGTACGGCGTGAGCGCCCGCTGGGCCGCGGCGCCGATCATGAACGTGCCGAGGACCGTGAAGACGATGCCCGCGACGCCGGCGGCGGCGAGCGTCGCGAAGACGCCGACCTCGACGAGCGCCGTCGGCAGGATGAACGCCCCGACCGCGGCGGTCAGCGTGCCGAGCATCATCAGGATCCCGAAGGCCCGGCCGCGGAAGGCGTCGGGCACGAGGTACTGGAAGATCGTCGTCGAAACGACGTCGAGGACCATCGCGCCAGCCGAGCCGATTCCGATCGTGAGGAGCGCGAACGGCAGGTTCGTGGCCGCACCCAGGGCAATCGTCCCGACGCCGGTCACGACGGCGCCGACGATCATCGGCATGCCGAGATGGCGGCGCAGCACCAGCCCGCCGGCGAGCATCGCGCCGAGCAGCCCACCGAGGCCGATCGCCGCGTTGAGGTAGCCGTTCGCTTCCTCGCCCGACCCGAGGACGTCGATCGCGAGGATGACGGTGATGACCTGGTAGCCGCCGCCGAGGAAGCCGCCGATCAGCTGCACGACCAGCAGGCCCCCGGCCGGCAGCAGCGCCACGCCCATGAACTTGCGTGTGCTGGCTCTCGGAACGGCGACGGGGCGATCCGCCGCGGCGACCGTCGCATCGGCGGATCCGGCTTCGCCTTCGAGTCCCTCGCCGCCGGCGTGCGCCTCGGCCCTGCTCTCGCCGTCGCCCTCCGCGGGCGCCTCGGCCCCGCGCTTGGCGTGGGACGGCGGCAGGGTCCACAGGACGACCGCGATGACCACGAACGTGGCCGCGTTGATCACGAACGCGGCGGTGACGTTGCCGAGTGCGAGGACGAGGCCGCCGACGGCGGGGCCGAGGATGAAGCTGACGTTCTGGATGCTCGCCACGGCGCTGTTCGCGGGGCCGATCTGCCGCTCGTCCTTGGCCAGCGCCGGGACGTAGGCGCCCATGGCCGGGTAGAAGAACGTCGAGCCGCAGGCGGCGAGGATCGCCAGCGCGGCGATGACGATGACCGAGCCCCCGGTCTCGACGAGGACGGCCATCGCGACCATCAGCAGGCCGCGGAAGATGTCCGAGATGAGCAGCACCATCCGCCGGTCGAACTTGTCGGCGAGGATCCCGGCCGGGACCGAGAGGAAGACGTACGGCAGCAGCCGGATCCCGCCGAATGCGCCGACGAGCGCCGCGTTGCCGGAGTCGCGGTAGATGACGACGAAGATGGCGACGATGTAGAGCCAGTCGCCGATACCGCTGATGAACTCGCCGACGAGGAGTCGAGTCAGTGGTCGGTTCTGGAGCAGCTCCCGGTAGACACGCAGCCCGCCCAAGCCTTCGAGTCCTCCCTCCGTGGCCGTGCCGGCCGATGGTATCGGGCCGCCCGCCGGTCTCGCGCGATGGTCCCGCGCTACAGCTCGAGCGCGGCCCGCGCGTAGAGGGCGGCGCCGACGGCCATCGCGGGCTCATCGAAGACGACCCGGTTCGAGTGATTCAGCGGGTAGCCGGCGGCATCGCGATCTCGGGGCCGGCCGCCGAGGATCGCCATCACGCCCTGGACCCGCTGCAGCACGAACGTCCAGTCCTCGGCCGGCATGTTCGGCGCCGGCATGATCCGGACCTCATCCGGCCCGAGCAGGTCCGTGGCGATCGCCTCGACGCGGGCCGCAATCGCCGGGTCGTTGATCGTCGCCGGGTAGATCGCCTCGAATCACGCTAGTCAACGGATCGGCCGGTC
>QKHE01000086.1 GCA_003250155.1 Chloroflexota bacterium | reverse complement strand
CGGACCGCCGCCTCCGCGGCCGCCGCTACGATGCACGGCGATGGGTGCCGCCGCTTCGGATCGAGCCGGCCGCTCCGCGCTCCCAGGCCCGTTGGTGCGGGCCGGGCTGATCGGGCTCGTCGGCGCGGCAATCCTCGTGCTCGTCGGCGGCGTGCTCGCCTCGACGGCCGGGCTGCTGCTGGTCGCCGGCGCGAGCGGCGCCGGGATCGGGCTCGCGCTCGCCGGCGCGGCAGTGGCGCCGCCGGACCTCGGGCACGACCGAACCCCGGTCCGTCGAGCGACGGCGGTCAGGCTGGCCGTGGTGACGGCCTGTGCCGCGGTCCTGCTCGGGGCGCTCGGCACGTGGCTGGTGGCGATCCGCGAGGGTGGCGTGCTCGGCCCGCTCGAGTACCTGTGGACCACGTTCGGACCGTTCGTGCCGGCCGAGCTCGCCGTCGCCGCGATCGCCGCGGCGTGGGGCGCGCGGACCGGGCCGGTGGTCCGCTGATGGAGCCCGAGGCGATGGCCTACCCGCCGGGGCCGCCGGGGATCACGTTTCGCCGGCCCGTCGAAGCCGACTACGCGGCGATCATCGCCGTCGTCGACGATTGGTGGGGTGGGCGCAGGCTGACGTCAATCCTGCCCCGGCTGTGGCTGCAGCACTTCACCGGGACGTCGTGGATCGCCGAGACCGGGGACGCCCACCTGGCCGGCTTCCTGATCGGGTTCCACTCGCCCGACCGCGGCGACGTCGCCTACTGCCACATGATCGCGACGGACCCCAACCTTCGGGGCCGCGGCCTCGGGCGCGCCCTGTACGAGCGCTTCTTCGCCGATGCCCGTGCGGGAGGCCGGACCCGGGTCGTGGCGATCACCTGGCCCGCCAACCGGATCTCGATCGCCTTCCATCGAGCGCTCGGCTTCGCGCTGGAACAGGGCCCGGGGAGCCAGAACCTGTACGGCGTGCCGGCGTACGCGCGCTACGACTACGACACCGACGATCGGTCGGTGCTCGTCCGGCAGCTGTGATGGCTGCCGTGCGGGGGCACCGCCGGGTCGCCGTTGGGCTGCTTGCGCTCGCGACCATCCTCGTCGCCGGCTGTGACACGGCCGGGCCGGCGTCGCTTCACGTCGGCGACTGCCTTGACCGACCGGACGTCGTCGGCGACTTCGGCGAGCTGCAGCCGAAGCCTTGCGATGAGCCGCACGGGGCCGAGGTGTTCTTCGTCGGCGACCTGCCGGCGGCGACGGCCTACCCCGAGCCAGACGCGGTCTCGGCGTTCATCACCGACGCCTGCATTCCCGCCTACCAGGCCTACACCGGGGTCGACCTGATGACCCAGGACGACATGGACATCGGCTGGTTGCCGCCGAGCGAGGACGACTGGGCCGCCGGGAGCCGCCGCGTCGTGTGCTACGCGACGCCGTACGAGGAGGGCCGTCAGACAACCGGCTCGATCCGGCGCCAATGACGCCGCCGGGCACGGGTCAGTCGCGCGTCTCGCCGACGAACGGCATGCCGTGGCGGGTCAGCGCCTCGACGCTCATCTTCAGCACGGCGGTCTTGGCCGCCGCCACCTCGCGGACGTAGGCGGCCTCCTCGTCATCCGACATCGCCCGCCCCCGGACGGCGTCGCGCGGCCGGCCGACCTGCAGCCAGGCGAGGTGGTAGCGATCCATCGAGCCCCAGGCCGCGGCCAGCAGGTCGTCGCTCAGCTGCAGCCAGACCTTCAGGGCGCCCAGGCTCGGGCTGCCCTGCAGCCGCTCGCCCTCGCCGATGAGCTGCCGCGTTCGCTCGACGAGCTCCGGACGCCTCACGAGGACCCGCGCCTCACCAGACCCGCGCCTACCCGCGGTCGCCGCGGATGAAGGCGTCGCGGTCGCGGCGCGCCCGCCCTGTCCACCGGC
This sequence comes from Chloroflexota bacterium, assembly GCA_003250155.1. Classification (GTDB taxonomy): domain Bacteria; phylum Chloroflexota; class Limnocylindria; order Limnocylindrales; family CSP1-4; genus UBA5189. The sequence continues at coordinate 3,113 of QKHE01000086.1, read as the reverse complement.
CCGGCTCGCCGGAGCCGATCGGCCGGCCCTCGAAGCGAGTCACCGGCAGGATGCCGGCGACGCTCGAGCAGACGAATGCCTCGTCTGCCTCGGCGAGGTCACGCGTGGTCAGGAACTCCTCGGCCGGCTCCAGCCCGACGCCGCCGGCCCAGCCGAGGATCCACGACCGCGTCGTGCCCGGCAGGATCGCGCAGCCGAGATGCGGCGTCTCGAGGCGGGAGCCGCGCACAAGGAACAGGTTGGCGCTCGTGGCCTCCGAGAGGTGCCCGTCGAGGGTCAGGAAGATGGCGTCGTCGGCGCCGGCGCGACGGGCCTCCAACCGCGCGTACACGTAGTCGGCGCGGCTCGTCGTCTTCAGCGCCGCCAGCGGGCTCTCCGGGTCGCGCCGCACCGAGCTGGCGACGAGGTGGAGGCCCCGCTCGAGGTGGGCCGCCGGCGCCGGTTGGACGGGCCACGCCTGGACGAGGATCGTCGGCGGGACCGCCTCGGCCGGCAGGAGCCCCCGCGCGACAGCGATCCCGCGGCTCACGGTGATGCGGATGGCGGCATCCGCATCCCGGCTGTCGAGGTGATCGGCGGCGAGCAGCGCCGCGACGGCCGTTGAGATCCGGCGCTCGAGCTCGTCGGGCAGCCCGATCTCGAGATCGCCGGCCGACCGGCGCAACCGGGCCACGTGCTCGGCCAGCTCGACGATCCGGCCGCCCCGGGCGCGCATGGTTTCGAAGACCGCGTCGCCCAGCTGGAAGCCGCGGTCGAAGCCCGACACGTGCGGCGCGTCCGCGGGCAGCAGGCGCCCAGCGTCGCCGAGGCCGTCGTCGAGCCAGACGTGGCGACCCGCGAGCTCGGCCAAGCGCACGCGGCGGCTCACGTCTCGGCCGCACCGAGCGCCGACAGCGGCCCGTGGGCCTTGGCCACCGTCTCGTCCCATTCCTCGCCGGGGTCGCTGCGCCAGGTGATGCCGCCGCCGACGTGGAGGCTCAATCGCGAACCGTCGGCGACGAGAGTCCGAATGAGGATGCTCGTCTGCATGCCGCCGTCGGCGCCGATCCAGCCGGCGGCGCCCGTGTACGGGCCGCGGCGGACGGGCTCGAGGCGTTCGAGGATCTGCATCGCCCGGATCTTCGGGGCGCCGGTGATCGAGCCGCCCGGGAAGCTCGCCGCCAGGAGGTCGAACGCGTCGCGACCCACCTGGAGCCGCCCGGTGACCGTGCTGACGAGGTGCTGGACGGCGGCCGTCCGCTCGAGCCTGCACAGTCGGGGCACGCGGACCGTTCCCGGCCGGCAGACACGGCCGAGGTCGTTGCGCAGGACGTCGACGATCATGACGTTCTCGGCTCGATCCTTGGCCGAGCAGAGCAGCTCGCGGGCGAGCCGGCGGTCGTCCCGGCGGTCGCGCCCGCGCGGGCGCGTGCCCTTGATCGGGTCGGTCGCGACATCCCCGTGCGGATCGAGCGCCAGGAACGGCTCCGGTGAGGCCGACACGATCGCCCGTCGAGCACCCGTGGCCGGGCTGGGTCCGAGGTCGAGGAACGCCGCGAACAGCGCCGGATCGCCCGTCCGCAGGTGGCGATAGAGCGGCCACGGGTCGGCGCGGAAGGGCGTCTCGAGACGGCGGGTGAGGTTGGCCTGGTAGATCTCGCCGCGGGCGATCTCCGACCGGACGGCCTGGACGCCCGCCTCGAAGGCCTCACGACCGAGCCCGCTCGTGAACCGGAGTCCAGGCGCCGGCAGCGCTGCCTCGCGTCCCGCGGCAGGCGACGTCAGCCGCTCCCGTGCCCACGCCAGCCGCTCGTCGAGCGCGCCGACGCGGTCGTCCACGGCACGGCCGGCAAGCCAGGCTCGGCCGAGCCGGCGGTCCCATGCCACCACCCAGTCGTGGAGCGCGAGGCGCAGCAGCGGCAGGTCCTGGTCGACCGCCGCGATCGACGGCAGGCGCTCCAGGCGCCGGCCGAGGTCGTACGACAGGTAGCCGATGAAGCCGCCGCTGAACGGAGGCGCCGCGGGATCGGCGAATCGGACCCCGGACATCCGGCGCAGGGCCCGCCGCGCGGTGCCGAAGACATCTCGCCCCTCGGCCGGCGCGTCGATCGTCGCCACCGGATCCGCCGACAGGTACGACCAGCGGGCGTTTCGACCGGGCCGCGCGCTCTCGAGCAGGGCCAGGCCCGGCAGGCCGCGCAGCCGCTCGGCGGCGTCCATCGGGGCGACGTCGTCGAGCTCCGGCAGGCGGATCGCGATCGCGCCGGGATGCAGCGAGACGAGGCGTTCCGTGGTCACGGCGGTCCGATCATAGGTCGGGCGGCGGCGCGACCCGGGCGGGGTGAGCCGGCCGGACCGACCGCGGTGGCGCGGCTACCCGCCCGCGGTGCGGTCGCGGCGGCTGAACTCCACGAGCGCCTCGCGGCAGGCCGCCGCGGCTCGCTCCGCCTGGCGGACGATCCACGGATCGACGCGCGAGCTGTCCTCGATCGTCAGTGTCTCGACACCGTCGAGCTCGTCGAGAACGATGCCGCTCGTGTTCCGATAGTCGGCCATCCAGTTCGCCTGCAGCTGCAGCAGCGCGTCCGCGACGACGCGGCCCTCGAACAGCCAATCGAGGTGGGTCGCATTCAGGCGGTCGACGATCGCCCCGATCGCGATTGGCCGGCCGCGGGGCAGACGAGCCGCGAGGTCGACGATCCGGAGCATCGTGAACGGGTCGGCCGACTCGGCGATGACCGGCGGCCGGACGTCGACCGGTGGCAGCCCGGCCGGCGGCGGTCGAAGGTCGTCCGGATCGAGCGCGAGCGTCAGAGCAGCTCCCCGTGCGCCGAGCCGGTCGGCTCGCCATCTCGCGGCCGCGGCTCCTCGCCCGGCCCGTACTCCGCGGGGGGGCCGGGCGCGCCGGGCGCTTCGGACGTCCCGGTCGCTTCGGACGCCTCGGGCGCGTCGCCGGCGCCGTTGCCCTCGGCGCCGGCTTCGAGGACCGGCAGCGGCTTGCCCGCCCGACCCTCGATAGCGCCGACCCCGAAGGGCACCCACTTCGACGGGTCCTGGAGACGATGGGCCTCGGCGTTGCCGCGGCGATGCGTCTCCTCGAAGCCGGCGGGCTCGATCCACATCCGCTCGCCCTC
>QKHE01000048.1 GCA_003250155.1 Chloroflexota bacterium | reverse complement strand
GGCTCGCCTCCGGCGACGGGGGCCGGTCGGCGCTGCAGACCGCCTTCCTGGCCCACGGCGCGGCCCAGTGCGGCATCTGCACGCCGGGCATGCTCATGGCCGCGACCGACGTCCTCGCGGCCCATCCGCTGGCCGACGAGGCGGCGATCCGCGACGGCCTCGGCGGCGTGCCCTGTCGCTGCACCGGCTACCGCACGATCATCGACGCCGTGGCTGCGGCCCGCGACGGCCAGGGCGGGGCAGGCGGCGGGTCCGCCGCCGCGGCGCCGAGCGGCTCGGCGGTCACCACGCCAGCGGGCTCGGCCGTCGGCGCGCGCGTGGCCAAGGTCGACGGCCTGCCGCGCGTCCTCGGGACCGCCCGCTACGGCGCCGACGAGGCGCCGCCCGGCGCGCTCGTCGTCCGCGCGGTGCGCTCGCCGCACGCCCGGGCCAGCTTCCGGATCGGCGACCTCGGGCCGTTGCTCGCCCGCCACCCGGGGCTCGTCCACGTCCTCACGGCCGCCGACATCCCCGGCGAGAACAGCTACGGCATCTACCCGACCGGCAAGGACCAGCCGGCGCTCGCCGAGGGCGAGGTCCGCTACCGCGGCGAGGCGGTCGCGGCGCTCGTCGGCGACGCGGCCACCGTCGCGGCGATCGACGACTCGGAGCTGCCGATCAGGTGGCAGCCGCTGGAGGTCCTGTCCAGCCTCAACGAGGCCGTCGCGCCTGCGGCGCCGCCGCTCCACGACGCCGCGCCGGGTAACGTCCTCGTCCGGGGTCGCCTCGCCCGCGGCGACGCCGACGCGGCGCTCGCGGGATCCGCGGTCACCGCCGCGATCGAGGTCGAGACGTCGTTCATCGAGCACGCCTACATCGAGCCTGAGGCGGGCTGGGCCCAACGGGTCGGCGATCGACTCGAGCTGACGGTCAGCACGCAGTCGCCGTACATGGACCGCGACGAGGTCGCGCGCATCCTCGGCCTCGCGCCGGAGCAGGTTCGCGTCATTCCGACCGCCTGCGGCGGCGGCTTCGGCGGCAAGCTGGACCTCGGCGTCCATCCGCTCATCGCGCTGGCGGCGTGGCACACCGGCCGACCCGTCCGCGCGACCTGGACGCGCCCCGAGTCGATGGCCGCGTCGACGAAGCGACATCCGGCGCGCATCGTGGCGTCGGCCGGGGCCAACCCCGACGGTCGGCTGACCGGCTTCCGCTTCCACGGCGACTTCGACACCGGCGCGTACGCGTCGTTCGGGCCGACGGTCGCGGCGCGCGTCCCGGTCCACGCGATGGGCCCGTACCGCTACGACGCGGTGCTGGCGACGACGCGCGCGATCCATACCGACAACCCGCCGTCCGGAGCGTTCCGAGGCTTCGGCGTGCCCCAGGCGGCGATCGCCCACGAGGCCCTCGTCGACGAGCTCGCGGCGCGCCTCGGCCGCGACCCGCTCGAGTTTCGGATCGAGAACGCCCTCCGGGCCGGGGACGCGACCGCGAGCGGCCAGGTCCTCCACGCCAGCGCCGGCCTGCCGGCCTGCCTGGCCGCCCTGCGGCCGCACTGGCGACGGCTCCGCGCCGAGGCGACGGCTCACAACGCCCGGAACGGGCGGGCTCGTCGCGGGGTCGGGCTCGGGGCGATGTGGTACGGCATCGGCATGACCGCCCTGGCCAACCCGTCGACGATCGAGATCGGCGTGACCCGCGACGGACGCGTCGTGCTCTTCAGCGGTGCCGTGGACATCGGCCAGGGCGCCTCGACGGTGATCGCCCAGATCGCGGCCGACGCCCTCGGCCTGCCGCTCGACGGACTCGAGCTGGTCAGCGGCGACACCGACCGCACGGCCGACGCCGGCAAGTCATCGGCGTCGCGGCAGACGTTCGTGTCGGGCAATGCGGCGCGGCTCGCGGGAGAGGATCTCCGTCGCCAGGTCCTGAAGCTTGGCGAGGTCGGCCCCGACGCGATCATCGGCTTCGAGCCGGGCCGCCTCGTGCTGCTGGAACCGGATGGTCGGCGGGCGGTGATCGAGCTCGCCGAGCTGCCGAGGGTCGACGTGACCGACGCGACCGCCGAGTGCGTGATCGCTGCCCGCGGGTACTTCGACCCGGAGACCGTCCCCCTCGACGCCGACGGCCAGGGCGCCCCGTACCAGACGTACGCGTTTGGCGCCCAGGTCGCGTTGGTGGAGGTCGACCCGGAGCTGGGGACGACGAAGGTGCTTCGGATCGTCGCGGCCCACGACGTCGGCCGGGCGATCAACCCGCAACAGGTCGAAGGCCAGATCCACGGCGGCATCGCCCAGGGCCTCGGGATGGCCCTGATGGAGGCATACCTCCCGGGGCGCACCGAGAACCTCCACGACTACCTCATCCCGACCATCGGCGACGTGCCCGAGATCGAGTGCATCCTCGTCGAGGATCCCGAGCCGGCCGGGCCCTTCGGCGCGAAGGGCGTTGGTGAGCCGGCCCTCATCCCGACCGCGCCGGCCATCCTCGCCGCGATCCACGACGCGGTCGGGGTCCGGATCACGCGACTGCCCGCTACCCCGGATCGTGTTCGCGCGGCGCTCGCCGCGTCCGGTCGGTAGCATCGCGCCAAGCATGCCCACGAAGCTGATCCTCGACGTCGACACCGGCACCGACGATGCCGTCGCGCTGATGACCGCGGCCCTCTCGCCCGACCTCGAACTCGTCGGCGCGACGAGCGTCAACGGCAACACGACGATCGACTACACCACCGAGAACACGCTGCGGGTCTTCGACTGGATCGGGCTGCCCGACGTCCCGGTGTTTCGGGGCTGTGACCGGCCGCTCGCCCGGCCCCAGGCGCCCCGCGGCATGGCCACCCGGATCCATGGCGATCTGCTCGACCTCCCGCCGGTTTCGCGTGGCGCGACGCTCCAGTCGGGCCACGCCGTCGACTGGCTGATCGAGACCTACCTCGCCTCGGACGGCGACATCGTGCTCTGTCCGGTCGGCCCGCTGACGAACATCGCGATGGCGATCCAGAAGGAGCCGCGGATCCTCGAGAAGATCCCGCAGATCGTGATCATGGGTGGCGCGCACGACCACGGGAACGTCACGGCCTCAGCCGAGTTCAACATCTGGCTTGATCCCGAGGCCGCCCGGATCGTCGTGAACTGCGGCCGGCCCATTCGAATGATCCCGCTCGATGCGACCCACCGGGCGCTCGTCTCGAGCGAAGACGCGGGCCGGCTGCGAGCGCTCGGAACGCCGGCGGGAGAGGCCGCCGCTCGGTTCGTGCTGAAACGGATCGACGGCTACGACGCCACCCAGCCGATGCCCCACCGCCCCGGCGCGGCCCCCGTCCACGACGCGCTCGCCGTCTGCTCGATCATCGATCCGGCGATCGTGACGACGTCATTCATCCCGGTGGACGTCGAGGTCGACGCCGAGCTATCGGTCGGCCGCACGGTCTGCGACTTCCGATTCCGCGGTGGCAAGCCGGCCAACGTCGAGTTCGCGACCGACGCCGACGAGCCGACGTTCGTGGCGATGCTCCTGGAGATCCTCGGCCGGACCGCCTGAGCGCGCGTCGTCCGGCGCGTCCGGCCCCGGCGATGGCCTGCCGGTCGCCGTCAGGTTCGGGCAGTCACCGTGGCCGCAGGGGCAGGTTTGGCGCGCGCCTTGTGCTCGGCCGGCGCCGGCGGCTCCTCGACGACCGGCGGCCAGACGCCGTTGAGGTACGAGTCGATCGAGGCGGCGGCCGTCTTGCCGTCGCCCATCGCCAGGATGACCGTCGCGGCGCCGCGCACGATGTCGCCCCCGGCGAAGACGCCCGGCATGCTCGTCATGCCGTGGTCGTCGGTCACGATGTAGCCCCACTTGCTGACCTCGAGATCCGGCGCGGTCTGGGTCAGCAGCGGGTTGGAGCGCGTGCCGATCGCGACGACCAGCATGTCGCACGGGATCTCGAATTCCGAGCCCTCGATCGGCTCCGGCCGCCGGCGCCCCGAATCGTCCGGCTCGCCGAGCTCCATCCGGATGCAGCGCACGCCGGTGACCCAGCGGTCCTCGTCGCCGATGACCTCGGTCGGCGCGGCGAGGTATTCGAAGATCACGCCCTCACCCTCGGCGTGGTGGACCTCCTCCGCGCGGGCGGGCAGCTCGTCGCGGGAGCGTCGGTAGACGATCGTCGCGGACTCCGCGCCGAGCCGGCGGGCAGTCCGCACGGCGTCCATCGCGACGTTGCCGCCGCCGACGACCACGACCCGCTGGCCGTGCAGGACCGGCGTGTCGGCGTCCTGCAGCCAGGCGCCCATGAGGTTCACGCGGGTCAGGTACTCGTTGGCCGAGTAGACGCCCTTGTAGTTCTCGCCGGGGACGTTCATGAAGACGGGCAGGCCGGCGCCGACGGCGATGAAGACGGCGTCGAACCGGTCGCGCAGCTCCGGCAGGGTGTAGGTCTTGCCGATGATCGCGTTGGCCTCGATCTTGACGCCGGCATCGACCAGCCGGTCGACCTCGGACTTGACGATGTCCTTCGGCAGGCGGAACTCCGGGATGCCGTAGATGAGGACCCCGCCGGGCGCGTGGAAGGCCTCGAAGATGGTCACGTCGTGGCCCTTCTTGGCCAGCTCGCCGGCCGCGGTCAGGCCGGCCGGACCGGAACCCACGATGCCGACCGACTTCCCCGTCCTGGCGGCCGGTGAGCGGGCGATCTCATCGGCGTGGCGGTTGGCCCAGTCGGCGACGTAGCGCTCGAGGTACCCGATCGCGACCGACTGGCCGGTCTTGGCCCGCAGGCAGGCCTTCTCGCACTGGCTCTCCTGCGGGCAGACGCGGCCGGTCACGCACGGCAACGCGTTGTCGTCGCTGAGGCTGGCGGCGGCGCCCTTGATATCGCCCTCGCGCAGCAGCTTGATGAAGTTCGGGATGTTCACCCGGACCGGGCAGCCGTCGATGCAGTACGGCTTGGGGCACATCAGGCAGCGCTCGGCCTCGAGGATCGCCAGCTCTTCGGTCAGCCCGAGGTTGACCTCGCCGAAGTTGACCGCGCGGGCCGCCGCGTCCTGTTCCGGCATCGCGACCCGCTGGAGCTTCATCCGCTCCTTCTGGGTCAGCGTGGGCCGTTCCTCGGGGTTCGGCCGTTCGTCGGCCGTCATCGGGCGCCTCCCGCGGTCCCGGCCGGCTGTGCGTCGGGGGTGTCGGTTCGAAGGCCAACCTTGCACGCCTGGCGTCGCTCGAGCGCCGCCTGCTCGAACGGCCGGTAGGTCGAGAGCCGGTCGGCCAGCTCGTTGAAGTCGACGCTGAAGCCGTCGAACTCGGGACCTTCGACGCAGGCGTAGCGCGTCTCGCCGTCGATCGAGACCCGGCAGCCGCCGCACATCCCGGTGCCGTCGACCATGATCGGGTTGAGCGAGACCGTCGTCGGGACGCCGGCCGGCTTGGTGAGCCCGACGACGGCCCGCATCATCGGCACCGGGCCGACCGCGAAGATCTCGTCGATGCCGCCGGCGTCGATGGCGTCCTTCAGGGCCTCGGTCACGAAGCCGGGGCGGCCGTAGCTGCCGTCGTCGGTGCAGGTGACGACCTCGCCGCACTTGGCCAGGTCCGGCTCCAGGATGACCCACTCCCGCGAGCGGCCGCCGATGATGCTCGTGACCTCGACGCCGCGGCGGGCCAGCTCCTGGGCGATCGGCAGGATGACCGCGGTGCCGACGCCGCCGCCGACGCACACCACCCGACCCGACTCGGGCAGCTCGGTCGGCTTGCCCAGCGGGCCGGCGATCCCGGCGATGCTCTCGCCGGGCTGGACCTCGACGAGGTCGAAGGTGCTCTTGCCGACGGCCTGGATGACGAGCGAGATCGTGCCCGCCTCCGCGTCGCCATCGGCGATCGTGAGGGGGATCCGCTCGGAGCCAGGGCCGAGGTACACGATCACGAACTGACCCGGCTTGCGGATCTGGGCGATTCGCGGCGCCTCGACGACCAGGCGGTAGACGTTGGGGGAGAGCTGCTCGTTGGTCAGGACGCGGTGCAAGGACGGACTCCGAGCTGCGGCATATCCAGACCTGATCCTCGCCGTTCGCATTCCGCCGGCGCAGCCCCGGAGTGCCCGGTTCTCGGGGGCCGAAGGTCATCTCGCCGCCGGGACCCGGCGGCGGTCAGCTCGCGTTGGCGGGACGGCCGGCGAGGGCGGCGTCCTTGCCCTTCGGCCAGTACAGCTCCTTCTTCACGTGGAACTCTGGGAAGCCGCGCATCATCAGCTCGCGCTCGACGTTCAGGATCATGTCCGGGTTGCCGCAGATGTAGACGACGGTCCGGTCGGGGCGCAGGCCGTACTCGCGGCAGACGTCGGTGACGATCGCCTCGACGCGCCCGGTGCGCCCGTCCCAGCCGGCGTTGCGAGGGTCGTTCGGGCGGGAGACCGTCGGCACGTAGTGGAGGGGATAGGTCCCCTCGCGCTCATACGCCTCGAGCTCCGGGACGTACCCGAGCTCATCGGCGAAGGACACCCCGTTGAGCATGATCGTCTTGCGCGGCCGGCTGTCGATCAGCGACTGGCGGATCATCGAGATGAACGGCGCGATGCCGGTGCCCGTCGAGACGTAGAGGTGCGTCCGGCTGTCGTTCGGCTCCAGCAGGAAGCGGCCCTTGGGGCCGATCATCCGCATCCGGTGGTCGAGCGACAGGCGCCACAGCAGCGTCGTGAACCGCAGGATCGGCACGAGGCGAACGAACAGCTCGTAACCGGCGCTGCCGGCCTCCGCGGGCGCCGACGCGACCGAGTACGGCCGCTGCACGAGCTTGCCGTCGGCGACGACGCCGGTCGTCATGTACTGGCCCGGCTCGAAGGGCGTCGCCGGGCCTTCGAACTTGACCCAGAAGTAGCCGAGCTCGGGCGTCAGGTCGACGCGCTTGACGAGCGTCGCGTTGTACTGCGGCGCGTCCGCGTCGATGGTGCGCGTGTCGTCGGCCTGTTCGACCATCGCCCTCGATGGTATCGAAACGGCGTGGCGCGGCCGCACGCCCGCCCGTCGGCGCGAGACGGCGACCACCTCGGGCACGGGAACCAGGGCGCCGGCCGACGAGGGACCCGGGGCTACAATCGAGCGTGAACCTGCCCACCTGATTCCCCGTGCCGCTGCGACCCCGAAGGAGCTCCACCCGGATGACCATCGAAGCCCCACCTGACCGCGTCCACAAGGCCACCAAGCGCTACATCTACGCGTGGGGCGACGGGGCCGCCGAGGGCAACGGCGAGATGAAGGACCTCCTCGGCGGGAAGGGTGCCGGGCTGGCCGAGATGACCCGCGCGGGCCTGCCGACGCCGCCGGGCTTCACGATCACGACCGAGGCCTGCAACGACTACTTCGACGCCGGCGAGCAGCTGCCGGACGGCCTGTGGGACGACGTCCTCGAGGCGATGCGCGAGGTCGAGCGACGGACCGGCAAGGGCTTCGGCGATCCTGCGAACCCGCTCCTCGTGAGCGTCCGCTCCGGGGCCAAGTTCTCGATGCCCGGGATGATGGACACGGTCCTCAATCTCGGGCTCAACGAGGCGACCCTTGGCGGCCTCATCGAGCTGACCGGGAACGAGCGCTTCGGCTGGGATGCCTACCGGCGCTTCATCCAGATGTTCGGCCGGATCGTGATGGGCGTGAAGGCCGAGCGCTTCGATGAGCTCCTGGAGGCGAAGAAGCACGCCCACGGCCCGGACGCCCGGGACACCGACCTGACCGTCGCCGACCTGGAGGCGCTGGCCGCCGATTTCCGTGCGGTCGTGAAGCAGGACACGGGTCGCGAGTTCCCGGGTGAGCCGTACGAGCAGCTCGACCTGGCCATCAAGGCCGTCTTCGCGAGCTGGTTCGGCAAGCGGGCCAACGACTATCGCAACTCCCAGAAGATCCCGCACGACCTCGGCACCGCCGTCAACGTCGTGACGATGGTCTTCGGCAACATGGGCGACGACTCCGGGACCGGCGTGGCCTTCACGCGCGACCCGAACTCGGGCACCAACGAGCTGTTCGGGGAGTACCTCACCAACGCCCAGGGCGAGGACGTCGTGGCCGGCATCCGGACGCCGGCGAAGATCAGCCACCTGGCCGACGACATGCCCGAGGTGTACGACGAGTTCCAGCGCATCGGCGAGCAGCTGGAGCGCCACTACCGCGACGTCCAGGACCTCGAGTTCACGATCGAGCGCGGCCGGCTGTACATGCTCCAGACCCGCAACGCCAAGCGCACCGCGGCGGCGGCGGTGAAGATCGCGGTCGACATGGTCCGCGAGGGCCTGATCTCCGAGGAGGAGGCGGTCGCCCGCATCGAGCCGGCCCAGGTCGACCAGCTCCTGCGCGCGACGTTCGACCCCAAGGCGCTCGAGGACGCGCCACGGATCGTCAAGGGCCTCAACGCGTCGCCCGGCGCGGCCGTCGGCCGCGCCGTGTTCGATGCCGACACCGCGGTCGAGTGGGTCGGCCGCGGCGAGAAGGTCGTCCTGGTCCGCATCGAGACCTCGCCCGACGACTTCCACGGCATGGCCGTCGCGGAGGGCATCATCACCGCTCGCGGCGGCGCGACGTCGCACGCCGCGGTCGTCGCCCGACAGATCGGCAAGCCGTGTGTCGCCGGCTCGGCCGATCTCGCCGTCGACTACGCCGGCGAGGCCGCCTCGTGCGCCCGGACCGGCATCTCGTTCCAGCAGGGCGACTGGGTCAGCCTCGACGGCTCGACCGGCGACCTGTACCTGGGCCGGCTGGCGACGGTGCAGGCTCGCTTCGAGGACCAGCCGGAGCTCCAGCAGGTCCTCGACTGGGCCGACGAGATCCGGCGGATGGGCGTCTGGACGAACGCCGACAAGCCCGAGGAGGCCGCCCAGGCCCGCAGCTACGGCGCCCGCGGCATCGGCCTGTGCCGGACCGAGCACATGTTCCGCGAGGGCGAGCGACTCGAGATCGTCCGTGGCGCGATCCTCGTCGCCGCCGCGGCGACGAGGGCCAAGGCGAAGCGCGACGCCGGGGATGCCCTGGGTGCCGAAGAGCAGGCGGTCGTCGACGAGTTCGATGCCGCGATGGCCAAGCTGGAGCAGCTCCAGCAGGGCGACTTCGAGGGCATCTTCGGGGCGATGGACGGGCTGCCGGTCGTGATCCGGCTGATCGATCCGCCGCTCCACGAGTTCCTGCCGAACCTCGAGGAGCAGCTCGTCAAGGTCACCCGCGAGGAGGTCACGGGCGAGGTCTCCGAGGCGGACGAGGAGCTGCTGCGCGCGATCCGCTCGATGCACGAGCAGAACCCGATGCTCGGCCTGCGCGGCGTGCGGCTGGGCCTCATGATCCCGGATTTCGTGAAGGTCCAGACGCGCGCGATCCTGAACGCCCAGATCGCGGTCAAGAAGGCCGGTGGCCATCCGATCGCCAAGATCATGATCCCGCTCGTCGGCCACGTGAACGAGCTCGCGCGCACGCGCGAGCTGCTCGAGGCCGAGGCGGCGGCCGTCCGCGAAGCGGCCGGTGGCGTCGAGGTCGACTACAAGTTCGGGACCATGATCGAGGTCCCGCGGGGGGCCCTCACCGCCGACGAGATCGCCCGCGAGGCGACGTTCTTCAGCTTCGGCACGAACGACCTGACGCAGATGACGTTCGGCTACTCGCGCGACGACGCCGAGGGCGGCTTCCTGCTGAAGTACGTCGAGGACAAGATCCTCCCGGTCAACCCGTTCCAGACCCTCGACGACGCGGTGGCGGACCTCATGCGGATCGCCGTCGAGAAGGGTCGGGGAGCGCGGCCGGACCTGGAGGTCGGGATCTGCGGCGAGCACGGCGGCGACCCCGAGTCGATCGCGAAGTGCGAGCGGATCGGCCTCGATTACGTGTCCTGCTCACCGTTCCGGGTCCCCGTGGCGCGGCTCGCCGGGGCGCAGGCTACGCTCGCTGCCCGGTCCTCGCTCGGAGAGCGCGACAAGTAGCCGTCCCAAGCCCATGCAAGCAGGCGTCCCATCCAGCGCGCCGCACCGCGTCGTGATCGTCGGCGGTGGGTTCGGCGGCCTTTATGCGGCGAAGACGATCGACGGCGATTCGCGCTTCGACGTCACGCTCGTCGACCGCCACAACTATCACCTCTTCCAGCCGCTGCTGTACCAGGTCGCGACCGGCGCGCTGGCACCCAGCGAGATCGCGCAGCCGCTGCGCGGCATCCTCCGGCGGCACCGCAACCTGACGGTCCTGCTCGGCGAGGCAGTCGGGCTGGATCCCGCGAACCGCCGCGTGCTGCTGTCCGATGGCGGGCCGATCGAGTACGACAGCCTGATCGTCGCGACCGGTGCCCGCCACTCCTACTTCGGCAACGAGGGCTGGGCAACCGTTGCGTCCGGCCTGAAGTCGATCGATGACGCGACCCTGATCCGGCGACGCATCCTGATTGCCTTCGAGGCCGCCGAGCGGGAGCACGTCGCGGAGCTGCGGCGCGAGTGGATGACGTTCGTCGTCGTCGGCGGCGGCCCGACCGGCGTCGAGCTCGCCGGCTCGCTCGGCGAGATCGCCAATGACACGCTGCGACGCGACTTTCGATCGATCAATCCACCCGATGCCCGGATCATCCTCGTCGAGGCCATGGAGCGGGTCCTGCCGCCGTATCCCGAAGGACGCTCGACGTCCGCCAGACGCCAGCTCGAGCGGCTGGGCGTCGTCGTTCGAACGAGCACCCGCGTCGTCGGCATCGACGAGCACGGCGTCGACGTCGAGACCGCGGACGGCCGAGAGCGCATCCCGGCCAGGACCGTGCTCTGGGCGGCGGGCGTCCAGGCCTCGTCGTTCGCCCGCAAGGTCGCCGACGCGACCGGCGCCGAGACCGACCGCGCCGGCCGGGTCAAGGTCGGCCCGGACCTCACGCTGCCCGGCCACCCGGAGATCTTCGTCATCGGCGACGCCGCGATCCAGCCCGGCGGGCCCCATGGCGGGCCGGTGCCCGGCGTGGCCCAGGGGGCGATCCAGCCCGGCCGCTACGCGGCCCGTGTGCTCAAGGCCCGGCTGGAGGGTCGCCGGCTCGGCCCGTTCCGCTACCGCAACCTCGGCGACGTCGCCGTGATCGGTCGCCTGTCGGGCGTCACCAACATCCCGTGGCTTGGCCCCTTCGGGCGCACGGGCGGCTTCCTGGCCTGGGCGCTCTGGCTCGGCATCCACATCGTGTACCTGATCGGCTTCTCGAACCGGATCCTCGTCCTGGTGCGATGGGCCTGGAGCTTCATCACCTTCGGCCGTGGCTCACGGCTCATCACGGGCCAGCCGCTCGTGCCGGACATCGAGGAGCCGGAGCCGCCGGCATGACCGACGAGCTGGACATCCGCGACGTTCCCGACGCGCGCCGCTACGAGGCGAGGCTCGGCGGCCGGATCGTCGGCTGGGTCGACTACGGCCGCGTCGGGACGCGCTTCGTGGCCATCCACACCGAGGTCCTGCCGGACTTCGGTGGCCGGGGCATCGGCAGCGCGCTCGTGCGGCGGGTGATCGCCGACGTGCGCGCCGCGGGCCACACGATCACCCCGCGCTGCCCGTTGTTCGCGCGGCACTTCGAACGGCATCCCGAAGAAGCCGACATCGTGGCCCAGCCCGGACGGCGCTAGCGACGGGGCGCGAGGATCCGACGGTCGCTCGTGACCGTCGCGCCGGTGTCGAACCTGCGATACTCGGCCGCACCCATGGCGATCTCGGAACAGCCCGCCACGCCCGACGCGCGGGGCGCCGACGGGCGGGGCGCCGACGCCACGCCGACACGTCTGGCCGCCGACCTGGCCGGTCGCGCGGGCTTGACCGGCCGGTTGGTCGAGATCGTCGAGCGCGTGAACGTCGCGCTGTGGCAGGCGGTGCATCCGCTGGGGCCTCATCGCTGGCGCGACGCCCACGAGGTCGACGCGGAGCGCGGCTTCACGCAATACCGCGGCTCCCGCTGCTCGATCTGCGACGAGCCGTGGGAAGGCTGGTAGCGCCCGCCGCGCACGCCTGACCTGGGCTCCGCATCGGGCGCCCGGCGGGGATGGGCCCGCTCGGTGACGCCCGCGACCTAACAGATCACCTTTCAGGCAAGTCCCGGCGCCGACCTGACCATCGTCAGGCTATCCGCCGAGGCCACGTGGCGCTCCAATGCGTATGCCCGCGACCGGCGCGGGCGTTCGAGCCTTGGAGCGAAGGTGGACGACACCCGATCCGGCACCGGCAGCGAGCGACGACCGTGGTGGTCGCCGGTTCGGCGCGGCCGTCGATCGGGCGCGACGCCGACCGCGACCCGAGGCCGAAGCCGAGGCCAGAGCCTCGTCGAGTTCGCGATCACGCTGCCATTGGTCCTGCTGATGATCCTGTTCGGGGTCGACTTCGCCCGCGTCTTCTCCGGTTGGCTGACCCTCACGAACGCGGTTCGCGAGGCGGCCAACTTCGCGGCCATCAATCCCGACGCCTGGCAGTCGCCGGGCAGCCCGACCGCCAGGGCCGAGTACGCCCGCCTCATCAACTCCGAGGCGTCGGCCATCAACTGCACGCTGCCGAGCCCGCTCCCGGGCCCGAGCTTCCCGAGCGGCCGGACCCTCGGCTCGCCGGCGATCGTCGCGGTGACGTGCCGCTTCAGCCTCATCACGCCGGTCATCAGCAGCCTCCTCGGCAGCCAGGTCAACGTCAGCGCCTCCGCCTCGTTCCCGGTCCGAGCCGGCTCGATCGCCGGTGTCCCGACGAGCGGCACGAGCCTGCCGACGCCGGGCCCGACCCCGTCGCCGACCCCGACGCCGGACCCGGACGAGACCCCGAAACCGACGGCCACGCCGGCCGCGTACTGCGTCGTGCCCGACCTCGTGGGCGGCAGCCTGCAGACCGGCGACGCGCTGCTGATCTGGTCGTCAGTCGGGTTCAAGAGCACGAACCTGATCTTCGACCCGCTCGTGCCGCCGCACTACGACATCAAGTTCCAGAGCCGGACGCCAGGAACCGTGGTGGCATGCACCTCGAGCATGACCGTCTACGACAAGCGGCCATGACCAACCTTCGATTGCACCTGCGCCGCCACCGCGCGGACGGCCGCGGCCAGTCCCTCGTCGAGTTCGCCGTCGTGTTCCCGCTGATCGCGCTCCTCGCCTTCGCGTTCATCGACATCGGACGCGCGGTCTTCACGGTGAACACGCTCGCGAACGCCGCCCGGGAGGCCTCGCGGGTCGCGGCCGTCAACCAGCTCGACCCCGCCTCGGCGCCGTGGAACTGCAATGCCAACCGGCCGGTCGAGTCCGTCACGAGCCCGAACTGGACGTTCCGTGGCTGCGCGATGACGGCCGGCGCGACGATCGGCGTCGGCCCGGCCGACGTGTCGGTCAGCTACGCCCGCCCGCCCGGCACGTCGCTGAGCTGCTCGCCCACCCGGAACGTCGGCTGCATCGTCACCGTGACCGTGGTGACGACGTTCGATCCGATCACCCCGGTCGCCGGGACGCTGATCGGTTCATTGTCCTTGACGGCGTCGTCGCAGATGCCGATCGAACGGACCTTCCCATGACCCCGGAGGCACACCAGATGTCCGCGACACGCACGCCGGTTCCGCGCTCCCGTGAGGCTGGGCAGGCGATCGTCGTCATGCTCGGCGTGATCCTGCTGGCGGTGGCCCTCCTTGCCGTGACGGTCGACGGCGGCAACGTCGTGAGCCAGCAGCGGATCGTCCAGGTCGGCTCGGACAGCACCGCGACCTCGGGCGCCATCGTCCTCGCCCAGCGCCTCGCGGGCGCGGCGACCCCATTTGCCGGCTGGGATGCCGAGGTCGCGGCGAAGATCAAGGCGTCGGCGGCGGCCAACAACATGACCGTCAAGGCGGCCTACTACACCGACATCTGCGGTATCCCCCTGAAGGGCAACGGCAACGCGGCCCTCAACGCCGACGGCACCGAGAGCCTTGGCCAGGCGGCCGAGGTCGGCCGGGGCAGCCTGCCCGGCGGGACGGCGACCGCGCCCGACTGCCCGAGCCTGACGGTCGGGCCGGTCGCCGGCGTCCTCGTCATCGGCGAGAAGACGGTCGCGTCCTACATCGCCGGCGCCATCGGCATCTCGTCCTTCACGGTCAACACGCGGGCAACTGCGGTCGCCGGCTATCTCCAGGGCTACTGTGGCTCGAGCCAGGGCGACTGGTGCGCCGTGCTGCCGGTCGCGATCCCGGTCACGAGCCTCCACTGTGACGGCAGCGGCAATCCCGTCCCGGAGGCCAAGAAGTGGGCCTGGAACACGGTCCTCATCGTGCCGCTCTGCAAGGCCGGCCCGGGCAACGTCGGCTGGCTGGACTGGACGCCACCGGCCGGTGGCTCGGTCGAGATCACGTGCTCGGTCATCAACCCCAACAACCCGGCCGTCAACCTTCCCTCGTGGCAGTACATCGCCGCGACCGGCAACACGAACGGCGGTGGCGAGTGCACCGACGCCGAGTCGGGCGTCGACTACTCGGGCGTCGAGGAGGCGATCCGGAAGTACGACGGCCAGCCGGTCCTGATCCCGCAGTTCGACATGACGTGCCGCACCGACAATGGCCAGCCGTTCCCGAACAGCTCGCAGCCCGCGATCAACACGCCGCCGTACTACGGCTGCCCGAACCTGCCGGGCGGCGGCAGCGGCCAGAACATCTGGTATCGCATCCCGAGCTTCGCCCACTTCCAGCTCTGCGACCCGGCGATCGCCGCCTGCGGCGGCCGTCACGGCGCCTACATCTCGGGCGACAACTCGGCCGTCTGCGACACCGGCAACGGCTCGACCTCGTGCCTCGTCGGCCAGTTCGTCGACATCCTGTCGACCGGCACGGTCGGACCGGGTGTCGGGGCCGGCACCGGCAGCAAGGCACTCGGGGTCCAGCTCATCAAGTAGTACGCGCGGCGTTGGGGTCGGGGGCCCTTGGCCCCGGTCTGGTGCACTCCTGATCGGTGCACGAGCGCGCCGGGTACTGGTTCGTGCAAGGACTTCAGTAAGGTTCGGCCCGCCATAATGCCCACCGGCCTCACGGCCCCGGCAAGGGAATCGTCCCCGCCGGCCTCGACCAACCGGGGGTGGGATGCGATACGGGACGCGGCGATTCAGCCGCTCGAGCGCTCCAGGCGAAACGCCTCCTGAGCGCGGACGCGAGTCCGGCCAGGCGCTCGTCGAGCTCGCCCTGGTCACCCCGATCCTCGTCCTGCTCGTCCTGGCGATCTTCCAGTTCGCGTTCGTCCTCGAGACCCAGATCGGGCTGACGAACGCCGTGCGCGAGGCGGCCCGGCGCGTGGTCACCTCGCCGAACGCAACGGTGGCATGGACGAAGGACCAGCTCCTCGGCAGCGGCGGGGACCTCGGGCTCCTGGCCGAGAACATCAGTGCCTACGACCCGCTCCGGGTCGCCGCTCCAGGCCCGCAGGTGCGGATCTGCAGCTTCACGGTTGACAGCGTGACGAACTACCGGGTCGACATCAGCGTCACCTACAACCACCCGATCTTCTTCCCGATCCCAGGCGCCTCAAGCCTGGCGTCGCTGACCGCTGCCACCCAGATGCGGATCGAGCACCCCGCCGATCTCAATCTCGGGGAGGTCTCCGGCGCCTGCAGCGTGGCGTGGCCATGAGCAAACGACGCCGGAAGGACGGCGGCCAGGCGCTCGTCGAGTTCTCGCTCGTCGCGCCGATCCTGTTCCTGCTGCTCTTCAGCGTGATCCAGCTGGGCCTGCTGTTCGGCGCCCAGAACGGGCTCGTGAACGGCGTGCGCGAGACCGCCCGCCGAGCGGCCACCTATCGCGTCGCGGCGACCACGTTCGTCGACGGCACCCTGACGGCCTCGATCTGTCAGGCCGTTGCGGACGAGCTCCAACGGCAGTTGAGCCGGGCGATGCCGGGCTTCGACTGGAACAACATCACGGCTGGCCAGGTGACCTATCGATACGACCTGAATCCCGACAGCTCGACGTATTTCCTGAGCGCCGACGTGGACGTCACATACAGCCATCCCCTGTATGTGCCGCTGGTCAGCTTCTTCTTCGACGCGTCTGACGGGGCCGTCGACGGCACCCTGGCCCTGACCGCGCGCGAGCAGATGCGCATCGAGAACCCGCCGCAGACCCTGACCGACACAGACGAGGCATGTCCGGCATGGTGATCCGGCGTTCGACGGCTGGCCGACCCCGTGATCTTGGCCAGAGCCTGGTCCTGTTCGCGATCTTCCTGACGGTCCTGCTCGGCGTCTCGGCGCTCGGGATCGATTACGCCACCTGGCTGCTGACCGACCGGAAGCTGCAGAACATCGTCGACTCGTCCGCGGTCGCGGGCGCCTCGGTGTTCGGGGATCGGATCGCCCAGGCGAGCTGCGCCAGCGGTCCCGGCCAGGCCAAGTGCGATGCCGCCCGTGTCCAGGCCTGGACGTCGCTGGACGACCAGCTGGCGCTTGGCATCTCGAGCGACATCGCCTGCCTCGCCGCCAGCGACAGCCCGTCCGCGGGCGAGATCGATGCGTCGCGCTGCGGCAGTGGCACGACGTTCAAGGGCTACCGGCTGTGGGTCAGCACGCCGCCGCCGGCCTCGGGTGAGTACACCGGTGGCGGGGTGGGCGGTCGCTACCCGCTGACCTACGGCATCGTCTTCGTGCGGGCCGATCTCGCGGTCCAGAGCTTCTTCGGCCGCGTGTTCAACGCCAACCCCATCCCGCGGATCGGCTGGGCGACGGCCGGCTCGCTGCCGACCGACTTCGCGCTCCAGCTGTTCTGTCGCAACAACATTGCGCCCGAGAGCGGTGTCTGCGTGAACTCGTCCGCCTTGACGATCGACGGCCAGGGCGGAATCCGGCTGCTGAAGGGCGACATCGGCAGCAACGAGAGCCTCACCGTCACCGCCAACACCGGCAGCGGGGTCATCCTCGAATCCGGGAACATGTTCCTCGTCAACCGTGACTGCGGTCCGTCGACCTGGAACTGCGCCCGCATTCCGGCCAACACCGGCGGCATCGCCGATGACGACCCCAACGCCGTGCCCAACACGGCGAACGGCAAGAGCGCCTTCTACATCGCCCCGTTGCCGGTCCCGCAGTTCCAGAACCCGGTGACCGGAACCGATTCCTCGTACAACTGCTCGAGCGCAAATGCCTCGACGCTGTGCGTGCCGTACAAGGACCAGGGCGTTCCGAACCCGGGCGCCCCGGGCGACTGGACCTGCGTGACCAGCGGCGCGGGCACGCTCTGCGGCGTCCCGAACGTCGACACGAGCGGCCCGACGAGCACCGTCACCTGCGACGCCCGGACCGGCGGCCCAGCATCGCCGTTCCTGCTGCCCGACGGCGTCGTGAGCGGCGCCCCGAACATCACCGGCGACCCGACCCAGAACAACGGCAACGAGTACCTGAACCTCGACGAGAACCCCAATACCGGCGATGCCGCCAGCCCGACGCCGAGCTCGCCGGTCGATTGGGTCTACACCGACAACCTCAACCTCTCCGGAGCGGGGACGGCCACCAAGACGACGTCCTTCGAGCTCAGCCTCCGACCGCCGTACGGCGTCCCGGTGTCCGGCACGGTGACCATTCGCTACGTTGCCTTCAAGACCAACGCCGGCACGCCCGACGACAGCGCCGGCAGTCGGCCGGTGACGCTCCAGGTCGGGCTGTACGAGAACGGCACGTTCGTGGCCAACGATCCGACGCTTCGAACGCTCGGCGGCACGCCGCTGCTGTACGAGGACTGGACGGTCTCCACCGCGGCGATCAGCGACTTCGGCGGCCTCAGCCTGCGGTTCACGTTCACCAGCAGCGGAACGAACAGCAACCCCGACGAGCGGGGCGGCGGCGTCGCCTGGGTCGAGGCCGAGACGCCGGCGCTCTCACCGGCCCTGCCGCCGATGATCCCGCCCGGCTACTACCGCTCGATCGTCATCCCGAACGACGGCTGCGCGATCCTCGATCCGACCGCCTACTACTCGGGGCTCGAGCGATACCAGATGCCGGGCATCTACCGGTTCGGTGGATCGGGCAGCCCGAACCAGCGCAAGATCAAGATCGGGGACGGATCGTTCCTGATCGGCGACGCCGTGACCCTGGTGTTCGATCCCGGCTGGCCCGATTCGGGTTCCAACCAGGGCCTCGCGATCGGCGCCAACGGCGCTCTGGTCCTCAACACGACAAGGATTGGTGGCACGCCGCCGTGCGTCGACCCGACGCTCGTCGAGGTCGCCTCGACCAACTACTCGGCGCCGCTGTCGGATCTCCAGTACAGCGCGCTGTGCGCCGCGTGGGCCGTCGACCCAACCGACACGACCGGGGTGCGGCCCGGGGCGAACGCCTGGCACCACTGTGACCCGGCCGACGTGTCCAACCCGCAGTGCGTGCTGCGCGATGCCTACGATCCCACCCCGCGCTACCGCGGCGTGACGTTCTACTTCACGCCGTCCGCGTGGCCGCCGTCGGGCATCACGAATCGCTTCGAGATGCAGGGTGGCAGTGGCAACGATGCCGGGCTCGCGTTCCGAGGGGTCATGTACGCCCCCTACGACGACGTGAAGATCTCCGGCGGCAACGGCTTCAACACCGTCGGCCAGGTCCTCGCCTGGACCGCCAAGTTCAACGGCGGCTCGGCGTACATCGATCTCGACTACCCGTACGAGTTCCAGGTCGCGCCGCCGTACCTGCTGGAGCCGACCATCCGACGCTAGCGCCGAGGCGGCGCGCCGGCGCACCACAAACAGGCCAAGGCGATCGGCGTCCCGGGTGGACAATGGGACGTCCTCGCTGGAGGAGCTCACGGACCGGCCGCGAGCTCGAGGAAGGTGACGGCATGACGCGTCGCAGGGGTGACCCGTCCGCGCCGGGGGCAGCCGCTCCGCCGATTGCGGCGCGGCCCGAGCCTCGCGCTGCCTCACGCCTCCAGCTCGGCCAGGCGCTCGTGCTGTTCGCCGTCTTCCTGACGGTGCTCCTCGGCATCTCCGCCCTCGGCATCGACTACGCGACGTGGCTGCTGACCGACCGGCGGCTCCAGAACCTCGTGGATTCGGCGTCGGTTGCGGGAGCCTCGCAGTTCGGTGACCGGATCGCCCAGGGCAACTGCTCCGGTGGCGTGGGTGCCGCGAAGTGCGATTCGGCACGGCTGCAGTCGTGGACATCGCTGAACGACGCGCTGGAGCTGGGCATGAGCCAGACCACGGTCGCGTGCCTCGCGGCGGCCAACAGCCCGGCCGCAGGCGAGACCGATTCGAGCCGGGCGCTCTCCGTGCCGGGCTGCGGTGGCGAACCGCTCGTGAGCTTCGGCGACACGCTGTGGGTCAGCACGCCGCCGCCCAACTCGTCCGAGTACACGGGACCGGGCATCGGCGGCCGCTACCCCAACAACTTCGGGATCGTGTTCGTGCGCGTCGATCGGCCCGTCCAGAGCTTCTTCGGCCGGGTCCTCGGGATCGCGCCGACGGCACGGATCGGCTGGGCGACGGCCGGTGCCCTGTCGAGCGACTTCGCGCTCCAGCTGTTCTGTCGCGACAACATCGCGCCCGAGGACGGCGTCTGTGTGAACTCGGCCGGCCTGACGATCGACGGCCAGGGCGGGATCCGACTCGTGCGCGGCGACATCGGCAGCAACGAATCGCTCAAGGTCACCGCGCAGACCGGCAGCGGCGTCATCCTCCAGGCCGGCAACGTGTTCCTCGTCCACGGCACCTGCAGCTCCTCGACCTGGAACTGCGCCGCGATCCCGGCGAATCCCGGCGGGATCGCCGACGCGGACCCGAACGCGATCCCCAACGTCGCCAACGGCAAGAGCGCGTTCTACATGCCGCCTCAGCCCGTGCCGCGGTACGCCTCGCCGCTGGACGACGTCACGGTCAGCCAAACGAACTGCAACACGGCCGGCCCAAGCGACCTGTGCGTGCCGTACCGGCCACTCGGCTCGAACCAGCCGGGTGACTGGCGCTGCGAGGTGACGGGCTTCAGCAACCTCTGCGGCGTGCCGTGCGACTATTTCTCACCGGCCGGTACGTGCAACCCACCCGTCAGCGGGACGATCCGCTGCGACGCGCGCGTCGGAGGGACGCCGAGCTCCCACCTCCTGCCGTGGGCCGATGGGTCAGGGGCAAATGCGTTCAGCGGGTCGCCGCCGGTCAGCAACGGCGAGCGGTACACGAACCTCGACGACGATCCTGCCGTTCCCGACCCGGACACGACAGCCCCGCTGCCCAACCCGCCGGACAGCTACCTGTACCGGTCGAACCCGCTCGGCGTGAGCGGTGGCGGGGCGGTGCAAGGTCTCGTGATGAATCTCCGCCCGCCATTCGGGATCCCGCAGTCAGGGCCGAGCACGGTCCGCTTCGTGGCCTTCAAGACCCAGGACGCCACGCCCGACGACACCGGCAATCCCGTGACGCTGATGGTCTCGCTCGAGCACGACGGGACCTCGTCGCCCAACCCGAGCGGGCCGATCACGCTGACCGGTACGCCGACGCTCTACGAGTTCACGGTGGCGACCGGGCAGATCAGCGATTACACGTCGATGCGAGTTCGGTTCACCTTCGAGAGCAGCGGCGTGAACGACAACGCCTTGAAGCGTGGCGGCGGGCTCGCATGGCTCGAGGTCGAGACGCCGGATCTCGACCCGGCGCTGCCGGCGCTGGTCCCGCCGGGCTACTACCACGAGGTGGTCGTTCCGGCCGGTGGCTGCGCGGTCATGGATCCATCGGCGGTCTACACGGGCCTGCAGGCCTATCAGAAGCTCGGGATCTACCGTTTTGGCGGCGGCACCGACGCCGAGATCCGCGTCGAGGCCGGCTCGTTCCTGATCGGCAGCGGCGTCACGCTCGTCTTCGACCCCAACTTCCCGGATCCCACGGGCGGCCGGGGCATCGTCATCGGGCCGGGTGGGGCGCTCGTCATCAACACCGCGACCGTCC
The DNA here is from genome assembly GCA_003250155.1 of Chloroflexota bacterium. Taxonomy (GTDB): domain Bacteria; phylum Chloroflexota; class Limnocylindria; order Limnocylindrales; family CSP1-4; genus UBA5189. Next base: position 7,086 of record QKHE01000048.1, on the reverse strand, counting down.
CGAACCCGGCGGGCGCCACGCCGTGCACGCCCTATGCGGAGTCGGTGCGGTTCAATCCCTCGGACCCGTACCTCGTCGACCTCCCGGTCAACGGCGAGTGCGCGGCGTGGGGCATCGACCCGGCGCAAACGACGGGCATCCATGCCGGCGCCGCCGCGTGGCCATATTGCGTCCCCGACCCCACGACCGGCGATACCACCCCGTGCCGGGATCGGACTCTCTACGCGCCCGTCGATGGGTATCGTGGCGTGACGTTCTATTTCACGCCGGCGGCTTGGCCACCGAGCTCGATCAAAGGCCGTTTCCAGATGCAGGGCAGCACGACGCCACTCGCCGGCATCGCCTTCAAGGGCATCCTGTACGCGCCCTACGACGACGTGACCATCACCGGTGGCAACGGCTTCAACACGATCGGCCAGGTGCTGGCCTGGACCGCGAAGTTCAACGGCGGCTCGGCGTACATCGACCTCGACTTCCCGTATGAGTTCCAGGTCCAGCCGCCGTACCTGCTCGAGCCGACCATCCGCCAGTAGGGCTGGGTCGTCGAGCCGCGCTCGCTCCGCCTACGAGGCGCTCGGCGAGGGTCCGGACGGGGCCGCCGTGGGCGTCGGGGCCGGCGAGCCCGAAGGTGACGGTGCCGGCGAGCCCGAAGGTGACGGTGTCGGCGAGCCCGAAGGGGAAGGTGGCGGCGGGCCCGAGGGTTCGTCGCTGAGCGTCGGGGACGGGCTGGGCGTCGGCGTCGGAGCGGGCGTCGATTTCGGGACGTAGCAGTCGACGGCTGGCAGCTTCTTTCTGGCCGGCCCGTCGCCCTCCTCGGGCATCGGGTCGATGCCGACGGGGAGCGTCCCGACCGGCGGGAAGACCCTGGCCACGAGCCGTTCGATCCTTGGCAGGTCGGGGACGACGATCCAGCCACGCGGATCCCCGGCGACGTAGTGGATGTTGGGATACGTCAGGATCTTCTGGAAGATGTGATCGCGGGCGATGCCCGCCGCCGGCTCGGCGAGCTCGGCCAATGCCGCCGGCTCGATGCTCGTCGAGACGAGCTTGCCCATCGAGCGGATGAACTTGCCCGGGTCGGCCAGGAAGCCGCCGGCGACGATGCGGTCGCGCGCGGCGACGATGACCTGGGCCTGGCGGGCCGCCCGAGTGAAGTCCGACTCGCCGGCGGCCTTGCGGATGCGGGCATAGGCCAGCGCCCCCTCGCCGTCGAGGTGGTAGCGGCCCTCGCCGATCGCGAAGCCGTTGAAGCCGTACTCCCGGTACCGGGCGTCGCAGAACCCGTTCTCCACGGTGACGTTGATACCGCCGATGGCGTCGATGACCGACACGAAGTTCGGCAGGTTGACCTGCGCCCAGCCGTCGATCTGGAGGCCGAGCAATTGCTGGATCGCCGCGGCCAGCACCGATTGGCCCGAGTCGGCGCCGGGGAACTTCCGGAGATTGTGCTCGGCGTAGGCGACGAGGCTGTTGATCTTCCCTCGAAAGACGCGTCCGTCCGGAAGCGGCACGTCGACGAGGTCGCGCGGCACGCTGAGCATCTCGACCGCGCCGGCCGCCGGGTCGAGCGAGGCGACGATCATCGTGTCGGTCAGGAACGTCGTGCGGCCGGGACCCCAGTCGACGCCGATCAGCAGGACCGTGTAGCGGCTTGGGCCCTCGGTCGGGCTGGGCTCCGGGCTGGCGGTGGCGCCCGCCGTCGGCGCGACGCCGAAGTCGTCGTCCGGTTCGAACAGCTGGCGCCCGGTCGGCGCCCAGACCTGGCCGCTCGGCGAGAAGACGTCCTGGCTGGCCTCCCTCGCGGTCTCGGTCAGGTACGCCGCGTAGCCGCTCGGCACGAGCACCAACGCGAGGGCGAGCGCCGTCACGGCGGCACCCTTGCCGCGCGTCGCGCCGCGACCGCGCCGGAACGCGTCACCGACCGAGGCAAGCCGCCAGGCGAGCAGCGCGAGCTGCAGGCCGAGCAGCGCGGCGAGCACGCCCGGGTCGATGAGCTGGGCCAGGATCCCGATGCGGTTCGGGCCGAGCAGGGCCACGACCACGACGACCCCCAGCGCGAGCGGCGGCAACGCGAGCGCGAGGCCGGCACGGCGCGCGCCGAGCGCGAGCTGGCCCAATCCCGGCCAGACCGCCGACAGCAGCGCCGCGACGTGTCGGTTCTCGCGCAGATCGCTCAGGATGGGTCAGCTCCTCGCGGTGGGCCGGTTTCTGATGCCGCCACCAGGTCGGTGCGCGGAGCCCGCGGGATTGTAGTGCGGAACCGTCGCGAGCCGTCCAGCCGTGGAGCCTCGATCAGGCCGGCGCCGGGCTGCAGCAGGCGCAGGTCGATTCGGCGGAGCCCAGGACCGCGTCGGCGGCATCGCAGCACGGGACCGCGGCCATCGGCAGCGCCCGCGATGTGGCCGATCCGGCCGGTGTCGCGGCGCGGGGCGGAGTGGCGGTAGGTAGCGGCACGGTGGGGAGCGGCCGCGCCGCGGCGAGGTGCCGCTCCAGGGCCGCCAGCCGCGCATCGAGCGCGTGCAGGCCGTCGATCCGCGCGGCGATGTCCGCGCGACGGGCGGCGATGAGCGTCGGCAGCGCGGTCGTGGCGTCGGTGCAGTGACCGGAGTGGCACCACGACGCGATTCGGGCGGCGTCTTCGAGCGGCAGGTCGAGCCGCCGCAGGTCGATCAGCAGCCGCAGGTGCTCCGCATCGGCCTCGCCGTACTCGCGGTAGTCGTTGTCGCGGCGCGGTGGGGGCGGCAGCAGACCGGACCGCTCGTAGAAGCGGACCGTGTCGGCCGACACCCCGACGCGCTTGGCGAGCTCTCCGATGCGCATGACCACGGCAGCAAACCTTGGAGCGTTTCGAATGTCAAGCCGGAACCGCGACCGGAGCCTCGGCCTCGATCAGAGCCTTCAGCCGCCGGGCTTCCTTGAGTTCGCCGCGCTCGACCTCGGACTTCAGCATCGGCTCGAGCAGCCGCCGCCAGCCGTGGATCGTCATCTCACCGCCGTAGACGAACAGGGTGCGGTCGCCGTCGGGCCGGGTCTCGGAATATGCGATCCAGGTCAGCGCCGGATGCGTGCACCGGAAGACGATCCTCCGATCCGGCTCGAACTCCACGATCTCCATGTCCACGAGGCCCTTGAACGGGCCGCCGAGGAGGCGGAACGAACCCCGCGACCCGAGCCCCGGCCCCCCGGAAGCATCAAGCCTCACGTCGGTCATGTCCGTCCACTGCTCCCAGCGCGTCGCGTCCATCAGGACGTCGAACACGTCACGCACGGGGCGCTCGATGGTGGTGGTGCTCTCGTACTTGATCACGACGACACCTCGTCCAGTGGGCCACCACATGCCGGGTGGCGCTCGTACAGCACCGTAAACCTTTGAGTTACTCCAATGTCAAGAGAGATGTGCGCGCGTCCTTCAGCCCGCGGTAGGCAAGAGCTTGACGACCTTGCCGAGCCGCGCCAGGGCGGCCTGCTTCTCGTCGTGGATTCGGGCCACGACGTCCTCACGCGGCTGCTCCGATGGCGACGCGGCCCATCGCAGGCGGATGGTCGTCTGAGCCCGATCCCCAGCCAGGTCATAGGAAGCCTCGATCGGGCCGAGATCCGGGACGGCGAGTCGATACGCGACGTGGTCGTAGGGCTGCCAGTCGACGATCTCCTCGAGGGTGGCGAGCCGGCCTGACACGCATTGCGCCTGGGTGCCAACGCCGCGCCGCCCGCCGACGGTCGATTCGACGATCGAGATCGGACCTTCCCAGGCTGGCCGCAGCGTCGGCGACGTCAGGTATGCCCAGATGGTCGCCGGGTCGCCCGGAACGACGACCTCCACGTCGATCGTGGCGCTGTGGTCGTCGATCACGATCCTCGCCCGGGCGGCTTCCGATTGCCATCGTGCCTCCAGGTCCAGGCTGTGCGTCACGATCAGGCCGACGTGCTCGATGTCCTCGCTGTCCGTCGTCGCCCCGATCTCTTCGGCCGTGAACCCTGAGGCGGCAAGCGCATCCGCGGTGATCACGGCCAGCCCGGGCGCTCGCCCCTCGACAGACCGCCTGGACCGGGCCGCGGCGCCCTTCAACAGCCGGTGGACGACGATGACGGAGCTGCCCGCGAGCTCATCCCGACCGGCGATCGTCGTTCGAACGTATTGGCCGTGGTGGACGAACAGCTTGAGATCGAGCCGCGGTGCCTGTCGGCAGGCCTGGCACTCGCAGCTCGTCGCCTGCTCGATGCTGCGAAGCCGACGACGGAACGCGATGTAGGCAGCCTCGACGGCATCGAGGAGCAGAGAGCCATCGGCGCGCCCGTCCTCGACGTAGAGAAATGCCGCATCACCTTCGAGCTTGGCGAGGCGGAACGGCGGCTCAAGGCGGCCCACGATCGTCTCGAGAAGGTCGCCTGCAATCGTCGGTGCATGCTCGATTTCGCCGCGTGACAGGTACGCCGTGTAGCCGGTCAGATCGGCGATGAGGAGGAAGCCACGCTCCGGGATGGCGGTCATAGGGCAACGCTAGACCCTGAAGCCGCTCCAAGGTCAAGAGACGATTCTTCGCTTCCGGGCGCCAGACCCGGCGGCACGGCTGGCCGCGGGCGGTACGTAGTGCTCCGGGGCTCGCGCGGCGACCGCGTACCACGCGCCATGACCCCATCGGGGGATATCGAGGGCCCCGATCACGTTGGGATATTCCGAGGTGCTGAGCACTCGCGCTTCGCCGGGCCTGGCGACCGTACCGCCATCCTGAAACCCGAGGTCGCCGGAGCCCTGAACGCCAGCCAGCCGAACGACCGCGAAGTCGAGCGCGAGCTCGCCGGTGCCGTGAGCCTCGTCAGGGCGACCCGCTGGTTCGGGGCCATCGTCCTGCCGGCCGGTGCCGCGTGGGCGATCACCGGCCTCGTGGCCGGTCCCGTCACCGTGGCGCCCGTCGGGCTGCTGACGCTCGTGTTCGGGGCGTTCCTGCTGCTCGAGGGCTCCAGCTCGCACGGACGACCCGCCGCGTCGCTCGCGACCCGCCTGTCGATCGCGACTCTCGCGACCGCCGCCGGCACCGTGCTCGTCGAGCCCACGATCGGCCCCGCGATCGCGATGGGCACCCTGATCCCGGTCGTACTGGCGCTGCCATATGTCGATCGCCGGACCCTGAACGGGCTCGTCGTGGCGAGCACCCTGGTCGGCGCCGCCTGCCTCGCCGCGCCGAGCGTCATCCCGTGGGGCCAGATGGCGTCCGAGGGCGTCGGCGCGATCCTCGCCACGACTGCGCTGGTCATCGTCTTCGCCGCGTTCGTCGTGTTCCTGCGGAACGTCAGCGCGCGGCTGACCGATGCCGCCAACGAGCTGCGGGCCGTCGTCGAGATGTCGCGCGATCTGTCCTCGACGCTCGATCCGCAGGTCGTCGGCAATCGCCTCGCCACGCACATCGCGCTCGCCGCGGGCGCCGACGATTGCGCGATCAGCACCTGGGACCGCGAGGGCGACCGAGTCCTCACCTTCGGCTACCACCCCGCCGAGGGTGCCAAGGACCTCGATCCGGAGTTCGAGCTGTCGCGCTTCCCGGCGACGCGCGACGTGTTGCTGCGCCAGCGACCGTGCGTGATCGACGTCGGCGATCCGAACGCCGACCGGGCCGAGGTCAGCTACCTGCGCTCGATCGGCCAGCGCAGCATGGTCATGTTGCCGCTCATCGCACGGGGTGAATCGATCGGCATCGTCGAGCTCGGCTCCGAGCGTTCGGGGGCCTTCGGCCAGCGCCAGGTGGAGCTGGCGCAGATGCTGGTCCGCGAGGCGGCCGTGACGTTCGACAACGTCCGCCTGTACGACGAGCTGCGCGAGCAGGCCTTCCGGGACTCGCTGACGGGCCTCTCGAACCGGACCCATTTCCACGACCGGATCGACCATGCGCTGGACCGGGTCCGCGGTCGCAGCTCGCTCGGCGTCGCCGTCCTGTTCATCGACCTCGACCAGTTCAAGCTCGTCAACGACCAGTACGGGCACACCGTCGGCGACCGCGTCCTGCAGGTCATCGCCGATCGGATCCGAACCGCCGTCCGCCCGGGCGACACGCCGGCCCGCCTCGGCGGCGACGAGTTCGCCGTGCTTCTCGAGGACGTCGAGGGCCTCGAGACCGCCAACGTCGTCAGCCACCGCCTGCTCGATGCGCTCGCCGAGCCGGTCGAGCTCGACGCCGGCCAGTCGATCATCGGCGGCAGCATCGGCATCGCGATGAGCGGGCCGAGCGCCGACACCACCGACGCCCTGCTCCGCAACGCCGACATCGCGATGTACGCGGCCAAGGCCGCGGGTCGCAGCCAGCTGGTCCACTTCCGGCCCGACCTGCTCGAGCTGGCCTTCGCCCGCAGCGAGCTGGCGGCGATGCTCCGCGGCGCCGAGACGCGCCGCGAGCTGCAGCTCCACTACCAGCCGATCGTGCGCCTCGAGGACGGCGCGCCGGTCGGCGTCGAGGCGCTCGTCCGCTGGCAGCCGGAGGGCCACATCCTGCACATGCCGGCCGAGTTCATGAACCTCGCCGAGGAGACCGGCGAGATCGTCTCGATCGGGCGCTGGGTGATCCGCGAGGCGTGCCAGCAGGCGCGCGCCTGGCAGGTTCGCCTCGAGCGGCCGGACCTCCGGCTGCACGTCAACCTGTCGGCCCGCCAGTTCCGCGATCCGGGCGTCGCGACCGTCATCGAGGGAGCGATCGCGGAGAGCGGCCTCGAGGCGTCGTCGCTCACGCTGGAGGTCGCCGAGAGCGCGCTCGGGGCAGCCGACGAAACCCGCGAGCGGATCGCGCAGCTGCGGCGCCTCGGCGTGCGAATCGCGATCGATGATTTCGGGACCGGCTATTCGTCGCTCGGCTCACTGCGCTCGCTCGACGTGGACGAGCTCAAGGTCGATCGCTCGTTCGCGCCGCTCGAGGGAGACGGCGAGAGCCGCCAGCTGAGCGAGGCGATCGTCCAGGCCGGTCGCGCGATGGGCCTCGAGATGATCGCCGAGGGCGTCGAGAACGAGGCCCAGGTCGAGTGGTTCCGTGGCCTCGGCTGCCGCCTCGGCGAGGGCTACCGCTTCGCCCGCCCGATGCCGCCCGCCGCGACGGAGCGCTT
>QKHE01000104.1 GCA_003250155.1 Chloroflexota bacterium | reverse complement strand
GGAGCCCGTCACCACGCGACAGGCGGCGCTCGATCTCCGCCGCGTCGGCCGGCCGGTTCGAGACGAGCAGCCGACCGGACGACTTCTCGTACCACCGGAACGCCGGGATGCCGTCGCTGGTCCCGAACAGGATCCCGGCCTGGCTGGCCGACGTCTGCGACGGCAGGCGGCACGTCCACGGCGTGATGCGATGGCTGCCTGACCGGAGCCAGCGGGCCATCGTCGGGACACGTCCGGCGCGGATCTGGTTGAGGAGGATCGGCCGGGCCAGCCCGTCGATCTGGATGAAGACCACGCCCGGCCCTTCGACCTCGTGCGCCGGCGCGGCCTGGCGGATGAGCGAGCGAATCAGGTGAGCGTAGTAGGAGTCATCGTCCCGGAGCGCGACGAACCAGCCGATCGTGGCGTTGACGATGGCGAAGGCCAGCGCGCCCTCGACGGCGGCGAGCGGTCCGGAGACCGACAGGCCGGGGACGATCGAGCCGACGACGAGCACGATCGCGAACTGCAGGGCGAGGGCCAGCGCTGCGAGCGCGAGGATGCCGAGCGGCACGGCTGCCGCAAGGGCGACGGGCCGCAGGAGCGCGTTCAGGACGCCGATCAGCACGACCGCGGCGAGGATGCTTTCGAACCCGCCGGTCATGCGGATGCCGGGGACGATGGCGACCGCCGACGCGAAGGCCACGAACGCGATCGCGGTCGTGAGCAGGAAGCGGGTCAGCAGGGCGCGTGAGCCGGTCCGCCAGGTGCGGAGGAGCCGCACCTGGAGCCCGTAGAACGCCAGCAGCCGGCGCAGGACCGACATGGACCTCCTCGCGGGGGGAGTCTAGGTGGCGCACGGGCTCGAGTCCCGACGGTCTCGCCCACCGCCGGAGGCCTACGGGACGAACGTCACGCGGTCGCCGGGTGGCGTCACGAGCACGGTGACCTCGGGATCGATGCGCGCCGCGTGCGCGGCGAACTCGAGCGGCGGCTGGCTGAGGCGATGCGGGCGCACGCGCCCGAGGCCGAGCGGCCAGAGCGTGCCCCAGTGGATCGGCACGACGTACCGCGGCCGCAGCAGCGGCAGCGCCTCGGCGGCTCGGCGCGGCGTCAGGTGGCCCCAGCCGAGCCTCGGTCCCCAGCCCCAGACCGGGAGCAGCGCCACGTCCAGCTGCCGTCCGATGTCGGCCATCCCCTCGAAGACGTCCGTGTCCCCGGCGAAGTAAACCGACGCCTGACCTGCGTCGATGCGGTAGCCGATCGCGGGTGCGGTCGGACCGAAGGGCAGCCGCAGGCCGCCGTGCACGGCCGGGGTCGCGGTGATCTCGACCTCTCCGACCTGGGTCCGCTCGCCGGGGGCAAGCTCGATGAGATGCGCGAACCCCGACCGTCGCATCAGGGCTCCGGCGCCTCGCGGCACGACGATCGGGACATCGGACCCGAGCAGCCGCAGTGACGGCAGGTCGAGGTGGTCCAGGTGGAGGTGGCTGACCAACGCCAGGTCGATCTCCGAGTACAGGCGCGGGTCGAGGCTGGTCACCACGCGGCGCAGGACGAGCAGCCGGTCGAACAGGACCGGATCCGTGAGGATCCGGAGGCCGCCGAGCTCGATGAGGACCGTCGCGTGGCCGAGGAAGGTCAACGCCGGCAGGTTCGCGAGCTCGGTCATCGGTCTGATGGGTCGAACGTCAACCGTCTCCGGTCGGCACGCCCAGCACGTTGAACCCGCCGTCGACGTACACGACCTCGCCGGTGACCGCGCTCGACAGGTCGGACGCCAGGTAGACCGCGGTCCGGCCGACGTCCTCGATCGTGATGCTCGAGCGGAGCGGGGTCACCTCGGCGAACGAGCCGTAGAGCTTCTTGAAGCCCGTGATGCCGGCCGCCGCCAGCGTCCGGATCGGGCCGGCCGAGATGGCGTTCACGCGCACGCCGTCCGGGCCGAGGTCGGCCGCGAGGTAGCGCACCGAGGCCTCGAGGGCGGCCTTGGCGACGCCCATGACGTTGTAGTTCGCGACGACCTTCTCGGCCCCGTAGTAGGTGAGCGTCATGACCGACGAACCGGCATGCAGCAGCGGCCGGGCCTCGCGGGCGAGCGCGACGAGCGAATACGCGGACACGTCGAGGGCCAGCGCGAAGCCCTCGCGCGAGGTGTCGACGAAGGCCCCGTCGAGGTCCTCCCGCTTGGCGAACGCGAGGGCGTGGACGAGGACGTCGATCCGGCCCTCGGCCGCCTCCCACTTCGCCATGACCGCCCGGATCTGCTCGTCCGACTGGACGTCGCACGCCTCCACGAAGCTCGCGCCGATCGAGTCGGCCAGCGGCCGGACCCGGCGTTCGATCAGCGACTCGACCGACGAGAAGCCGACGGTCGCGCCGTGGTCGTGGAGCGCCTTGGCGATGCCCCACGCGATCGAGTGATCGTTGGCGACACCGAAGATCAGTGCCTTCTTGCCGTCGAGCAGGCCCATCGATCCCTCCCGTGCCGCCGACCGTGCCGGCGCCGAGCCTAGCATCCGGCATCCGGCCGCCAGGTGGGGCCTGGCAGTCCCCATCGCGGGCCGGACGCCGGCGTCTCGGGGACCCGCAGTCCCGTTCGCGGCCCGATCGTCGCACGGGTTGGGTGGCGTGGGGCGACGACTACCATCGAGGGCGTGACGTCAACGCCCGCATCGGACGGTGAGCGCGCCCTGGCCGGGGCGCTGGATGGCGTCCGGGCGTTCGTCCTCGATGCCGATGGCGTGCTGATGTGGCGCGGCGAGCCGATCGAGGGCTCGGCCGAGGCGCTTCAAACGCTGCGACGTCGCCGGATCCCGTATCGCGTGGTCACGAACTTCTCGACCGCCCACCGCCAGACCCTCGCGGCGTCGTTCGGCCGGGCGACGGGGCTCGTGGTCGAGGGCGCGGAGATCATCACCGGCGCGTCGGCCGCCGCCGCGTACACCGCTCGGCGACACCCGGGCGCGCGGCTGCTGGTCCTCGCGGCGCCAGATGCGCTCCGGGAGTGGGAGGGTCAGCACGTCGTCTCGCCGGAGGACGCGGTGGCCGGCTCGGAGCCGGTCGCGGCGGTGGTCATCGGCGACGCCGGCGACGGCCTGTCCTTCCGGAACCTCGACATCGCCTATGGCCAGCTGCACGCAGGCGCCGAGTTCGTGGCGATCCATCGGAACCTGTGGTGGATGACGCCGAAGGGTCACACGCTCGACTCGGGCGCGCTGATCGTGGGCCTGGAGGCCGCCCTGGGGCGGCGGGCCGTCGTCTGCGGCAAACCGTCGCCGGTTGTCTTCCGGCAGGCCGTCGCCGAGCTGTCCGCCGAGGTCCGGTCACGCGGCGAATCGCCGCTCCGACGGCGCGACGTGGCGATGATCGGCGACGATCCGGTGGCGGACATCGCCGCGGCTCGCCGCGTCGGCCTCCGCGGCATCCTCGTCCTGACCGGCAAAGTCGATGCTGCGGCGGCCGCGGCCGCGGCCACGGCGCGCGGGAGGCCCGATGCGATCGCCGCGTCGCTCGCCGATGTCATCGAGGCGGCTGGTGGCCCGTGAATCGCGGAGTTCCACGGCCCGATACGTCCATCGATGCGATGCCGTTGATGGCGCGCCGACAGACGTAGACTAGGCGTCACCAAGCCGAGCGCCGCGCGTCGCATGGCCCCCAGACGCCCGCGCTTCGCCTCATGAACGAGCTCGAACCCACGAATCGGAGCCGCACGATGACGATCGAAGCCAAGCCGCGTCTCAAGATCACCTATGCGACCCTGCGCGCCGACAACGAGGAGCTGCATCAGCTCTACGAAGCCGGAGTCGCCGAGGCTCGTGCCGGCCTCGGGGGGCATCACCGCAACTACATCAACGGCCAGTGGGTCGACGGCGGGGCGGGCGCCTTCGAGGTCCGGCTGCCAACCGATCAGGACGTCGTCCTCGGAACGTTCGCCAGGGCCGATCGCGACGACACCCGCAAGGCGATCGCCGCAGCGAGGGCGGCTGCCCCGGCCTGGCGCCGCACGCCGTGGCAGGAGCGCCTGGCCATCCTGCGCCGGGCGGCGGAGCTGATCTCGGAGCGCCAGATGCGCTACGGCGCCGACATGGCCTTCGAGGTCGGCAAGAACCGTCTCGAGGCGCTCGGCGAGGTCGAGGAAGCGGCGGACCTCATTCGCTACTACGCCCAGACGATGGAGGACAACGCGGGCTACGACCACCCGATGGACAACCTCGGCGACGCGACGGTCCACACGCGCTCCATCCTCCGACCGCTCGGCACCTTCGCGGTGATCAGCCCGTTCAACTTCCCGATGGCCCTCGCGGCCGGCCCCGCGTCGGCGGCGTTGATGGCCGGCAACACGGTCGTCTACAAGCCGGCGTCGGCGGCGCCGCTGTCGGGCGTCAACCTCATTCACGCCTTCGAGGACGCGGGCGTGCCGGCCGGTGTCGTGAACTTCGTGATGGGCCCGGGCGACTCCGTCGGCGACGAGCTGCAGACCAACCCCGGGATCGACGGCATCGTCTTCACCGGCTCGTACGAGGTCGGGTTCAAGCTGTTCAAGTCGTTCTCCACGACCTGGCCGCGGCCGTGCATCGTCGAGATGGGCGGCAAGAACCCGGCGATCGTGACCCGCAAGGCCGACCTCGAGGAGGCGGCCGAGGGGATCATGCGCAGCGCATTCGGCTTCGGCGGCCAGAAGTGCTCGGCCAACTCGCGCGTCTACGTCGAGCAGCCGGTCCACGACGAGCTGGTCCGGATGCTCGTCGAGAAGACCGAGAAGATCACGATCGGCGACCCGATCAAGCGCGAGAACTGGCTCGGCCCGATCGTCGACCAGACGGCGGTTGACCGGCACCAGCAGGCCGTGTCCGAGGCGCGCCACGATGGCAAGGTGTTCATCGGCGGCGAGCGCCTCAGCGACGGCGAGTTCGCCCGCGGGTTCTATGTCGAGCCGACCGTCGTCGGCGGCCTGCCGGCCTCGCACCGGCTGTTCCAGGACGAGCTGTTCGCGCCGTTCACGGCCGTCCATGCCGTCGAGTCGCTTGACGAGGCGCTGCGGCTGGCGAATGACTCGATCTACGGCCTCACCGCGGGCGTCTACAGCGAGGACGAAACCGAGGTCCAGCGCTTCCTCGACGAGATCGAGGCCGGCGTGCTGTATGTCAACCGCCGCGCCGGGGCGACGACCGGCGCCTGGCCGGGCGTCCAGGCGTTCGGTGGCTGGAAGGGCTCCGGCTCGACCGGCAAGGCCGGCCTG
>QKHE01000062.1 GCA_003250155.1 Chloroflexota bacterium | reverse complement strand
TTCATGCGCGTCGCCCAGCTGCTGCTCGAGGCGGACCTGCCGCCCGGCGCGGTCAACGTCCTCGCCGGTCCCGGCGGGATCGTCGGCGAGGCCCTCGTCGCCGATCCACGGGTCGACATGATCTCGCTGACCGGCGGCATCGAGACCGGCTCCCGGATCCTCGAGGGCGCAGCGTCGCAGGTGAAGCGCATCTCGCTCGAGCTGGGCGGCAAGAACCCCAATCTCGTCTTCGCCGATGCCGATCTCGACTCTGCCGTCTTCTGGAGTGCGCTGGGTGCCTTCGCCAACACCGGCCAGATCTGCGTCTGCGGCTCGCGAATCCTCGTCGAGCGACCAGTCCACGATCGGTTCGTCGAGGCGCTCGTGGCCAAGGCCGAGGCGATGAAGGTCGGTGAGCCGCTCGATCCAGAAACCGAGCTCGGTCCGGTCATCGCCGCCAGCCACGGCGCGAAGGTCTGGGACTACATCGAGATCGGCAAGCGCGAGGCCCGGCTGCTCACCGGTGGGGTCCCGTACACGGATCCGGTCCGCTCGAAGGGCGCCTACATCCCGCCGACGGTCTTCGCCGAGGCGACGCCGACGTGCCGGGTCGCGCGCGAGGAGATCTTCGGGCCGGTCGTCGCGGTCCTGCCGTTCGACACGGAGGCCGAGGCGCTGGCGATGGCCAATGACACCACGTACGGCCTCGCGTCCGGCGTGTTCACCCGTGATCTCGATCGAGCCTGGCGGGTGTCCCGCGGGCTGAAGGCCGGCCAGGTCTACGTCAACCAGTGGTTCTCGACCGGCGTCCTCGAGGCGCCGGGGCACGGCTACAAGCAGTCGGGCTATGGCGGTGTCGGGATCGAGAAGTACAGCCAACACAAGCAGGTCGTCTTCCGCATCGCCGACGCGGGCGGGTAGGAGGGCCCGAATGGGCCGCGTCCCTGTCGAGCCGACTGCACGCGGCCGACCCGAGCCGCCGCGGGCACTTCGGTGACGTCCCGGCCCGGGAGCGTGGCCATTTGAGGACTGAGCGTCCCCACTCGAACGCGTGGGGCCGAGCGATGAGGACTGCCAGTCCCCGGTACGGAACCCGGACCGGGGCACGGTCGAAGCGAGGATCAGCATGCGATCGATCGTCGTCGAGCTGTTCGTCAGCGACGTGGAGCGGAGCATCGCGTTCTACGGGGCGCTCGGCTTCCGCGTCGCGAAGCGCTGGGAAGACTGGCTGATCCTCGAGCGCGATGGCGTGAAGATCACGCTGCAGGGCGATTCGCACGCCGTTGCGGGTCCGCACTACTTCACGCCGAACATCGAGCGTCATCCGCGAGGCACCGGCGTCGAGGTGGTGATCCAGGTCGACGACGTCGATGCCCTCTATGCGGACGCGCAGGCGGCGGACCAGAACATCGTCAAGCCGATCCAGGATCGCGATTGGGGCGCCCGCGACTTCCGCGTCGCCGACCCTGACGGCTATTTCGTGCGGCTCACCTCGCCGCTGCGCGGCGAGTAGCCGTCTCAGCGGGGCTCGCCGGCGGGCTCGGCGACCTCGGCCACCTCCGCCGCCTCGGGCGCAACCGAGGCGCGAGAGCCGGGCGCAGTGGTCCCCGACGGGTCACGACGGCTGCGGCGAACCTGGGCGATGATGATCCCCGCGGTCACCAGCACGATGCCGACGATCATCGGCAGGGAGCCGGTCTCGCCGAAGATGACGACCGAGCCGATGAAGCTGAACACGATCGAGGCGGAGCTGATGGTGTTGACCGTGGCGACCTCGGTGTTGCGAACGGCCAGCGCCAGCGAGGCCAGCGCCACCGAGTTCGCGACCCCGGCGAGGAGCACGGCGCCGGTCGACGGCGCGTCGACGGGCAGCGAATCGCCGAGCCCCCAGCGAACCGCGACGATGACGGTCAGCGGCACGAGGCCGCCGATGCTCGACAGGGCGAGGGCGACGAATAGCAGCGGCCGGGCCTTCTGGACGATCCGGCTGAGGGTGTTGGCGAGGGCGTAGGTCGTCCCGGCCCCGGCGCCGAACAGCAGGCCGAGCCACCACAGCTCCAGGATGCCGCCGGTCGCGAGGCCAATGAAGACGAGGCCGGTGACGATCGTCGCCGCGCCGAGCAGCTGCTCGCGCCACGGCCGCTCGCGCAGGATCAGCAGCCCGATCCACAGGCCGCCGAGGACCGAGCCGGCCTGGACGGCCCCGATCGTGACTCCGAGCCCGCCGGCATTGAGCGCCTCGAAGTAGAGGACGTTACCGATGACCGAGCTGACACCGCCGGCGATCAGCAGGTAGCCGATGAGCCGCCAGGTGAGGAACTTCGGCGACGCCGGGCGCAGCTCGTGGGCGCCTTGGCGGGCGATGACGAACCACGACACCGCCGTGAGCGGCAACAGCCGGATCAGCGCGCCGAGGGCCGGGTCGATGTGCGGTGCGGCGGACCTGAGCGTGATGTTGACGATCGTGTAGCTGATCGCGCTGACGAACGCCCAGCGCTCACCGATGCCGAACTGAAACGTGGCGGGGGAACCTCCGTGGCGCTACATGGAGCGGCCCGGGCCGGTGGCCCGGGCCGCTGTCGTTGACCCGACGATGATCAGGTGGCTGGCGCGGGCACGCAGCCAAGCGCGCCGTCAGCACCATACGCGGGCTGGAAGAACGCGTTGAGGATCGACTCGCAGCCGAACGGCTGGTCGGTGAAGATCGGGTACGCCCCGACCATCGCGACGACCACGAGGATGGCGAGCAGCCAGAGCGGTGACATGCGCCGACGGGCGATCAGCCACCAGCAGAGCAGCACCAGCCCCAGCGGCAGGAGCCCCGGGACCATGGCGTTGAGCAGGTCCCGATTCAAGTCGAAGTCGGTGACGTTGCCGCCGCCGGCCGAAATCCCGAAGTGCCACGTCAGGTAGACGTGCACGAACTGGAACGTCAAGGCGCCCATGACCATGTTGCCGAGGACGCCGGCGCCGGTCAGGAACCGATCCAGCGTGCCGGATCGGAGCATCTCGATGACGCCGACGCGACCGCGGTCGTAGCCCTGCATCCAGAAGAAGTAGGCCAGGGCCACCATGATCGCAACTTCGAGGACGAAGTAGATCACGGCTCCCAGTGGGTTACCGTCGCCGCTGATTGTGGCGTCGCCGGCTGCGATCCCGATGCCCAGCGTCAGCAGGATCGGGGTGATCGTGCCCTGGCTGATCGAGTCGCCGATACCCGCGAGCGGGCCCATCAGGCCGCTCTTGACCGAGTTGATGGCGTCGTCGTCGATATCCGCGCCGTTGGCCCGCTGCTCCTCCATGGCGATGACGGCGCCGTGGATGATGCCGCCGACGTTGGGCTCGGTGTTGAAGAACACCAGGTGCCGCTTGAGGGCTGCCTTGATGTCCTCGGGGGTCTTGTAGAGCTTCCGGATGATCGGCGCCATCGCCTGGGCGAAGGCCGTTCCCTGGAGTCGCTCATAGTTGTAGTTCGCGTGGCTGAAGAACGTCCACAGCCAGAACGCTCGCTGGACGTCGCCCCGGGTCAAGGAGACCTTCGGCCCCTCGCCCATGCCGCCGCCCGTGTCAGTGCCCATTCCGGTCCCCATCCCGGACCCGGGGTCCTGCGTCATCTCCGTCATGCCTCGGCTCCCTTCGGCCCCATGTCCCGGGCGCCCAGGAACGTCACATGGAGGGCTGCCAGCGCGAGGCCGATGATGGCGATCGCGACGATGTTGACGCCCCCACCGCTCAGGACCGAGACGTAGTAGCCGATGAAGAAGTACGGGATCACGGTGCCGCGGAAGATGAACCGCATGTTGAGCGCGATGCCGATGGCCGGCAGCAGGCCGCCCGCGATCTCGAAGCCCTTGAGGACCCACGGGGCATTGGTGTTCAGCCAGGTGATCCAGTCCTGAACGACCGGAGCGCCGGCGTAGACCGCCACGGTGGCCGGGAAGAACGAGATGATGAACAGGAAGATCTGCGGCGGCAGCCAGTTCATCCTGGCGACGCCGCTGATGTCACCCTGCTCCGCTCGCGCATCCGCCCAGTGGGCGAAGACGGCGTCGACACTCATCCGGGTGAAGAAGATGATCGTGCCAAGCAGGCCGACCGCGACGCCGAGGGCGATGCCAGCGGCCGCGTCGAGGCCACCCGCCAGGGCGAGCGCGGTGCCGACCCAGCCGGCAACCGACGGATCGGCCGGGATCGATCCGCCGGCCGAGATGAAGCCGATGTACAGCAGGTTGATCGCGGCACCGATCTCGGCGCCCTTCACCGGGTCGCCGAAGATGATGCCCACGAGCAGGCCCGCGACCAGCGGTCGGTACAGGCCGAAGAATCCACCGATGCCGATCAGCCACGGGCTGTTCGACAGGTAGTAGCCGAGGCCCACGAGCGAGGCCTCGAGCAGGCCCGCCGTGACGTTCGGCGTGCCGTCCTGGGCCAGGACCGGACCCGCAAAGACGAGGGCGCCGAGGACCCCGAGGCTGACCAGCGCGGCGACTTTTGCCGCGGGGCCGGGGTCTTGCATGCGCGTCATGTAACGCACCTCCGAGACACCTCCGAACCTCCTTTACACCTTGACCGACGCGAATTGGACCGGCCGGTCGTTCTCTACGATCCGCAGCTCGACCCGAGTGCCCATCTCCTCCAGTCGCCGCATCGCCGCGATCTCCTCCGGGGAGGCGGAGATGTTGCGGTACAGCGGCTTGCGGCCCGGGCCGGCGCCGATGCCACCAACGTTGAGCAGCGGGAACTCGACTCCCGCCTCGCGCAAGTGGACCGCCGTCAGCGGCGAGCGCATGAGGACGAAGACCGGCTCTGGATCCGAGGCGAGCTCGCGAACCCGCTCCGTACCCTTCTCGAGATCGTGGACCTCGACCGGGACGCCAGGCGGAGCAGCGAGCACGAGGATCTCCCGCAGGAACTCGTCGTTGGCGGTTCGATCGTCGACGACGATGATCCGCTTCGCGCCGAGCGCCTTCAGCCAGATCGCGACGACCTGGCCGTGGATGAGCCGATCGTCGACTCGGACGAGTTTCAGGGTCATCCCGACCTCCGCTGCGTTTGGGCCAACAGCTTCCGCGGGCTCGAGGTGGACCGGTGCGCACACCTCCGGGTGCACCCGGTCATCGGCCTCACGGGTTCCTCGACGCTACCAGGCTCGCCGCGTCGCTAAGGGCGGCTCGGCCCGCCGCGACGAGGCGCTCGACGGCGTCGTCGTCGAGCGCGTCCATGCTCGTCGCCGCCTCGATGAGGACGGCGAGATTGACGCCGGAAACGAGAAATGCCGACGCACGTCGGCGAACGAGCGCGAAGGCGACGTTGTGGGGCGTACCCCCGACGAGGTCGGTGAGGACGAGCAGTGGCTCGCCGGGCTCACCGCATGCTGCCGCCAGGCGCTCGGCGTAGCCCTCCGGGGACTCATCGGGCTGGAGGCCGATGGCTTGGACGTGGTGCAACTCGCCGCAGATGAGCCGCGCACCCGCAACCAGGCCGGACGCGAGCTCACCATGGGCCGCGACCACGATCCGGAAGGCCGGCATCGTCCTCCTCCGGCGGGGAACCACTGCAAATCCTTGCGGCCAATGTTTGCAACGCCCGCCTCGGCTGTTGTACCGTCCGGCTCTGGCGCGTGTCAAGTTTCGCGCGTCCCGATCCGCGGCGCTGGACGCGGGCGGACGGCCCGGCTGACGAACGGGGCGGAGGGGCAGACGGAACATGGGTAGGACCGGGACCCTGGCCGATCGGGAGGTCATGCGCCTGGTTGCGGAGCTGTACTACGAGCGCGACCTGCGCCAACCCGAGGTCGCCGCGATGACGGGCTTCTCGGTCTCCAAGGTCAGCCGACTGCTGACCGCGGCCCGCGAGCAGGGCATCGTCCGCATCTCGGTCGAGCCCGCACCGGAGGTTCGGCCGGCCGTCGCCGAACAGCTCGAGCAGCGGTTCGGGGTCGACATCCGGATCACGCCCGGGCACGAGCGCGATCCCGCCGCGGCGACCCGGCTCGCCGGCGTCGGCGCCGCCGACCACGTCGTGCCCTGGCTGCCCGAGAAGGGCACGATCGGGATCGCGTCCGGGTACACCGTCGCGGCCATGGTCTCGGCCCTGCCGCGACTGCGGCTGCCCGAGGTGACCGTCGTGCCGATCGTCGGCGGCTGGGACGTGCAGAACCCGTATCTCGACAGCAACCAGGTGGCGCGCCGGATGGCCGATCGGATCGGCGCCCAGACTCGAGCGCTCCACGCGCCGGCGGTCCTCGACACGCCGGAGATGAAGGACGCCCTGCTCCGCGAGCCGACGATCGCCGCGACGACCTCGCTGTGGGGCCGCCTCGACATGGCCCTGATCGGGGTCGGCGGCAGCCCTGAGTCCTACCCCGGCTACCGGACCGCCGTCGACCGGCTCGGCGACGAGTCGCGACGGGACCTCCGCGACATGGACGTCATCGGCGACCTTGCCGGGCGCTTCTTCTGTGCCGACGGCGCGTTCGTCGACGCCTGGGGGGATCGGACCCTCGCGATCCCCCTCGATGAGCTCCGGCTGGCCCGGCGGGTCGTGGCCGTCGCGGCCGGATCATCCAAGGCGGCGCCGATCGTCGGGGCGCTCCGGACCGGGCTGCTCCACGCGCTGATCACCGACCGACCGACCGCGGAGGCCGCGCTGAAGCTGGCTGGCTGACGCCTAGACGGGCGCGCCGTCACGCGCCCGTAGCGCCCGAACGGCGGCGGCCGTGTCGGCCGCCAGCGCTGCGTCGGCGAGCGCGACCAGCTCGCCGCGCGTCCTCGCCGCGAGCGCCGCCCGGACCTCGTCGAGCCGGCCGGCGTCCATCGACAGCTCGTTGACCCCGAGGCCGACGAGGATTTGCGCCCCGAGCGGATCGCCGGCCAGCTCGCCGCAGACGGCGACCTCGATGCCGGCCGCCGTCGCGCCGCGGACCGTCTCGCGGATCGCGCGCAGAACCGAGGGATGCAGGGCGTCGGCGGCGGCCGCGAAGCCCGGGTGGGTGCGGTCCATCGCCAGCACGTACTGCGTCAGGTCGTTGCTGCCGATGCTGAAGAAGTCGACTCGCCGGGCCAGCTCGGCCGCCATCAGGGCGGCGCTCGGGACCTCGACCATGATGCCGACCTCCAGCCGGGCGGATCGCGCGACGCCGCGGGCGTCGAGATCGGCCTCGGCCTCGGCGACCAGCCCGCGGAGCAGCTCGACGTCCTCGACCAGGGCCACCATCGGCGCCATGAGCCGGGGCACGGAGCGAGCGCCCGCGCCGGCGCGTGCGATCGCCCGGATCTGCTCCAGCTGCAGCGCCCGGTTGTCCTGGGCGAGCCGAAGCCCGCGCATCCCGAGGAACGGGTTGGCCTCTGCTTCCAGGTGGAGATACGGGAGCGGCTTGTCGCCGCCGATGTCGATCAGCCGGATGACGACCGGGTGCTCGCCGAAGTCGTCGAGGACGGCGCGGTACGCCCGCGTCTGCTCGTCCTCCGAGGGCGCGTCGGAGCGGCCGACGTACAAGAACTCGGTGCGGAAGAGGCCAACGCCTTCGGCGCCCGCCTCGATGGCCCGCGCCGCGTCCTCCGGCCGGCCGATGTTGGCGAGCAGCGCCACCCGATGCCCGTCGGCCGTGGCACCGGGCTGATCACGCAGCGCCCTGGCCGCCTCGACGGCCGCCGCCCGTCGCTCGCCGGCGGCTCGCAGCATGGCCAGCTCATCGGCGTCCGGATCGAGGACGACGGTTCCGGCGGCGCCGTCCAGCCCGATCGTGAGGTTCGCGTCCGCGGTCCGGGTGGCGGCACCAAGGCCGCTGACCGCGACGACCGCCGGGATGCCCAGGCCTCGAGCCAGGATCGCGGCGTGGGACACCGCGGAGCCGCGCTCGATGGCCACGCCGAGCAGCAGGCCGTCCGGGATCTCGGCCGCGACCGACGGCGGGAGGTCGTCGGCGACCGCGATCGACGGTCGGTCGGGCAGCCGGATCGAGCGGCCGGCGATGATCCGGGCGATCCGGCCGCCGACGTCGCGGACGTCGGCCGCGCGCGCAGCGAGCAGCTCGTCCGGGATGGCCGCCAGGGTCGACGCGGCGGCGCGAGCCTCGGCCTCGACGGCCGCTGCGATCGCGTCCGGATCGGTCAGGCCGTTGGCGCGGCGCTCCGCCCCCTCCACGAGGGTCGGGTCCTCGGCCATCATCGCCTGGGCCTCGAAGATCGCTGCCTCTTCCGTGCGGCCGGCACGGCGGAGGCGCTCGGCGAGCTCGGTCAGGTCGGCGGCAGCGCGCGTCGCGGCCGCCCGGATGTCCGGCAACGGCGTGCCGCTCTGGCCCTCGGCGTGCCGCCAGGCGGGCCCAACGGCGACGCCCGGCGACGCCGGGACGCCGGTGAGCCGCATCAGGAGCCGGTCGCGGCCGGCGGCGCCTCGTTCGTCGGCGCTTCGTTCGTCGGCGCTCCGCCGGGCGGCTCCTCCAGCCCCGCCTCCACGAGACCCCGCAGCGCGTTCATCGCCTCGCGCTCGTCGCCACCCTCGCAGCACAGCCGGATCCGGTGCCCCCGCTGAACCCCCAGGCCGAGGACCGCGATGATGCTCTTGGCGGTCACCTCGGGACTCTCGGTCGTCAGATTGGCGACGCGAATCTCGCTCCCGAAGCCGGCCGCGGCCTTGACGAAGACGGCCGCTGGGCGGGCGTGCAGCCCCGACGGGTTGTGGACATCGAGCTCGACGATCGTCGCCATGGTCTTCCTTGTCTGTTCACCCCGCGCCGCCCCTGCGCCGAGATGGGCGGGCCGAGTATAGGCAGCCGGCTCGCGGAACTCGGAGGGCCGTTCGGCCCGTCAGGCTCGCTTCCCCTGGGCCCGCAACTCCGCCTTGTGGGCCCGCTTCGACGCCTGGTAGGCGTCGAGGGCCTCCGCCGAATCGACATCGCCGAGCGTCGGATGGCGCGGCATGGCGTCGGTCATGCCCGGCAGGTCCAGGGCAAAGCGCTTGCCGAGGATCGCCAGCATCGTCCGAACCTTCATGTCGCCGAAGCCGGGCAGCGCACCGAGCCGCCGACGCAGGTCGTCCGCGTCGCTCGCCTGGAGCCAGATGCGCGCCGCGTCGTTGCCGTACTCGCGGGCGACGACGCCGCACAGCGCCGCGACCTTGCCGGCCATCGAGCCCGGGAACCGGTGGATCGCGGGTCGCTCCCGGAACGCTCGCTCGAGCTCGGACGGATCCGTCGCGGCGATGCGGGCCGCATCGAGATGGCCCAACCGGCGCTGCAGCTCCCATGGCCCCGAGAACGCCTTCTGGACCGTCACCTGCTGGTCGAGCGCGAGACCGATGAGGAGCGCCAACGGCCGCTCGGCAAGCAGCCGGTCAGCCTCCTCGATCCCGGTCAGGGGCAGCTGCTCGGGCGCCGTCGTGGTCGTCATCGTGATGCACCTCCGGAGCCCGGGATGGTAGCCCGGCACCCGTCCGACGGCATCTGGCGGGTGCTGGACTTGCGGCGTACCATCGACCCAACGGAGGTCTGCTCGAACCGATGGGTCGACACCGCACCCCGGCATTAGATTCCGGTCGCAGGCACGGGATCGTGGAGGTCCCGGACCTGGCGAAGACCGCGGATGACGCCCGTGGCATGAGCAACCTCGCCACCGTGCCCCGCGCGGGCAACATCAGCACCGACACTCGCGCGGGCGCTCGCGGGTGACTCGGGGCCCGGACTCGATCCGCCCCGAGTCACCGACCATAGAACCGGGAAATGCAAGAGACCCGCGCTCGGCAGGGCGCGGGTCTCAGCGCGCTGTGCCCACGGCGGCGTCGTGACCGCGGTCAGGTCGCCCGAACTGGCGTCCGCCGGGGCGCCGGCAGCAACCGCTGCCCGGTCGCGATCAGCGCCTCGCCCGCTCGCCGCCGGAGGTCGTCCCACCACCCCGGGCCGGCTGGCAGATCCGCTCGGCGCGCGGCCTCTCGCAGCTCGCGCTCGATGGCCTGGCTGGCGAGCCAGACGTCGGCCTGTGCGTCTCGCATGCGTCTCCCTCCTGAGCTGACTATTCGAGGACGATTCGGACGCCGTCCCCGTCGGCGTCCTGGACGTCGAGGATCGGGCCGCCGGCGCCGAGCGCCACGGCCTCCTCGACATCGGCGAGCTGCTCGGCCGACAGCCCCGGGATGCGCGACAGGGCCAGGCGGCCGAGCGAGAGCGGCACGCGCAGATTGACAACCTGGCGGCCACCCTCCTGGACCTCGATCCGGGTGAATCGTGGCCGGCCCCCCTCGGGAAGCCCGCCGTCGCCGGCTGGTCGCCGGCTCGACGACGGCGCGTCGGCGGCACTCGAGCCAGCGGCCTGCAGCGCGTCGATGATCGGCGCCGCCTCCTCGGCGGTCAGGCGGCCCTCGGCCACCATCCGCAGGATTCGATCGAGCGCGTCGTTCGAGCCGGTCACCGGAGCACCTCCTCCAGCTCGGCCAGCCGGTCGCCGGCCTCGCTGACGCTGATATCGCCGCGCTCCAGGGCGCGAAGAATGTCGAGCCGCGCGCCGTCCGTGCTCTGTGGCGTCGCTTCGGGCGTCGTCGCCTCGGGCGTCGTCGCATCGTCGGTCGTCCCGGCGGCGCGCTCCCGGCGTGCCGGTGCGGCGCCCATGACGGCGAGATCGCCCGACACGGACCGGAAGGCCAACGTCGGACCGCCCTTGCCGATCGTCGCGACCTTGCGGCCGCGACCCGACTCGACGATCTTCATCCCGCTGCCGACGACATCGCCGGTCACGGTCTGCGCCTCGATTCGAAGGCCGCTCTTGGCGACCACGGCCAGGTCACCGCTGATCGTCTGCACCTCGAACGGGCCGGCGCCGGAGACCTCCGCGTCGATCAGCACGTCGCCCGACGTCGTCGCCAGGTCGAGCCGACGCGCCCCCGGCAGCCGCACGGCCAGATCGCCGCTCACGGTGCGTCCCAGGACCTCCAGCTGCACCTGTCCCTCGATCCGGATATCGCCGGAGACCGTCGTGACATCGACGGCGCCCGCCAGCCGGTTGAGCGAAACGTCGCCGGACGCAGTGCGGAATCGCTTCTCGCCGGTGAGGTCGCTGGCGGAGACGTCGGCGCTCGCCGCCTCCACGCTGACGGTCGCGCCATGCGGCACCTCGACCGCCAGCTGCGGCGCCGTCCCGCGCCGCCACATGCCGATGAGCCCGCCGAGCTGATCGAGCGGCCGGAGCTCCAGCGAGCCCTCGGCGGCCAGGATCTCGAAGCTGTCGGCCAGCGCTCGCTCGTTGCGGTCGCGGACCCGGGCGGTGTCGCCCTCGACGCCGTGGATCTCGATCTCGCCGGCGGGCTGGCGAAGGGTCAGCCTGCCGCGGGCACCGATGCGGTGCTCGATGCGGGCTACGGTGGCGTCGGCGGCGGTCATCGGTTGCTCCCAAGGGCTCGAATGGCGCTGGCCGCCTCGTCGGCCGTGATCTCGTGGCGGGCGAGGCGCTCGAGGATCTCCTGCCTCGACGCGGCCTCAGCCGGTGACGCGGCGGGATCCCCTGAGTCGGCGGTCGAATCGGCGTCGTCGGTCTCGTCCCGCGGCCCGAAGCCGAGCGCCCGGACGACGGCCTCGACACGGGAGCGAACGGTCGGGTACGAGATCCCGAGCTCGCGCTCCATCTCCCGGAGGTTGCCCCGCGAGCGGAGGAAGCTCTCCAGGACTGCGAGCTGCTCGCGGCTCAGGCGCGCAAAGCGCCCGGCGCTGAAGTCACCCTCGAGCGTCGTGCCGCAGGATCGGCAATGGAGGCGCGTGACGGCGAGTTCGTTGGCGCAGACGGGGCAGGTGGAGATGAGATCGTTCGACATACCGTTCCTTTCGGTGTGAATCGAACTTTCTCATAGTCGTTTTCACTTTGTCAATACTGTCTTCCATATTGTTGCCAAGAGGTCCACCGACCCGGCCCTGGCGCTCCCACGTTGATTCGCACGTCTGGCCTTCGATCGCTGGCCGTGAGAGCGCGCTCCAGCGAGCGCACGGCTCTGTAGCCGACTACGCGACGGGGGCGCCCTCCGCCTCGACGAAGGTCGCGCCAGGGAAGTGGAAGCTGAGCACGAGCGGCGACGTGACGCGCTCCACGGCGTAGCGGTTCACCTCGACGTAGTCGCGCTCGGCCGTGCCGGCTCCCGGCTGCCCGCCGAGCTCGATGCGCACGTCCCACAGCGGCACGAACGAGCCGCCCGGCCGGGTCAGCGCCCGGTCCGGGTCGAAGCCGGGCAGCGTCTCGATCCGGCCCGCGACGTGGTACGGCCCGAGCTCGACGGTGATCGGGTACCAGTTCGCGTGGCTCCGAACCTCCGGCTCGGGGAGGACCACGATCAGGGCGTCGTCAGGCTCGACCAGGACGTCGCCGCGCTGGCTCGCGGGGCGCCCGTCGTTCGGGTACCAGCAGGCATCCGCGAGCGGCAGCGGACCGTCGAAGGTCGGCCCGTCGCCGACCAACGGCAGCCGCGCGGTCCACCCGCTGATCACCCCGGTTGGCGTGAAAAGCTCGATCTCCGGCATCGTCGCTCCCCCGACGTGCGGACAGCATCCCCCGCCGGCGGGGCCGCCGCCAGACCCGGCCGTACCGTCTGGGAACAGCCAGTGGTACCGTCCGCCGGTGACCCCGACGACGCCCGGCGCGGCCGATCTCGTCCGCGAGGTCGGGCTGCTCGTCGACGGCCCGGCCCGCTGGTCCCGGCCGGTCGCCGGCCGAGGCCCGGGCGTGTACGTCGTCGAGCTCGCCGCGCCGCTCCCCGCCGCACCCCTCGACGTGAGCCGCGTCGGCAAGTGGCTCGAGCGCGTCCCGGGCCTGCGCCTCGACGGTGAGCGGCCCACCTCGAAAGCGCTCGCGAGCCGGCTGGCGTCGCTGTGGTGGCCGTCGTCGGGCGTCCTGTTCGCCGGCGCGACGATGAGCTCGATCGGGCGCCGGGTCGCCGCGCTCGTCGGACACATCCCCGGCGATCGAGCGCCGCATCCCGATGGTCAGTGGCTGCACCTGCTGCGGCCGGCGGTCGACCTCCGCGTCTGGTGGGCCGAGACGGAGGCGTCGGAGGAGTACCTCGACGCGATCCTCGACGCGTTCGCCGCCGGCCGTGGGCCGGGGCTGGCGGACCGACCGGACGGGGCGCTCGAGCTGCCCTGGGCAACGCTGCGGCGCCCGACGGGCGAGCGCCAGGCCCACGGCATCAGCGGCTCGGTCCTACCGGAAGCGCCGCGACCGCCGGAGCCGGGGCGGCGGGTCGTCGAGCTCCCACCCGGGGACGCGGAGGGCGCGCGCGCCGACGAACACGGGACGGGCGTCGTGCGTGCGGCCCGCCGGCCGCCGGCATCGCCACGGCGAGCCCAGGCATCGCGGTCCAGGGCGTCGGACGCGGCCCCGCGAACGCGTCGCTCCCCCACCCCGGCGACGGTGCCGGCCAGCGCGCCCGCGCCGGTGGAGCTGTCGGCGGAGGCGCTCGAGCGGTTGCGCGCCGAGCTCGACGAGCTGACCCGCCTCCGGCGGCCCGAGGTCGTCGCCCGGATCAAGGCGGCCCGGGAGCTCGGCGACCTGCGAGAGAACGCCGAGTACCACGCGGCGCGCGAGGAACAGTCGTTCCTGGAGGGTCGGATCCAGGGCATCGAGGACCGGCTGCGGCGGGCCGTCGTCGTGACCGACCAGGCCGACGGGCGCGTCGGCCTCGGCTCCGTGGTGACCGTCGAGAGCGGCGGCGAGGAGACGGTCTTCACGCTCGTCGGAAGCGCCGAGGCGAATCCCGCCGCGGGCCGGCTCAGCTCGGCATCACCCGTCGGGGCAGCCCTCCTCGGACACCGTCCGGGCGACGAGGTCGAGGTTCGAACGCCCCGCGGCCCCGTCCGCTACCGGGTCGTCTCGATCGGCTGATCGCGCCGCGTCAGACTCGCCGGCGACCGCCGCCGACGAGGCCCGAGAGCAGCACGAGCACGCCGAGCAGCACCAGCCCGACGGCGAGCGCCGGCTCGCCGAGCGACAGGTCCGGCCCGCTGAGGTGCAGCAGGCCCTCGAAGAACAGGCCGAAGCCGATGAACAGCCCGAGCCCGGTCAGCAGGACCGGCATCCCGGTCCGGGCGATGTCGCGCTCGCCGGCGACGACCCCGTAGAGCATCATCCCGAGACCCACTCCACCCGGCGCGACGAGCGCCCAGGCGTAGGCCCAGGTGGCCCACAGCCCGGTCGCCGACTGGAACGCCAGCACGACGCCGACCATCGTCACGATGCCGCCCGGGATCGCGACGGCCACGCCGGCCGCACCGCCGATCCCGATCGCCACCGCGAACAGGGCCACGCCGGGCGCGATCACGAGCACCGGCCAGCCGATGCCGAACAGGTCGATCGACAGGGCCCGGCCGGCCAGGGCCAGGGCGCCGAGGACGATGAGCACCACGCCGAGCACGAGCGCGCCGCGCTCGCCGGGACCACGATCAGGGAACATTCGAAGCCTCCTCCTCCTCGTGTCGACTCATCGGGCCAACGACTGCACGAAGGCCGCGACGCGGTCGAGCGCATCGTCGAGCACCCGCGCCAGCCCGTGTCCGAGGCGCGGGTAGGTCACCAGCGTCGCGTTCGGCAGGTCACGAACGGCGATCCGCAGCAGCTCGATCCGGGCAAACGGATCGGATTCGCCGCTCAGCAGCAGCACCGGACAGTCGATCGACGGCCAGTGTGCGACGCGCGCCGCTGCGCGGTCCGGCGATCCGGGCGGGTGGAGCGGATAGCTGAACAGCACCAACCCTGCATACGCCACCCCCGCCTCGGCCGCCGCGAGGCTGGCCACGCGGCCGCCGTACGAGTGACCGCCGGCGACGGTGGCCGGCCCGTCGGGCACGCGTTCACGCCACACCGCCACGGCGTCCTCCGCCCGCCGCTTTGGCACGTCGACCGCAAGCGCGTCGATGCCGCGCGCCCGCAGCCCCTCGACGTGCGACCGCATGCTCGCCGCCGTGCCGCTCGCGCCGTGGCCGAGGTGAACCGTCAGCCGGCCGACCGGCGTCTCGGCAGTCACAGCTCGCGCCGCCGGAGCTGGCTCGTCGCGAGCACCAGGACGACGACGACCCAGACCACGGCCCAGGCCACGATCTCGGGGCTCGGCGGCGTCTCGGCGAAGAACGGGTTGCCGCGACCGGCCGGTGTGTCGCCGATGGCATCGATGACGAATGCCGGCTCGAGGCCGTACACGACGCCCTGCCACATCGCGTCGGTCGGCAGCAGCAGGCGCGAGGCGTCGGCCAGGCCGACGAGGCCGCTGGTGCCGATCGCCAGGCCGATCTTGCCGAGCACGCCGGCCATCCACGCGAGCCCGTAGGCGACGACCGCGATCGCGCCGCCGGCGATCGGCGGCAAGCGCGTCGACAGCAGCACGGTCAACGACAGGAGCACGATCGCCTGGCCGGCCAGGTACGCGACCGGCAGCAGCGCGTTCGGCGGGCGGTAGCCGGACACGACATCGACGGCGAAGATCGCCAGCAGGCCGGACAGCACGGCGTAGCCGACGATCACGATGGCCAGGCCGAGCCAGCGCCCGACGAGGTACGAGGACCGCCGGAGGGGCCTCGCGAGCAGCGCCTGGACGATGCCGCTCTCGATGTCGCCGGCGATGGCCGGCGAGCCGAAGAAGGCCGCGGTCATGACCAGCACGAAGCCGAACATGAAGGCGATGAAGATCAGGATCTGCGACACCCCGAGCCGAAGCTGGAGCTCGCTGACGCCCTCCCGGCGACCGAGATCGAGCAGCGAGGCCACGCCCCAGGTCGTCAGCGCGACGGCCACGAGCGCCAGCGCGACGAGGACCCACAGGACGCGCCGCCGTGCGGCCTCGCCGATCGTGAGCCAGGCGATCGTGATCATCGAAGGACGGTCGCCGACGGCGTCCCATCCGGCGGCCGATCCTGGGCCACGAGCTCGATGAAGCGCTGCTCCAGCGACGTCCGGCCGGTGCGCACCTCGTGGATTCGAGCGCCCATGCCGACGAGCGTCGCGACGAGATCCGGGACGCGCTCCGGGTTCATCGGGCGGATCACCAGCCGGTCGCCGGTCAGCGACGGGCTGCCGAACGCCTCGACGGCGGCGAGGTCGGCGGCGGCGAGGCCGCTGGCCCGGATCTCGGTCTCGGACACGCCGAGCACGTCATCGAGCTCGCCGATCGCGACGACCCGGCCGTGGTCGATGACCGCGATGCGGTCGCAGACCTGCTCGACCTCGCTCAACAGGTGGGAGTTCAGGAAGATCGTCGCGCCGCGATCGGCGGCCTGACGGATGATGCCGCGGACCTCGACGCGGCCGATCGGGTCGAGGGCCGACGTCGGCTCGTCGAGGACGACGAGCGCTGGCTCGCCGAGCAGCGCGACCGCGAGCCCGAGGCGCTGCTGCATGCCCTTCGAGAACTTGCCGACCGTATCGCCGGCCCGATCGGCGAGTCCGACGAGGCCGAGCGCCTCGTCCGCCGCGGCGCGGCGACGGCCCCGCGGCATCCCGATCAGCTGTCCGTGAAGCATGAGCACGTCGCGGGCCGGCAGCCAGGGCTGGTAGCGGAACAGCTCCGGCAGGTACCCGATCTTGCGCCGGGTCGCGAGGTCGCCAAGGGGAGCGCCGAGCACGGAGCCGCCGCCGCTGGTTGGCCGCGCGAGCCCGAGCAGCAGCTTGACCGTCGTCGTCTTGCCGGCGCCGTTCGGCCCGAGGAAGCCGAAGACCTCGCCGCGGCCGACGGCCATGGTCAGGCCAGCGAGGGCGTCGATCCGCCCGTAGCGCTTCTGGAGGTCGGTGACGTCGATCGCCGGAAGGTCCAGCGAGAGTCGCGGCATGGCGAGCATCGTGACAGACAAGGTGGCACGGCGTCAGGGCAAGCTGGCGTCATGATCGATTTTGAGCTTCCGTGCTGCGGCGAGGCGACGCGGCTCGCCGAGCTGGCGGACGAGGTCCGGTGTGACGGCTGCGGCGTGGTCGTCGAGCTGGCGCCGGACGCGCCCGTCGCTCGCGACCTGACCGCCACCTTCGTCGCGGCGCTCGCTGCCTGACGTCGCCCGTCGCCTCGCTCGGCGCCAGCGCGCTGGCTACGATGGTCTCGCGATGGCCGGCCCGGATTCCGCGCGACTCGAGGACCTCGGGGCGCTTCGCGACGCGGTCGTCGCGGCCGGGCGACGACTCGGCGCGCGGGGCCTGATCTCGGCGACCGAGGGCAACCTGTCGATTCGCCTCGCGGATGGGCGGCTGCTGATCACCCCGGCGGGGGTGCGCAAGGATGAGCTCGAGCCTGCAGACCTGCTGATCGTCCCACTCGATCCCACGGCACCGCTGAGCGCGCCCGGGCTGCGGCCGAGCTCCGACGTGGCGATTCACCGAGCCGTCCTCCGCGCCCGCCCCGACGTGGCGGCGGTCGTCCACGCCCACGTGCCGGCGTCGATGGCGTTGACCCTCGCCGGCGTCGCGCCGGATCCCGCCGCGCTCCCGGAGACGGCGCTGTTCCTGCCGCGTCTGCCCGTGGTGCCGTTCGGCGAGCCGGGCAGCCAGCCGCTCGCCGAGGCCGTCGCGAGCGCCCTCGTGGCGGGGCCGGAGCCGTTGTCCGGGGCGGTGCTCCTCGAGCGGCATGGCGCCGTTGCGGTGGGCGGCGGACCGCCGACCGACGCGATCCGCCAGGCGGTCGACCGGCTCGAGCTGGTGGACGTCCTGTGCCGCACCTGGCGGGACGCCCTCGTGATCCGGTCCGCCATCGCGACGACCGGCCGGGAAGAGCGGGCCGGCGGCGGTCTATCCTTCGAACGCCGGACCGCTGATCCGGACCGTGGATCGGGCAACCCAGGGAGGGATCGATGAACGTCCGCGCGCTGGTCGCCGAGGCCGTCGGCACCTTCATCCTCGTCGGCGTCGGCTCGCTGACCATCGTGAGCGCCCTCGTCGCGGGCCAGGGCAACTCGACCTTCATCCTGCTGGTCGTGCCGTTCGGCTTTGGCCTCGCGCTGCTCGGCGCGCTCGCCGTCGCCGGCCACGTCTCCGGCGGGCACTTCAACCCGGCCGTGACGCTCGCGGCCGTGCTCGATCGGCGGATCGACATCGTGACCGGGATCGCCTATCTCGTCGCCCAGGTGGTCGGCGCGTTCGGCGCGTCGCTGGCGATGCTGCTGCTGACGTCGCGCGAGTTCGTCGCGGCGACGCGCACCGTGCCGGGCCTCACCGATGGGCCGTCGTTCGCGACCGAGGTGATCCTGACGGCCATCTTCGTCGCGGTGATCCTGACGATCACGCGCACCCACCCGACGCACGCCGTGTTCGTGATCCCGATCACCCTGGTCGTGATCCACTTCGCCGGCATCCCGCTGAGCGGCGCGTCGGTCAACCCGGCCCGATCGCTTGCTCCGGCCGCCGTCGCCGGCAACCTCGAGTCGGTGTGGATCTACCTGACGGCTGGGCCGTGTACTGGTTCCTGACGCCGCCGGACGACGCGGTCGGCGGGGTCGCCGAGGTCGACCTCGAGGGCGAGGAGAGGCTCGACGAGTACGACGACGACGCCGATGACCTCGATGACGACCTGGACGACGGGGCACCTGGCCGCCGCTGAGGCCTGGGGTCAGCGTCCAGGCCCGGGTCAGACGAGGTCCCGGGCGATCAGCAGCGCGAACGCCGCGATCATCACGCTGCCGACGATGCCGAGCCACGCCTGGAATCGGGCGGGCAGGCGGCGGTGGGCGATCGCGCCGCCGGCCGCGAGGAGCAACTGCCACGACAGCGACGCGGCAAAGGCCGCGGCGGCGAAGGCAGGTCGCGCCAGCGGGCCGCCCTCGAGGATCGGCAGCGCGAGGACGAGTGCGGCGAAGTAGATCACGGTCATCGGGTTGAGCAGGGTGAGGCCCAGGAACCGGAGATAGAGCGACGCCGGGCCGGCGCCAGAGCCAGCGGACCGCGCTCGGGAGGCAGGCTCGGCCGACGGTACCGTCGCGCGAGCCGCCGCGAGCCCGCGCGCTGCGATCACCAGCAGCACGACGACCGCGGCCGCGCGCAGCGGCACGATCCACGGCGCCACCACGGCCGCCACGGCCGTGCCGCCCACGACGGCCAGCGTCGCATACAGGCCATCGGCGGTCGCCGCGCCGGCGGCCGCGGCCGCGGCCGGACGAAAGCCCCGGCGCACGCCCGTGTCCACGACGAGCACCGCGATCGCGCCGACGGGGATCGCGACGGCATAGCCGGCCGCCGCTCCGGCGAGCAGCGGCCCGATCAGGCTCGTCGTATCGACGCCCGAGGTGTGGCGGTCAGGCGGCCGAGGCGCCGGCGACGACCCGGTCGAGGATCGCCCCGACGGCGCGACGGTACGTCCCGCCCTCGTAGTCGTGCAGCGGGTCGGGCTCGAGGACGTGCTCCTCCTGCCGCCCGCCGTGGCGGACGTAGATGACCGGGAAGATGTTCGTCCCGTCGGCCTCGAGCGTCACGGCGATGGCCTCGGGCGCGCCACCGTCGAGGAATGTCGTCAGCGGCAGGATCCCCTCGTCGACGATGCCGGCCTCCGGGTCGAGGGTCACGACGCTGGCCAGGTAGGCCTTCTGATGCCACAGCTCGGGCGCTGAGGTCGCCTCGGCCAAGAGGTAGTCGCGCAGGTCGGCGGGCGCGATCGTGGGCCGGTCGAGGACGATCCCGAAATGCCGCTCGGCAATGTGCCGGACGAGGATGCGGGCGTTGTAGCGGAAACCCTGGACCGCCCCGGAATACGACGAGATCCCGTGCTTCTTGAGGCCCGCCCAGCCCTGGGTGATCGTGCCGGCAAAGTAGATCCCGGGCACGGTCGCGCTCTCCCAGAAGTCCGTCTGCGCCGGCAGCTTCGAGTGGCCGAACGTCGCCACGCCGAGCGCCGGGAGGTCCACCAGCGGGCAGGTGAACCCCGTCGCCGCGATCACCTCGTCGGCCACGACCGTCAGCGGCATCGAGGTGTCGCTGCGGTTCAGGTCGATGCGCAGCGCGCCATCCGGCGTTCGGCTGATCTCCTTCAGGCTCGCCGCCAGGATGTCGACACCGCCGCCGAGCGCGGAATCCTCGAACGGCTGGACGTAGCGCGCCCGGACGCCCATCAGCGATCCGGCCTCGATCGAGGTCCGGGCCGGCGAGGGCGACGAGAGCGTGATCCTGGCAGCCCACTGGAGCAGGCCGGTCGCGAGCTCGAAGCCCGAGTTCTGCTTGCCGATGATGAACAGCCGCTTGCCGGCATAGGTCGACGCGTCGCGGGTGTCGGCGTAGTGCACCGCCAGCTCGATGCCCGGCACGGTCGGCGAGTACGGCTCGGCGACCCCGACGGCGATGATCGCGAACCGGCAGCGGTACTCGCCGTCGGTCGTCTCGAGGACGAAGCGATCGCCGTCCGCGGTCTCCTCGTGCCGCGTCCCGGTCCACGTGCAGTCGTGACGGATGGGCAGCTTGGCGCGCTCGGTGAACGCCTGCAGGCTCGCCTCCATCTCCGGACGCGAGGGGAAGTCGGACGTGCCGTCCATGAACTCGACGGCCATCCCTCGCAGCTCGGGCTCCCGGGCCAGCAGGCTGTTCCAGTCCCAGCGCTCGAAGGCCCGGGTGTGGCGATCCGGACCGGCATATGGCTTGGTCCACGACAGCAGGCGCTGGAAGAACGGCCAGTGGCGGAACATCCCCCCCGGCTCCGGGTCGGCCGAGATCACGGCGTGCTCGATTCCGAGCCGTGACAGGAAGTAGGTCGTCTGGAGCGCCCCGGGCCCGGAGCCGACGACGACGATCGGGTACTCGCCCGGCGGGAACGGTCGCTCGCCGTCCGCCGCCTTCGATCGGCTACTCACTGAGCTGACCGGTCCGCTCGTTGGCGGCGCGGAGGCGACGCGACTGCGTCTGGAGCATCCGGTACAGCACCCGTGGATGGTCGATCAGGAACGGCTCCACGTCGGGTCCGCCGAGGACGATGCAGCGCAGCGGCCGGGTCGCCACCACGTCCGCGATGGGCGGCTCGCCGAGCAGGATGCTGACCTCGCCGAAGAAATCGCCACGTGCGAGCGTGGCCCGCTTCAGGCCGTCGGCGACGACGTCGGCCTCGCCGTCCAGGATCACGTAGAAGCCGGAGCCGGTGAGCCCCTGCCGGAGGACCCGGGCGTCCTTCGGGAAGAACGCCTCCTCGAAGCGACTGGCCACGCCGAGCAGCTGCGGGCGGGACAGGTCGGCGAACAGGCTCAGACTCGCGATCGCGTCGGCGATCTCGTCTCGGGTTGCCATCCACGTCCTCCTCGGATCCTGCTGTCATGAAGATTGTCGCACCCGAGTTGACGGCTGTGGCCCCATCGCGCAGCATCGCTGGCACCCAATGGGAGGCTGGAGAACCTGATGACGCTGACCCAGGACCGGCGCGAAGAGCTGCTGGCGTCCTGCCCGCTGTTTCAGGGCATCGACGAGGCCGGCCTGACAGCGCTCGCCGGACGCGCCATCCAGGTCGACTTCCCCGTTGGCCACGTGATCGCTCGCCAGGGCGAGATCGGTACTGGGTTCTTTGTCGTGATCTCGGGCCGCGTTCGGGTCGTGCGCGACGGGACCATCGTCGCCCACCTCGGCCCCGGCGAGTTCTTCGGCGAGCTGTCGGTGCTCGATCGCCAGCCGCGCAATGCGATGGTCGCCGCCGACGAGGCGACCAGTTGCCTGGCGCTGGCGTCGTGGGACTTCGAGCAGGTGCTGCTCGAGCAGCCGGCGCTGACCCTCGCGATCCTGCGGGGCGTCGCGGTCCGGCTCCGGCAGGTCACGGAGTCCGTGCGGCACTGATGGCCGAGGACGACGTCCCGGCGACGGCGAAGGACGGCGGAGCCTCCACTCGCGTCTTCCTGTTCAGTGACATCGAGGGCTCCACGAGGCTCCAGGAGCGCCTTGGAACCGAGGCCTACGCACGGGTCCTGGACCGCCACTCGGCGCTCCTGCGGACGGCCTTCGAGGCCCACGGCGGACGCGAGCAGAGCACCGAGGGCGACTCGTTCTTCGTCCTGTTCGACAGCTCCAGCGAGGCCGTGGCCGCCGCCATCGAGGCGCAGCGGGCACTGCAGAACGAAGCCTGGCCGGAGGACGGTGAGGTCCGCGTCCGGATGGGCCTGCATGCCGGCGAGGCCCGCGCAACGGCGAGCGGTCTCGTCGGGCTGGACATCAACCGCGCGGCCCGCATCGCCGCGGCCGCGAACGGGGGCCAGATCGTCGTGTCGGACGCGATCCGGACACTGGCCGGAGCCGATCTCGGCGAGGGCGTGTCATTGCGCGGCCTCGGCAGTCACCGGCTGAAGGACCTGCGCGAGCCGCAGCCGCTGTGCCAGGTCGTCGCCGCGGGTCTGGCCCTCGAGTTCCCGCCGCTCCGGTCGCTCGACGCGCGACCGAACAACTTGCCGACACAGCTGACCTCGTTCGTCGGCCGCGAGCACGAGCTGGCCGAGGCGCGTCGACTGCTCGCGACCAACCGCCTGGTGACCCTGACCGGGCCCGGCGGCACCGGCAAGACCCGCCTCGGCCTGCAGGTCGCGGCCGACGAGAGCGAGCGGTTCCCTGACGGCGTCTTCTTCGTGGCCCTCGAATCGGTTCGCGAGCCCGCGCTGCTGGAGCCGCGCATCTCGTCGGCGATCGGCCTCGCCGAGAGCGGCACCAGCGACTCCGGCAGCACGCTGCGGGAGTGGCTGGTCGACAAGCACGTGCTGCTCGTCCTGGACAACTTCGAGCAGGTCGTCGCCGGGGGGCCCGTCGTGGCGAACCTGCTGCGGGATTCGCCCGGCGTGTCGGCCCTGGTCACCTCCCGGGCGCCGCTCCGGGTCTCGGGCGAGCAGGAGTACCCGGTGCCGGGGCTGCCGGTCCCGCCCGACCCATCGAGCATGCCCGCCCTCGAGCTCGCCCAGCTGTCGGCGAGCGAGCGATCGCTGGATCCCGCGACGCTGTCGACCTACGAGGCGGTCCGGCTGTTCATCGCCCGGGCGGCGAGCGTGCGGCCGGACTTCGTGGTGACGGGCGAGAACGCCCCCGCCGTCGCGGCGATCGTGGCCCGGCTCCACGGGATGCCGCTCGCGATCGAGCTCGCCGCGGCGCGCGTCAAGCTCCTCTCGCCCGATGCGATCCTGTCACGCCTGGAGACGAAGCTCGCGCTGCTGTCGGCCGGCTCGCGCGACCTTCCGGAGCGCCAGCAGACCCTGCGCGGCGCGATCGCCTGGAGCTACGACATCCTCGACGACAACTGCCGGCGCCATCTCGACCGCCTGTCGGTCTTCGAGGGCGGCTTCGACCTGCCGGCCGCCGAGGCGGTCTGCGGCCCGGCCGAGGAGCTCGGCATGGAGGTCATCGACGGACTCGAATCGCTCGTCGGCCAGAGCCTCATCCGGACCGTCGACGCGCCGGGCGAGCCGCGCTTCCAGATGCTCGACACGATCCGCGAGTTCGCCGCCGAGCAGCTCAAGGGTCGCGGCGAGGCCGACTCGATCCGCGATCGCCACGCACGCTGGTTCATGACCCTGGCCGAGGAGATCGCGCCGCAGCTGGCCGGCGCGGACCAGGGCGGGCTCCTCGACCGCCTGGAGCGCGATCACGACAACATCCGCGCCGCCCTCGACTGGGCACTGGAGCGGGCTGACGCCGATTTGGCGATCCGCCTCGGCTTCGCGGTCTGGCGGTTCTGGCAGAAGCGCGGGCACCTGTACGAGGCGCGTCGACGCCTCGAGGCGATGGCCGACGCGCCGTGGTCACGGACCGAGCCGGCCCTGCGGGCTCGGCTCATGGAGGCGGTCGGCGGCGTGTGCTGGTGGCAGGGCGACGTGAAGGCGATGCGGCCGTACTACCGCGAGGCGGTCGAGATCTGGCGCTCGCTCGGCGATCGCGGCGAGCTCGCCAACGCGCTCTACAACTACTCGTTCACCTTCACCGTCCCGGACGACCCCGCGACCTCCGAGGCGACGATCGATCCCGCCGGCGAGGGAACGATCGCCCTCGAGGAGGCGCTCGCGCTGTATCGCGAGCTCGGCGACCGGCGCGGCGAGGCGAACGTGCTGTGGGGCCTCGGCCAGCAGCAGTACTTCAAGCAGCTCGACGACGCCGGCGCCGAGCGCTTCCGGCAATCCCTCGAGCTGTTCCGCGCCGAGGGCGATCGGACGATGGAGGCGTGGGCGCTGCATATGCTCGGCGGCGCCCTCATCCGCGCCGACGACCTCGACGAGGCGCGCGACGCGTTCCGCCACGCGCTGCGCCACTTCTACGTGGCCGGTGACACGGCGGGCATGACGATGCTGCTCGACGACCTCAGCTCCCAGGCGCTCGCCGAGGCCGACCCGCTGCGAGCGGCGCGCCTGTGGGGCGCTGCGCGCTCGCTGACCCAGACGACGGGCGCCAGCCTCGCGTCGTACACCGATACGTGGCTTGAATCGCAGGTCCGACCGAGTGTCCGCGTCTCGCTCGACCCCGAGCAGCTGCAGCGCTGGGCCCGCGAAGGTGCGGCGCTGACGCTCGACGAGGCCGTCGCGTATGCCCTGGACCGGCCGGTGGAGACCCTGCCCGAGCTTCAGCGGGAGGCCGCGGATCACGCCGCGGTGCGCTGATCTAGACTCCCCTCCATGACCGTCCCGACCGAGGCCCGTGAGCCCTCCGGCATCCCCCGGAACCCCGGTCGCACGGACCTCGGCCTGAAGGCGACCCTGCTGTTCCCGTCGCGCGAGATCGTCGAGCGGTATTACGTGCCGCTGATCTATACCGCCTGCCGGACGTGCTACTCGGAGCTGCAGCCCGACGAGATCTTCCGCCGCGCGACCGAGGGCGAGGTCGAGCCGGCCAAGATGCAGCGGTTGATCTCGAACGTCATCGAATCGGGCCACGGCTCGACGATCGAGCACGTGGTCTTCACGTTCGGGATCAGCGGCGTGTCGCGAACACTGTCGCACCAGCTCGTGCGCCATCGCGCGGGCGTGGCGTTCGACCAGCAGAGCCAGCGCTACGTGACCTTCAAGAAGGCGGCCACGATGCTGCCGCAGACGATCGCCGACGCCGAACCCTCGGTCCGCGAGCGATACGAGGACCAGATCGAGGGCTCGATGGCGCTGTACACCGACCTCGTCGGGGCCGGCATCCCCGGCGAGGACGCCCGGTTCGTCTTCCCAAACGCGACGCGCACGAACCTCGTGATGACGACGAACCTGCGGGCGCTGATCCACATGTCCGGCTTGCGGCTGTGCACGATGGCCCAGTGGGAGATTCGGCGCCTGTTCCAGCAGGTCCGCCACGAGATCTTCGCGGTCTCGCCCTTCCTCGGCTCGTTCCTCGCCCCGAAGTGCGTGCCCCTCGGCTACTGCGACGAGATGAACAACCGCGACGGCCACTGCCCGATCCGGCCGCACAAGGACCAGGTCCTCGGCGCGTGGGCCGAGAAGGCCAAGGCGGCCCGCGCCGCCGGCCGGGAGCTGCCGGTCACCTAGCCGGAACCCCCCGACGAGCCGCTACCGTTCGAAGTCGGTCACGAAGCGCCGGATGACCCGCGCCAGCCGGGGCCCGGCCTCGGCGCCCGCCGCGAGCACTTCCTCGTGGGTCAGCGGCACGCCGGTGTAGCCGGCGCCGGCGTTCGTGACGAGCGACACGCCGCAGACCTCGAGGCCGGCCCAGCGGGCGGCGACGCACTCGACGACCGTCGACATGCCGACGGCGTGTCCACCGAGCGCCGCCAGCATGCGGACCTCGGCCGGCGTCTCGTAGTTGGGCCCGACGAGGCCGACGTAGACGCCCTCGGCGAGCTCGACACCCTCGGCCATCGCGGCCGCTCGCAACCTCGCCCGGAGGCGCGGGCTCCAGGCCTCGGTCATGTCCGTGAACCGGGCGCCCATGTCGTCGTCGTTATGGCCGACCAGCGGGTTCCGGCCGGTCAGGTTGATGTGGTCGCTGATCAGCATCAGCGTCCCGGGCCCAAAGCCCGGATCGAGCCCGCCGGCCGCGTTCGTGAGCACGACGGCCGTGGCCCCGAGACGTCGGAACAGCAGCACGGGCTGGACGACCAGGCCGGGATCGTTCCCCTCGTAGAGGTGGAACCGGCCCTGCAGGAGCACGACCGGCCGGCCGCCCAGCCGCCCCAGCATGAGTCGTCCGGCGTGGCCGGGCGCCGTGGCGGCGGGCCAGCCCGGCAGCTCGTCGAAGCCGATCGCCACGGCGCCCTCGAGGTCGTCGGCGAGGCTGCCAAGGCCGGAGCCCAACACGATTCCCAGCTCGGGCACGAGATCGGAGCGGGCGCGGACGGCAGCCTCGAGCGCGTCCAGCCGGGCGGCCTGGGCTGCCGGCTGAATCGGATCAGAAGGATCGACCGCGGGTAGATCGGTCAAGCGGGCCTCCAGAGCTACGTCCAGGGGTCGACGGCCGGGGCCCGCTGGCTTCTGCGGGCCCAGCGGAAGTACCGACACCGGGATGCCGGTCGCGTCCCGCCGGGCCGACCCGGGGACGGCATCGGAACGCCGTCGCGGCCAGGTAACAGAAGCGCCCGAAGCGACCGACCCTGGTCCGTGGTCCCTTGATGTGATCTCGGTTCCCCGTTCCCTGGCGGCCCCTTCGGGCAAGAAGAACGGTATCGGCGCGACGTGCCGCGGGTCAACGCGGTTATCCACGACTTTGCGGCGCTGTGATCAGTATCTGTCCACCACCTTGGGCCGGCCTGTGGACCAGCGGTGGACAACCGGCCGGATTCGCCGCGCGGTCAACCGCCGAGGGCGAACATCTCGACCTTCGGCAGCCGATCGGTGGCCTGGGCCCGAAGCTCGGAATAGCGATCCGCGCGGACCGTCCAGATGGCCCCGATGCGCGAGGTGAGCTCGTCGTCCGTTGCACCGGCGCGGAGCAGCTCGCGCAGGTCGTGACCCGAAGCGCTGAAGAGGCACGTGTAGAGCTTCCCCTCGGCCGACAGCCGGGCCCGCGTGCAGTCGCCACAGAACGGCCGCGTCACCGATGCGATGATCCCCAGCTCGCCGCGGCCGTCGCGGTATCGCCACCGCTCGGCGACCTCGCCCCGGTAGCCGGGCTCGAGCGGCTCGATCGGCCAGGCCGCGTCGATCGTCGCCACGACCTCGGCCGCCGGAACGACGTCGTCGAGCCGCCAGCCGTTCGTCGTGCCCACGTCCATGTACTCGATGAAGCGCAGCACGTGGCCCTCGGCGCGGGCCCAGGCCGCGAGCGACAGGACGCTCGACTCGTTCAGGCCGCGACGCAGCACGACGTTGACCTTCACGGGCGTGAGGCCCGCCTCGCGCGCCGCGGCGATGCCGTCCAGCACGCGCGCCACCGGGTAGTCGACGCCGTTCATGCGCCGGAACGTGTCGTCATCGAGCGAGTCGAGGCTGACCGTGATCCGCCGCAAGCCGGCGTCGGCCAGCGGTCGCGCGAGCCGCCGCAACGCGGAGCCGTTCGTCGTCAGGGCGATGTCGACCGGCTGCCCGTCCGGCGTTCGCAACGGGGCGAGCATCGCAACGAGGTCGGGCAGATCGTGGCGGACGAGCGGCTCGCCGCCGGTGACCCGGAGCTTCCGGACGCCGAGGCCGACGAAGATCCCGGCCAGCCGACGGATCTCCTCGAAGGTCAGGATCTCCGCCCGCGGCAGGAACGCATAGTCGCGTCCGAAGACTTCTTTCGGCATGCAATACGGGCAGCGGAAGTTGCAGCGGTCGGTGACCGAGATGCGAAGATCGCGGAGCGCACGGTCGAAGCGGTCCAGTCGACCGTCGCGCCCATCGAACGTCGTCGGGCCCTGATGCTCGATCGTCTCGGTCATCGTGCAAGCCTAGCGCGGCCCCCGATCGAGGCCCTCGAGGCGCCCCGGGATGACATGTCGCGGTACCGCGAGCGGTACCTCTTGGCTGCGCCGCTGGTACCTCTAGCGGACTGCCCCACACGCGACCGCACCGCGACGATCCGGAGCAACCGGTCCGCCGAGTCCGCCGGACTACGCCCCGAGGACGTTGCCAAATGTCGACAACCCAGAAGCGAGGTTTCCGACTCCCGTGGTCAAGCGACCCGACGCCCGACGAGGGCGCCGAGGACGCGCAGCGCCTGGGCGAGCTGCTGGAGTCGGTTGCGGACAGCGGCAAGGCAGCGACATCGGCCGGGCGGCGTGACCCCGGCGAAGGCCCGTTCCGTCCCGCGCCCGCGGAGCCGGCGGACGGCGTCGACCAGGTGGCAGCAGAAGCAGCAGAAGGTGAATCGGAGGCGGTCGTGCTCGAGAGCGTGGTCGGCGATCGGGCCGGCGAGCCCGGTGAGATGGAGGCGGCGGGCTCGAGTGAGCCCGTGAAGGACGGCAGCGCGCTGGCGTGGCCGACGACCGACCGGGCCGATCCGCCGGCCGAGGCGACTGCACAGGAGGACGCGCAGCCGGCGGCCGAGCAGCCCCCGGCCCAGCAGCCCCCGGCCCAGCAGCCGGCGGCCGAGCAGCTTGCGGCACGGGAGGTGGCCGAGGTGGCCCATGTGGCCGAGCCGGCGCCGAGCACGCCGCGGCGCGACAACCCGCTCGTGGCCGGGCTCGTGAAGGCGATGCGCGAGGCCGCCGAGACGAGCCGCGACGAGACGATCGCGTCGCTGCACGCCGAGGCGACCACCCAGGTCGAGGCCATTCGATCGGGCGCGACCGACGAGGCCGCGGCGCTCCGCCAGCGGGCCGACGATGACGTCGACGAGATCCATGCGTGGGCCAAATCGGAGACCGCCCGGATCAAGCAGGAGAGCGAGCAGCGCGTCGTGGATCGCCGCGACTCCCTCGAGCGCGAACTCGAGAGCCACGCTCGCGACGTCGACGCCCAGGCCGCCCAGGTCGAGGACGCCGTTGCCGGCTATGAGCGCGAGATGGAGTCGTTCTTCGAGCAGCTGCTCGCCGAGAGCGATCCGGCTCGCCTCGCGACGCTCGCGGAGCGCGCCCCGGCGCCACCGATCCTGTCGGAGCTGCCCGCCGTGCGCCGGGCCGCCGCGCGGCTCCGCGACGACACCGCCGACCCGCCGAAGGGCGCGACGACGGCCGCCGAAGCCGACACCGAGGGATCTGGCTCCGGAGACGAGGCATTCCAGGCGACGCTCGAGGCCGACGATGCGGTCACGGCGGCTCCAGCCGACGAGACCGTCACCGCCGCCGCCGCCGACGCCGCCGCCGAGCCGCTCGGGCCCGAGGCCGCAGCCGCCGCAGAGGCCGAGGCCTTCGAGGGGCTCGCGACGACCGACGGCAACGACGCGATTGCCCCGACCGACGAGAGCGACGCCGGCTCGCGGCACGAGCCGACCGAGCGCGGGCGACAGCGCGTGATCGTCACCGGCCTCGCCACGGTCGCCGGGATCTCCGCCTTCAAGAGCGCCCTCGGCAAGATCGACGGCGTGCAGAACGTCAGCGTGATGGCCGGTGATCCGGGGAGCTTCGTGTTCACGATCGTCCACGCGCCCGACCTCGACCTGCGGGCGGCACTGCCGGACCTGCCCGGCTTCGAAACCCGCATCACGGCCGATGACGGTGGCACGGTCTACGTCTCGGCCGGCGAGCCCGCAGCGTGAACACCGGTTCCAGGCGCATCGACGAGCCCGGGCTGCGGACGACGATCGCGCTCGCGCTGCCGGAGGAGGAGCGCGAGGGCCTGCCGGAGCTCTTCGCCGAGGCTGGCTTCGGGGCGATCGTGGGGCGCGGTGCCGCCGACCTCGCCGCGATGCTCTCGATCGGAGCCCACGTGGGCCTCGCGATCATCGATGCCGGAGAGCGGCCGGGTGAGACGATCGCCCTTGTCCGCGAAGCTCGTGCGGGTCTCGGCAGGGCCCTGCCGGTCCTCTACGTCGCCAGTGGCGGCGCGCTCGAGGAGCTGACCGAGGGACTCGAGGACTCGGACGAGCTGCTGCTCCGTCCGGTCAACGCCGAGACCCTGCGCTGGCGCCTCGAGGCGATGACGATTCGAGCCCAGGTCGGTGACGGTGCGGCCGGCGAGACGGTGTTCGCCAGCGGCAACGTGCAGGCGGACTGGCTGTCCTCGCCGCCGATCCTGTCGGTCTTCAACCCGAAGGGTGGCGTCGGCAAGACGACGATCGCCACGAACCTGGCGGCGGTGCTGCAGCTGCGGCGCGAGCGCGAGGTCCTGCTCGTCGACGCCGACACGGTGACCGGCCACGTGTCGCTGTCGCTGGGCATGAAGATGGGCAGGTCGCTCGCCGACCAGCTGGCCGACGAAGAGGCCGGCGACGTGCATCGAACGCTCAGCGACCTGGCCGCGCAGCACGCGTCGGGCATCCGCGTGGTGGCGCTCACCAATAGCCCGCTCGACCTCGGCAACCTCGACCCGGAGCGGGTCACCGAATCCATCATGGAGGCCCGCCACGGTGTCGGGACGATCATCGTCGACCTGCACCCGTCGTACAGCGAGGTCAACCTCGGCGTGTTCGCGATCTCGGATCGGATCCTCGTTCCGGTGACGCCGGACCTGCCCGCCATCCGCGCGGCCGTCCAGCTCAAGGAGGTCATGATCGAGCTCGGCATGGGCGAGCGCCTGGGGCTCGTCGTCAACCGTGCCAACAGCGGCGTGTCGGTCGCCGACATCGAGCTCACGACCGGCCTGAAGGCGATCGGCGAGATCCGCTCGGCCGGGATGAACTTCGTGTGGGCGTCGAATGTCGGCCGAACGGTCGTCGAGAAGTTCCCGAAGCACAAGGTGGTCGAGGACTTCGAGCACCTCGCGGACAAGCTGCTGGCCACGCCGATGCCGGCCGGGGCCCCGAGCTCCGACCGGGATGTCCGCTCGATCTTCCGATCGCTTCTGGGGAGGTCGCTGCCGGCCCAGGCCTGACCGGCCGTCCTCAGCGGCCGAGCCGCGACCGGGCGTGGGCGCGGGCTACTCCTCGGCCTTCCCGGTGTTCTCGCGGATCGTCTCGACGACGGTGGCGTCGGCCAGGGTCGTCGTGTCGCCAAGCGTCCGGCCCTCGGCGATGTCGCGCAGCAGCCGGCGCATGATCTTGCCCGAACGGGTCTTCGGCAGATCCGGCACGAACATCAGGTACTTCGGCCGCGCGATCGGGCCGATGACGTACGCGACGTGCTCCCGCAGCTGCACCGCCAGGGCATCGGTCGGCTCCTGGCCGGACTTCAGGATCACGAAGCCGTAGACCGCCTGGCCGGTGACGTCGTCCTTGACGCCGACGACCGCGGCCTCCGCCACCGAGCGATGGTCGACGAGCGCCGACTCGACCTCGGTCGTCGAGATCCGGTGGCCGGCGACGTTCATGACGTCGTCGACCCGGCCGAGCAACCACAGGTAGCCATCCTCGTCGCGCTTGGCCCCGTCGCCGGCGAAGTACATGCCCTCGAAGCGCGACCAGTAGGTCTCGCGATACCGCTCCGGGTCGCCGTAGATGCCGCGCAGCATTGCCGGCCACGGCCGCTTCAGCACGAGGTAGCCGCCGCCGCCGAGCGGCACCGACTTGCCGGCGGCATCGACGACATCCGCCTCGACGCCCGGGAAGGCGAAGGTCGCGGAGCCCGGTTTCGTGGTCGTGACGCCGGGCAGCGGGGTGATCATGATCATCCCCGTCTCGGTCTGCCACCACGTGTCGACGATCGGCGCCTTCCCGCGTCCGACGTGCTCGTGGTACCACAGCCAGGCCTCCGGGTTGATCGGCTCGCCGACCGAGCCGAGGAGCCGGATCGACGCCAGATCGTGGGCCTCGAGATGCTCGGGACCCTGCTTCATGAAGGCCCGGATGGCGGTCGGCGCGGTGTACAGGATCGTGACCTTGTAGTCCTCCACGATCTGCCACCAGCGCTCCCAGCTCGGGGTGTCCGGCGCGCCCTCGTACAGGATCCCGGTGGTGCCGTTCTTCAGCGGGCCGTAGACGATGTAGCTGTGCCCGGTGACCCAGCCGATGTCGGCCGCGCACCAGTACACGTCATCGGGCTTGATGTCGAAGATCAGCTCGTGGGTAACGCTGATGCCCAGCAGGTAGCCGGCGGTCGTGTGCAGGATGCCCTTCGGCTTGGCCGTCGTGCCCGACGTGTACAGCAGGTACAGCGGGTGCTCCGAATCGACAGGCACCGGCGGACACTCCGGCGACTGGCGCTCGACCAGGTCATGCCACCAGTAATCCCGCCGCGGGACCATGTGGGCGCCCTCGCCGAAGCGGTCGACGACGATGACCTTCTCGATCGACGGCGCGTCCGCGACCGCCGCGTCGG
This sequence comes from Chloroflexota bacterium, assembly GCA_003250155.1. Classification (GTDB taxonomy): domain Bacteria; phylum Chloroflexota; class Limnocylindria; order Limnocylindrales; family CSP1-4; genus UBA5189. The sequence continues at coordinate 5,710 of QKHE01000062.1, read as the reverse complement.
CGTGGTGCTTGAGGCCGACCTTCTTGCCGCGCCGCCAGCCGCCATCGGCGGTGATCAGGACCTTGGCCCCACAGTCGTTGATCCGACCCGACAGCGCTTCCGCCGAGAAGCCGCCGAACACGACCGTGTGCGGCGCGCCGATGCGGGCGCAGGCGAGCATCGCGATCGGCAGCTCGGGGATCATCGGCATGTAGATCGCCACCCGGTCGCCCGTTCGAACACCGAGCTCCAGGAGGGCGTTCGCGGCCCGGGAGACCTCGAGCTGCAGATCCCGGTACGTCAGCGTCCGGGTGTCGCCGGGCTCGCCGATCCAGTGATACGCGACCTTGTCGCCGAGACCGCGCTCGACCTGCCGATCGACGCACTCGTAGGCGATGTTCAGCTTGCCGCCGCTGAACCACTTGGCGAACGGCAGCTCCCATTCCAGCGTCGTCGTGAACGGTTCGAACCAGCTGATCCGCTCGCGGGCCTCGCGCTCCCAGAAGCCTTCCGGATCGGCGGCCGCCTCGTCATGGATCCCTGGCTTCGCGTTGGCCTGGGCGGTGAAGGCCGGATCGGGCGGGAAGGTCCGTCCTTCGACCAGCAGGTTCTCGATCTCGGGACGTTGGTCGACGCTCACGGGACACCTCGTCGCTCGAACGGAGTCCGGTCATTCTACGGCGCTCGTCCCGGCCGGCAGCTCGGATGCCCGGTCAGCCCCGTCTACGAGCCCCCGGCCGTCGCGGCGGCGCCACCGTCGCCGGACGACCCGTCGGCGTCGCTCGACCGGCTGATGAGGACCCGGTGCGGGAACGGGATCTCGACGCCCTCGGCGGCGAACGTCTCCAGCAGCCGGCGCCGGAGCTCGCCGCTGACGGCCCATCGCTCGGGCGCCCGGACGGTCGCCAGCACCTTGACCGTGACGCCCGAGTCGGCAAGCTGCTCGACCCGCAGCATGCGCGGCGGCTCGAGGATCCTGGGACCCCACTCCGGGTCCTCCTCCAGCTCCGTGCCGACGCGCTCGATGATCTCGGCGAGCCGGCCGATGTCGGTGCCATAGCCGACCATCACGTCCTCGTTCACGCGGGCCCAGGTTCGGGTCATGTTGGTCGCCACGGTGATCTCGCCGTTGGGGATCGTGTGGACGTTGCCGTCGAGGTCGCGCAGGATCGTGCGCCGCAGCGTGAGCGCCTCCACGGCGCCGGCCACCCCGGCGACGCGGACGACGTCGCCCCGGCTGAACTGGTTCTCGACGAGGATCAGCGCACCGTTGAGGTAGTCGCGCACGAGGTGCTGCGCGCCGAAGCCGACGGCGATGCCGACGACGCCGAGCCCGGCGATCGCCGGGCCGATGTCCAGCCCGAACGTCCCGAGGATCATCAGGCCGGCGATGACGATGATGAAGAATCGCAGCACCCGGCCGACCAGGACATCGAGCGTCTCGATGCGCTTCTGGACCTCGAGCGACGACAGCTCCTGGGCGGTGCCCTCGCTGACCTCGCGATCCATGAGCGCCTGGACGACGCGGTGGATGAACGCCCGTGCGAGGCGCCACAGCACCCACGCCGCGACGACGATGACGAGCGCCGGGAGCACCTGGTCGATGGCGAACGTCGCGATCGTCGCCCAGGGCTGTTCGGTGAAGTCGGGCATGCGGGGAGGTTAGCCCAGCTGATCGGGTCGCCGCAGATTCCCGGCCGCTGCGGCCGGACCGGCTACTCCGGGTGCAGCTCGCCGCGGGCCCGCGCGTCGAGGGCCGCGCCGAGCGAGTCCGCGAAGATCGAGACCGTGCGATCGACCATGTCCTCACGGGCATGCGCCTCGCACAGGAACCACGGCTCGCGTGAATCCGGCTCGGGCATCGCGCCCCGGGCGTGCATGCCGACCGCGACCGCGTCGTACAGCTCGTGGTCCGAGCCGGCCCAGTCGCGGTACTCCGTCGGCGCCTGGTCGGTGAACATGATCCCGAACATCGCCGGGTGCCCCGTGAACACGTACGGCAGCCCGCGCTCCGAGATGACCTCCGACAGGCCCGCCTGGATCGCGCGGCCGACGTCATGGATCGTCTGCAGGGCGTTCGTGTCGCGAATGATCCGGAGCGTCGCCACCGCCGCGGCCGCGGCCACGCGGTTGCCGGCATACGTGCCGCCGTGGCTGACCTTGTCGGGCAGGACCGACATGACCTCGTCGGTGCCGCCGAAGCAGGCCGCCGGATAGCCGTTGCCCATCGCCTTGGCGAACGTGGCGAGATCCGGTGTCACCCCGAAGAACTCGGCCGCTCCGCCACGCGCGAAGCGGAATCCTGTCTTGACCTCGTCGAAGATCAGCAGCGCGCCGAACTCGCGGGTCAGGGCCCGCATCTCCTCGTGGAAGCCGGGCCGCGGCAGGATGCCCTGGGCGTTGCCGAGTACCGGCTCGACGATCACGGCCGCGATGTCATCGCCGTCGCGCTCGAAGATACGCCGCAACACGGCCATCTCGTTGTAGCGCGCCGGGATGACCGTCCGGGACACGGCTTCGGGGATGCCGCGACCCCAGGCCAGCGCGACCGGGTTGTCGGCGTCACCGAGCTCGGCCATGTCGTTCGGGGTCACCGAGATCAGCGCGTAGTCGTGGACGCCGTGGTACTGGCCCTCGAACTTCACGATCTTCGTGCGCCCCGTGTAGGCGCGCGCGACGCGCATCGCGTGCATCGTCGCCTCGGTGCCCGAGACCGTCATGCGGACCTTGTCGACCCAGCCCGTGAGCTCCTTGACGAGCCCCATGGCCTCGACCTCGTCCTCGGACGTGAGCGAGAAGCTGACGCCGCGGCGCATCCGGTCGGCGACGTGGTCGTCGACGCGCTCGTCAGCGTGGCCGAGGATCACCGGGCCGTAGCCCATTCGAAGATCGATGTACTCGTTGCCGTCGATGTCCCAGACGCGGCCGCCCTTGCCCCGATCGACGTAGACCGTCGATTCGCCCCACGTGCGGAAGTTCGAATCGGTGCCGCCGGGCATGACGCCGAGGGCCCGGCGGTACAGCTCGAGCTGCTGGCTGCGGCGCAGCACAGGGGGTTCGGAGGGTGACACGGCGGCTCCCTTCATCGGGTGGCGACTGGCCGGCGGATTGCCCGAATCGTGCCACGGGGCCACGGGCCCGTCAAAGGAGATCGCACGGTGGCGGGCGATTCCGTGCGATATCCGCAGCGATCCGCGGTCGGCGCGATTCGCGCGATCAGACGGCCGCGGCGACCCAGTTCGGCAGCTCGCGGGCGAGCGTCGAAAGCGGCAGCGAGCCATGACCGAGCAGCTGGTCATGGAACTCGCGGAGGTCGAACGACGAGCCGTCGCGTTCGCTGATCTCGCGCCGCAGCCGGATGATCTCGCGCTGGCCGACCTTGTACGTCAGTGCCTGCCCCGGCCAGCAGATGTAGCGGTCGGTCTCGATGACCGCGTCGGTCTCGGTCAACCCGGCCGACAGGAGCAGGTCGATCGACTGCTGGCGGGTCCAGCGGAGCGCATGCAGGCCGGTGTCGACGACGAGCCGGCCGGCTCGCCAGGCCTGGGCGTCCAGCATCCCGAAGCGCTCGGCCTCGTCGCGGTACAGGCCGAGCTCGTCGGCCAGGCGCTCGGCGTACAGGCCCCAGCCCTCGACGTAGGCGCCGCCGGCGCCGCGGGCGGCGTACCGCCGGAACCGGTTGAGATCGGTGTTCTCGTTCTCGAGCGCGATCTGGAAGTGGTGGCCCGGGACGGCCTCGTGGTACGTCGTCGAGGCGAGCCGGGAATAGACCCGTGACGGCAGGTCGAAGGTGTTGACGTAGTAGGTCCCGGGGCGTGTCGTGTCCTCGGACGGCGGGTAGTAGTAGGCGAACGGCGCGTCGCGCTCCTTGTACTCCTCGACGGGGATGACCCGGCAGCCTGCGCGCGGCAGGCGCCCGAACGCGGCAGGCGCCGCCGCGGCCGCGCGCTCGATGTCCTCCTCGGCGCGGGCGATGAGCGCCTCGCGGCTGGACGGCACGTTCGCGGGCTCCGAGGCGAGCGAAGCCCGGTAGGCGGCCGTGTCGTCGCCGAAGCCGGCACGGCGGGAGATCTCGCGGCGCTCGCTCTCGATCTCCTCGAGCTCGGCGAGGCCGCTGCGATGGACCTCCGAAGGGTCGAGCTCCAGGGTCGTCCAGCGAAGCACCTGGGTGCCGTAGAGGGTGTCGCCGTTCGGCGCCGACCACAGGCCCTGACCATCCCGGGTCGCGTCGTGGTACGGCCCGCGCAGGGCGTCGAGGAACGCGGCGTCGGCCGGGTAGACCTCGTCGCGCACGACCTCGCGGATCAGCTCGCGGTCCGCCTCGCGAGCGACCTTGACGAGTGACGGCACGACCGCGGCGTCCAGCGGCGTGGCCAGCATCCGCTCGAGCTGCGCGATCGTCCGGTCGGCGACGATGCGCGGCGCCGTCAGGCCACGCTCGAGGCCCTCGCGCAGCAGCTCGACGTTGGCGGCCATGAACGCCGGGTAGGCCCGCAGCCGGGCGACGAAGCGCTCGAGCCGCTCCGGGGTGTCGGCCGCCTGGAACTGGCACAGCTGCGGCAGCAGGGTCTGGGGCCCGCCCATCTGGTCGACCACCTGCAGCACGTCGATCCGCTGGTCGTCCTCGATGATCGCGATCTCGCCGATGACGCGGATGACGTCGCGGGTGATCCGATCCTCGACGCCCAGCCCGTCGTCCGGGATGGCGTCGGCGGCGGCGATCATGTCCGCCGCGAGACGTCGGCCGTCGGCGCGCCCCCCGGGCCCCGGATCCGGCAACCGATCATCGAAGCGATCGTCGCCGAGGACGGTCGCCCGGACGGGGTTCAGCTCGAGGATCCGCTCGAAGAAGTCGTCGGCAAGGCGATCCACGTCGGAACGCGGTGGCATCTCCTGGGAGTTCAAGGTACGGCCTCCGATGGCGTCAGCGCCGGCGCGGGACGCTGGCCGGCCGCGATGGGTTGGCAACCCGGGTCGCTAGCGTACCGTGTCCGGCGGATCGAACAGGCCGAGCTGCTCGGCCTGGCGCTCGACCAGGGGGTCGAGGCCGAGGTACGGCTCGAGGGCGGCCAGGTCGAGCGGCTCGCGCTCCAGCCAGGCCCGGAGGTGCGGCCACAGCAGGACGTGCCAGTTGCCGGCTTCGAACGCGCCGCGCAGCAGCGGCGCCGCCTCGAGCTTGTGCCGCAGCAGCTCCCGCCGCTCGGGTGCCAGCACGAGGAACCGGACGATGCCGTCCTCCTGCGGGATCCGCGCGTGGCGCCGCAGCAGCAGGTCGCCGAGCATCGCGGTCCACTCGATCTCGAACATGAAGGCGCCGCCGCCGCGGAGGTACCAGATGCAGTCGACGGCCTCGACATCCTCCGCCGAGGCGCGCGAGAACGAGGCCGACCACGGCTCCCGCTCGCGCCGGTCGAGGTAGTCGGCCAGCGTCCGGCCGCCGATCCGGCGGGCCTGCTCGCGGCGGCCGATCCAGATCCGCAGCTGCAGGCGATGCCCGGCGTTGGCGAGGTGGGCCAGCAGCTCCGCGTGCTCGGCCGTCCGCAGGCGGAGGTCGTCGCGGGTGACGAGTCGATCCACGGCGGACTGCGGGCTGCGGTAGCTGTCGAGGCAGGCCCGGACCAACCCCTCGTCGGGCAGGTCGTGGGCCGAGAACAGGGCGGCGATCCGCTCGAAGAACGCGGCCTCGCCGATCGGCCCGGCGGTCGACAGCAGGCTGTAGACGGCCCACTCC
>QKHE01000070.1 GCA_003250155.1 Chloroflexota bacterium | reverse complement strand
GGTGTCGACGACGGCCTCGACGCGATCACCCTTCATCAGCACGGCATGGTAGGCGCCCGTCGCCCGGCCCGGGAGCCCGAAGGCGAGGTGCCGGGAAGCCGGAGGACCGGCCCACGGGCCGGTCCTCCATGTGTCGGTGTTGCGCGCTCGACGGTGCCGAGCGCGAGTGGAACGTCAGACGGGCTGTGCCGCGGCTGCCTCCGGCTGTGCGGCCTCGCGGGCCGGGAAGAACCGCGTGAAGGCCCAGTAGGCGACGAACGCGACAACCAGGCCGACGACCCAGCTGTAGTCGTAGAACGGGAACGGATCCTTCAGGAACGGCAGGATGCCGCCGGGCGGGAACGGCCCGGTGGCCAAGCCGTCGGCGTCGAGCGCCGAGTACGCGCCGCCGAGGGCGATGAAGGCGCCCAATGCCAGGGCCACGACGGCCCGCCAGTTCCAGCCGCTCGCGAAGCGGTAGATCCCGCTGGAGCGATAGAGGTCACCCAGCTTCAGGTTCGTGCGGCGGATGAACCAGTAGTCGGCGATCAGCACACCGGCGATGGCGCCGGTCGCGCCACCGTAGAAGCCCAACCAAGTGAAGATGTACAGCTCGGGCGTCGACAGCAGGACCCACGGCTGGATCAGGATGCCGATGACGCCGGTGATGATGCCGCCGGTCCGGAAGCTGATCCGCTTCGGCCAGGCATTCGAGAAGTCGTACGACGGGCTGACGATGTTCGCCGCGACGTTGACCGACAGGGTCGCCACCGCGAGCGTGAACAGGGCCAGGACGACGACGATCGCGTTGTCGAACTTGCCGACCAGCTTGACCGGATCCCAGATCGCCTCGCCGTAAACGGCGATCGTGGTCGACGTCACAAGGACGGCGATCAGGGGGAAGAAGGTCATCGTCGTCGGCAGCCCGAGGGACTGGCCGATGACCTGCTCGCGCTGGCTCCGCCCGAAGCGGGTGAAGTCCGGCATGTTGAGCGACAGCGTCGACCAGAACGCGATCATGGCCATCAGGGCCGGCGGGAACACGCCGAACCAAAACTTGTCGAGGCTCCAGCCGATTGTGCCGTGGTCCTCGAGCAGCGGCCCGAGACCGCCGGCCAGCGAGGTCATCCAGGCGAGCAGGAACAGGGCGACGATGATCACGAACGGCGCCGCCCAGCTCTCGAACCGCCGCACCGCCTCCATGCCGCGCAGGATGATCAGGATGTTGAGGACCCAGAAGACGGCGAAGCTCAGCCACAGCGTGATCGGCTGGGGATCACCGAAGCCGATCGCGATCTTGGTGGTGTCGAGCCAGGCATCCCCGAACAGGGCGCCCATGACCGTGTAGATCGCGCCGCCGCCGATCCAGGTCTGGATGCCGAACCAACCGCAGGCGACGCCGGCCCGCAGCAGTGCCGGCAGGTTTGCGCCGAAGACGCCGAACGACGCTCGCGCGAAGACCGGGTAGGGGATGCCGTACTTCGTCCCGGCGTGGCTGTTCAGCAGCATCGGGATCAGGACCACGACGTTGGCGACCATGATCGTGAAGATCGCCTGGTACCAGGCCATGCCGAGTGCCACGAGACCCGCCGCGAGGGTCCAGGTCGGGATGTTGTGGGCCATGCCGACCCACAGCGCGAGGTAGTTGTACGTCGTCCACGTCCGCTTGGCCACCGGGACCGGGGCAAGGTCCTCGTTGTGGAGCACTGAGTGGCCGAGCGCCGCGTCGACGTCCGGTTTCAGCTCGTGTCGACCGTCGGCGTAGACGATCTCCTCGCTCATTACAGCCGCTGTCATTTGTTCCTCCGTGGGCATCGGGGACGCTCAAACGCGCGACAGCGCGGGCAACCGGCGCTTCGCCGGCAGATCGAGTTTCCTCCTCCACTCCTCCGCTTTCGGTGAGATCGCCGCGACGACGGACGATCTTCGTCTGCCGGCACGATAGCCGATTCGATCAGGCCGCCGAAGCCCGCGATGAGGGCCGGATCGCCCGAACCCGCCGCGTGCCGCAGCCCGGGCAGGCCGCCCAGCCCGGCGTTTCGTGGCTTCCGGCTCATGTCCCGGCGCGACCGCCGGAGGGACGCTGGCCGAAGGTGGTGGCGGCCGCCCGGCCGCCGCCCTGGAGTTGCTGCGAGGAGGTCCGCTCGATGCCCCGAATCGTCCGTGGCGCGCTGCTGCAGGCTACCTGGACCGGTGACAAGGAGTCGATGATCCAGAAGCACGAGGCCGCGGCGCACGACGCGGCCCGGCAGGGCACCAAGGTGATGCTCTTCCAGGAGCTGTTCTACGGGCCCTACTTCTGCCAGGTCCAGGAGCCGCAGTACTTCTCGTACGCCGAGCACATCCCGGACGGCCCGACGACGAAGCGGATGCAGTCGCTGGCGCGCGAGCTCGGCATGGTCCTCGTCGTGCCGATGTTCGAGGAGGACAGCCAGACCAGCGGCATCTTCTACAACACCGCCGCGGTCATCGACTCCGACGGCACCTACCTCGGCAAGTACCGCAAGACCCACATCCCGCACGTCAAGGGCTTCTGGGAGAAGTTCTATTTCCGGCCCGGCAACCTCGGCTACCCGGTCTTCCAGACCGCGGTCGGCAAGATCGGCGTCTACATCTGCTACGACCGCCACTTCCCCGAGGGCGCTCGAGCGCTGGGACTGAATGGCGCCGAGATCGTCTTCATCCCGGCCGCCACGTCACGCGGCCTCAGTGAGTACCTGTGGCGGATCGAGCAGCCGAGCCATGCCGTCGCGAACGGCTACTTCGTTGGCACGATCAACCGCGTCGGCATCGAGGCCGAGTTCGGCGACGACGACTTCTACGGCCAGAGCGCGTTCATCGACCCGCGCGGCCAGTACGTCGGCTCGGTCGGCGACCCGTACAAGGAGGAGCTGATCGTCCGCGACCTCGACCTCGACATGATCGAGCAGGTCCGCCAGACGTGGCAGTTCTACCGCGACCGCCGGCCGGAGGAGTACGCCGACCTGGTCGCCCTGTAGTCAGCGGCTGCCGGCCTCCATCGCGGCCGCCAGTGTCGCCTCGGCCTCCGGCGAGAGGCCGTGTTCGGCGATGTCGGCGTACAGCTCCTCCTCGGCCAGGTGAACCTTGAGCATCGAGTGGAGCGAGTAGAGCGAGCGACGCAGCATGACGCCGGTCGTGAGCGACACCGGACCGTCGCCGATGACCTGCCGCTGCCGGTCGAGGTCGGCGATGAGCCGTCGGATCTCGTCGTGCTCGCGCCGCATCGGCGTCATCGAGTGGCGGTTCTGCATGAGCCGCTCGAGCTCGGGGAAGAGCGCTCGCTCGGCCGCCTCCATGTGCGGCATCAGCATCGCCGTGAGGAACTCGGACGCCTCGGCGAGCCCGCGGCGCAGCTCGTCGTCGCGACGCTCTCCGATCAGCGCGGCGGTGGCCACCAGGCCGTCGACGTGGGGCTGCAGTCGGGCGTGGTGCTCGTGGGTGATCGTCTGGGTGGCGGACATCGTCGATCCTCCGGGTCAGTCCTCTCCCTTCGATCAACATGGCGGGCCGCCGAACGGCCGGGTCGCGGCCGCTCGTGCTGGACATCCAAGGCCATCGACGTCCGGATCAGCAGTGGCGAAAGTCACTCGCTGCATAGGCCGAAGCGGCTCTTCGGGGTCGCCGACCGACGGGCGCGCGGCCGAGCAGGCACGAAGCCGGCACAGGTGCGATCTGGCCCGCTCGCGGCAGGAACTTTGGCCGTCGCGGCCCTCGGCGGCCAGTGGCGACAATCGAACCGGCGTCCGAACTTCGCCGTTCCCGGCGACTGACCGAGGGTCCGCGATCATGACCGTCGACGCGTCGGTCGGGCGCTCGCCCGACCCGTTCCTGCCGCTGCCGCTGCTGACCCCACAGGCAGCGCGGACCGAGGCCGATCGGTGCCTGTACTGCGTCGATGCGCCCTGCACGCGAGCCTGTCCGACCGGGATCGACGTGCCGTCCTTCATCCGCAAGATCGCAACCGGCAATGTCGACGGCAGCGCACGGACGATCCTGTCAGCCAACCCGCTCGGCGCGATCTGCGGAGCCGCCTGCCCCGTGGAGCGGCTGTGCGAGGGCGCCTGCGTTCGGAACGACCTCGACCGGCCGATCGAGATCGGGCGCCTGCAGCGCTACGCCGTCGAGACCGCCGCCGCCCAAGGTGGCGTCGAGCTCGCGCCCAGGCCCGAGACCGGCAAGCGCGCCGCGATCATCGGCGCCGGCCCGGGCGGGCTCGCGGCCGCGGCCGAGCTGCGGTCATGCGGCGTGGCGGTCACCGTCTACGACGCGAACGAGCGCCCCGGCGGCCTGGCCGACCATGGCATCGTCCCGTGGCGCCTGCCGCGTGAGACCGTCGCCACCGACGTCGCGCGGATCGAGCGGGCCGGCGCGCGCTTCGTCCCCGGGACCCTCGTCGGCCGCGACGTGCCCGTCGCGTCGCTGCTCGACGACCACGACGCGGTCGTCGTCGCGGTGGGCCTCGGGCGCGGCAAGCGACTCGGGGTCCCGGGTGAGGACGTCGCCGGCGTCGTCGACGCGCTCGACGTCATCAACGAGGCCGTCGCTGCGCCCGGCACGGTCGAGATCGGTCGCCGGGTCGCGGTCATCGGCGGCGGCAGCACGGCCTTTGACGCTGCGGCCGCGGCGGTCCGCCTCGGCGCCGACGAGGTCACGCTGTACTACCGCCGCGGGCCGGAGGAATGCCCGGCCTACCCGCACGCCATCGACCTCGCCCGGTCGCTGGGCGTCACGATCAGGTGGCTGACCGCCCCGGTCGAGATCGTTGGCGACGGCTGCGTCTGGGCGCTTCGCCTGGAGCGCACGACGCTTGGTGCGCCCGACCCCTCGGGCCGGCCCACTGCGGTCCCGGCGCCCGACTCACGCTTCGACGTCTGCGTCGACACCGTCATCCGAGCCGTGGGCCAGGCCGGCCCGACCGACGTGCTGGCGCCGCTCGGCGTGCCGGTGGAGTCCGGGGTCGCGGTCGCCGATCCCGTCACGGGCCGGACCGCCAACCCGAGGGTCTGGGCGATCGGCGACATCGCCAACGGTGGCGCCGAGGTCGTCAACGCCGTTCAGGCCGGAACGCTGGCCGCCCGATCGATCGTCGAGGTACTCGGGCTCGTACCGCGGGTCGAGCCGAAGCGGACCGAGTCGACCGTCCCCGGCGTCGACCTGTTCACCGACATGGCCGGCATCCGCTCGCCGAACCCGTTCTGGCTGGCGTCATGCCCGATCACGAACACCGGCGAGATGGTTGCCCGGGCGTTCGACGCGGGCTGGGGCGGCGCCGTCTGGAAGACCGTCGGCGAGCCGATCACGAACGTCACCTCGCGGCTCGGCGCGCTGCGCCTCGACGGCCGGCGGATGGTCGGCCTGTCGAACATCGAGCTGATCAGCGACCGCCCGATCGAGACGAACCTCGCCGAGGTCACCGACATCAAGCGGCGTTACCCGAGCCAGGCGATCGTGGTCTCGCTGATGGTGGAGTCGAAGCCGGACGCCTGGTACGACATCGTCGAGCGGGTCAACGACTCCGGCGCCGACGGCATCGAGCTCAACTACGGCTGCCCGCACGGCATGAGCGAGCGGGGCATGGGCGCCGCGGTCGGGCAGGTGCCCGACTACTGCCAGATGATCACCGAGTGGGTCATGGAGCGGAGCCGGGTCCCGGTCCTCGTGAAGCTGACCCCGAACGTGACCGACATCCGGATGCCCGCCCGCGCTGCCAAGCGCGCCGGGGCCCACGGGCTGGCGCTGATCAACACGATCAACTCGCTGATCGGCGTCCACCTCGACACCTGGGCGCCGCTGCCGGACGTCCGCGGCCGGGGCAGCCACGGCGGCTACTCGGGCCCGGCGGTCAAGCCGATCGCGCTCCACATGACCTCGGCCGTCGCCACGGATCCGGAGATCGGCCTGCCGATCTCGGCCATCGGCGGCATCGCCGACTGGCATGACGCGGTGGAGTTCATGCTCCTCGGCGCGACGACGGTCCAGGTCGGCACGAGCGTCATGCACCGCGGCTACCGGCTGATCGACGACCTCGTCGACGGCATGTCGACGTACCTCCGCTCGAAGGGCCTCCACAGCCCGTCCGAGCTGGTCGGCCGGTCGCTGTCGACGATCGGCGACTGGGGCCAGCTCGACCAGTCGTTCCGGCTGCTGGCCCAGATCGACGAGACGCGCTGCGTCCACTGCAACCTGTGCCACGCGGCCTGCCAGGACGGCGCCCACCAGGCGATCCGCCTGGAAGGCTCGAACGGCACGTCGCGCCTCGTCGTCGACGGCGACTACTGCGTCGGCTGCCGGCTGTGCGCCTACGTCTGCCCGGTCGATGACTGCATCACCTTCGAAGAGCTGGAGGGCGCCGCGCCGATCCACTGACACCCTATCTGAGCCCCACCCATCGCGTCCCAGGAGGCATCAACCCGTGGCCATCGATACCCGCAGCGAGCCGGCGTCGGCCGTGCCGCTCCCCATCCTGTCGCACTGGATCGACGGCCGGCCCGTCGAGGTCCTGCCCGAGGGGACCCAGCCGGTCTACAACCCCGCGATCGGCCAGGTCATCGCGCGCGTGCCGCGCGGCGGCAAGGTCGAGGTCGACGCGGCGGTCGAGGCGGCGATGCGCGCCTGGCCGGCATGGCGGGACATGCCGCTCATCGCTCGCAGCCAAGTCTTCTTCGCGTTCCGGGAGCTGGCCTGGAAGCGCCGCGAGGAGCTCGCTGCGCTCGTCACCCGCGACCACGGCAAGACGTTCGCCGACGCGCTCGCCGGCGTCACGCGGGGCATCGAGACCGTCGAGTACGCCTGCGGCCTGCCGGTCCACCTCGCCGGCATGAACACGCCGAACGTCGCGACCGGCGTCGACGCCGTGACCCTCCGCCAGCCGCTCGGCGTCGTCGCCGCGATCACGCCGTTCAACTTCCCCGTGATGGTCCCGATGTGGATCCTGCCGATCGCCCTCGCGGCCGGCAACGCGGTCATCCTCAAGCCGTCGTCCCACACGCCCGGCGCGACCCAGCTCCAGGCCGAGCTGTGGAAGGAGGCCGGCCTGCCCGACGGCATCCTGAGCGTCGTCTACGGCGGCCGGGATGCCGTGACCGCGATCGTCGAGCACCCGGACGTCAAGGCCATCCAGTTCGTCGGCTCGACCGCGGTCGGGCGCTACGTCTACGAGGAAGGCACGAAGCGCGGCAAGCGCGTCGGGGCGTTCACCAGCGCCAAGAACATGATGGTCGTCCTCCCGGATGCCGACATGGAGCAGACCGCGGATGCCGCGATCGCCTCGGGCTATGGCTCGGCCGGCGAGCGCTGCATGGCCCAGACGCTGATCGTCGCCGTCGGCGGCGTCGCCGACCGGCTGCGGCCGATGATGCTCGAGCGGATCGCGAACCTGAAGATCGACGACGGCATGGCGCCGGACGTCGACATGGGCCCGATCTACACCCGCGAGCACCGCGAATCGATCATCACGTGGATCGAGCGGGGCGAGCAGGAGGGCGCCGAGCTGGTCGTCGACGGCCGGCCGTTCGTCCATCCCGAGCACCCGGATGGGTTCTTCCTCGGCGTGTCCCTGTTCGACCACGTCGAGCCGACGATGGACATCTACAACGAGGAGATTTTCGGCCCGGTCCTGGGCATCGTCCGGGTCGATACCTACGACGAGGCCATCCGGCTGGTGAACTCGCACAAGTACGCCAACGGCACGGCGATCTTCACCACCGACGGCGGCGCCGCCCGGCGCTACCAGCTGGAGGTCGACGTCCCGATGATCGGCGTCAACGTGCCGATCCCGGTGCCGGCCGGCTACATGTCCTTCGCCGGTGCCAAGGAATCGGCGTTCGGCGACCTGCCGATGCGCGGCGAGGACGGCCTGCACTTCTTCACCCGCCAGAAGGAAGTCACGATCCGCTGGCCGGAGCCCGGCCGGCGGGCCGCCCTGAGCCTGGTGTTCCCATCGAACACCTGACCCGTCAGCCCTCGGCGGATTGCGCGGCGGCCCCGGTCACGACCGGGGTCGCCGTCGTTTTCGGAGCATGATCCGGAGATGCCATTCGAGCCGGCCGTCATCGCGTTCATCCTGGTCGCGATCGTCGGCGGCGTCGCGGTGATCATGGGCATCTCGGCCGACTGGGAGGTGTCGCACGATCTGTCGCGGATCACCGAGCGCTGGACCCAGCCGGTCGTCGTCCGGCGCTACGACGGCGGCTCCGCGGGCCGTCGACTGGCCGACCGGGAAGGCGCGATCCTGCGCGAGCATGGCTACGAGCCGACCGGCCCGGGCCTGCCGGCGGCGACGGGCCCCGGCGAGCTGGTGCTGCTGACCTACGTGCTCGTCGGGAGCGATCGAGCGGGGGCGTCACCGCCGCCGGGCTAGAACGGCTTGAGCACCATGTCGGCGATGATCGCCGCGAAGATGAGCATGTTGACGAGGACGAGGACCACGCCTCGATTGGCGGGCAGCGTGCCGAACACCGACTCGGCCGGCGCCCGACCCGCCTCCGCTTCGATGGCCGCCTTGCCGACCCGGACGACTTTTTCGCCGATGACCGCGGCATTGACGAAGAAGAGGGCGACGAGGACGTACGCCGCGACGAGCCAGCCCGCCAGGACGTCGAATCCGCCGGTCAGCGCGGTGAGCAAGCCGAAGACGATGCCGGCCAGCAGGCCGCCCAGGGCCGCGAACCCGAGGTACCAGCGCTCGACCGTGCTCTGGATGAACGCCAGCGCCCGAACGTCGCGTCGCAGGATCGCCGCGGCGTAGAAGATCTCCGCGCCGATGAAGATGGCGACCATGGTGAACATGGACAGGACGTGGAGCGCTTTCCAGATGGGCATGACTCCCTCCAGCGAGTGGCCTCGCCTCGGCCAGCGAAACCGGTTCTTCCTTCGGGAAGCCTACCGGCTCGCCGACTGGGAAGTCGAAGTCATGCCGACGGTTCCTCGGGGCGAGCGGCCGCGACGAGCCGGCGACTCGCCGCCCGGTCGGCTACGGTGGCGACTTGGCCGTGGGCTGGACGACCCTGGGCAAGGAGGGATGATGTGGAAGGCGCTCGAGCGGCACTCGACGGGTTGATCGCGGCGTTCAACGCGCGCGACTACGACACCTACGCCACGCTGTGCACGGATGACGTTGAGGCTTACGCCGGCGTCTACACGCCGTTGCGCTTCGACGGGAAGGCTGCCTGGCTGGCGTTCATCCGCGGGCTGGAGGGACGCTTCGCAGCGGTCACGCAGGAGCAGCGGCACGTGACGATTCGCACCTACGGGCCGGACACCGCGGTCAGCAACGGCTACTTCGTGTTCTCGACGGTGACGAAGGACGGCGTGGCCGAGACCCAATCGGGGCGGCAGAGCTTCACGCTCGTCCGGGTCGATGGGCAGTGGCTGGTCGCCAACCTGCACTTCTCGGCGCTGTTCTAGGCGCCGGGATCAGGTGGCAGCGTCAGCCCGCGCCGGTTGAGACCACCGCCGGCTCCGACCCCGGTTCCGGGGCTCGTCCCGGGTAGCTCTCGGGCTCACGGCGCCTGATCGCGCGGACGCTCGGGACCGCCAGCACGAGCAGCAGCGGAATGCCCGATAGGCCGGCGAAGATCACGAGCGCCGGCCCGGGCGCCAGCAGATCGGCGAGCGGTCCGGCCAGCGCCGATCCGATCGGGAAGATGAGGAGCGAGATCATCCAATCGTAGGAGCTGACCCGGGACAGGCTCTCCTCCGGCACCTGCTGCTGGAGCGTCGTGTGCCACAGCGTGTTGGCGATCGCGGTCGCCGTCGCGAAGCCCACGACGCCGAGGAGGAGGATGACGAAGGGCGGGATCGACGCCAGCAGCAGCAGGCCCAGCGGCGCCGCGACGAGCACCGCGAACGTCGCCAGGAGCGGGCGCACCGGCCGCCAGCGCAGCGCCACCGCGCCGCCGAGCAGGCCGCCGAGCCCGAAGCCGCCCATCAGCAGCCCCCAGTCCGCCGCGCCGTTGAAGTCCCGATCGACGACGACCGGGGCCAGGACGAAGAAGGCCGCGTAGGCAAGGTTGCCGAACAGGAATGCCGCCAGCGACGCGACGAGCCATGTCCGGCCGACGACCTCGCGCCAGCCGACCCGCAGCTCGGCCAGGAACGGCTGCGGCGTTTCGCGCGGCACGCGGGCGATGCGGAGCAGCAGCAGCGAGACGGCGCTGATGACGAACGTGGCGGCATCGACGATGAAGACCCAGCCCGCGCCGATGCCTGCGACGAGGATGCCCGCCAGCACGGGTCCGACGATGAAGGCGCTGCTCTGGGACAGGTTCAGCAGGGCGTTGGCCTGCTGGAGGCGCGCTCGCGACACGGCTTCCGGGATGAGGCCCGTCGCCGCCGGCATGAAGAACGCCGAAGCCGCGCCGGTGATGGCCGCAACGAGGACGAAGACCCACAGCTCGGTCGCGCCGGACAGGATCGACAGCGCAAGTCCCAGCTGCGCCACCGCGCGGACCACGTCGGCCGCGACCATGATCGTCCGCCGCGGCAGCCGATCGGCCCACACACCACCGACCAGCAGGAGGATGCTCCGCGGCACGAAGTTCGCGGCGAGCACGATGCCGAGGTCGGCCGCGGATCCGCTGATCGCCAGCACGGCGAACGTCAGCGCCACCACGGTCATCGCGTCGCCGACCGCCGACGCGGTCTGGCCGACCCACAGGCGTCGGTAGTTCATCTCGAGGAGTGGCCCGAACCGCGGACGGATCTGCATGGCGCTCCACATGTCGCTTGATATGAAGACTCTAGAGATCGAGAGATTTGACCTCAAACCACCGATCCTGTCAAGCCTCGGGGCTCAGGACGGCCCGCGCGCGGGATAGAGAAGGTTTACTATTGACGCTCGCGCCCGCGTGGCGTTCGTCCCGCGCCCGCTCCATCGACCCGCTCGCAGTCTCGAGGAGTCAGCCGTGGCAACCGATCCCGCGGATGTCCTGATCGTCGGCGCCGGCGCCTCCGGCGCCGTGGTCGCCAAGCGCCTCGCCGAGGCGGGCTTCAGCGTCGTCTGCCTCGAGCAGGGCGAGTGGCACGCCAAGGAGGACTACCCGGGCACCCGTCTCGACTGGGAGCTCCAGGCCCGCAAGGCCTGGGCCACCAGCCCGAACATCCGCGAGCTGCCGCAGGACTACCCGGTCGTGGCCGACGATTCGCCGGTCGAGCCGCTGATGTTCAACGCCGTCGGCGGCTCGACGATCATCTTCGCCGGGGCCTGGCCGCGGGCCCTGCCCTCGGACTTCCGGGTGCGCTCGCTCGACGGCATCGCCGATGACTGGCCGCTGACCTACCACGAGCTGCTGCCGTACTTCTACCGGACCGATCGCGATTTCGGTGTGTCCGGCCTGCCGGGCGACCCGGCCTATCCGCCCGACAGCGAGGACGCGCCGCTGCCGCCGCTGCCGATCGGGGCGGCGGGCATGAAGGTCGCCCGGGCCCATACGCGTCTCGGCTGGCACTGGTGGCCGGAGTTCAACTCGATCCTGTCCGCCCCGTACGACGGCCGACGCCCATGCGTCCAGCGCAGCACCTGCCAGTCGGGCTGCAACGAGGGCGCCAAGGCCTCGACCGACCAGACCCACTGGCCGAAGGCGATGGCGCTCGGCACCCGCCTCGTGACGGGCGCCCGGGTCCGCCGGATCGAGACGAACGAGGCCGGCCTGGCGACCGGCGCGACCTGGATCGACCGCGAGGGTGGCGAGCATTTCGAGCCGGCGCGGGTCGTGGTCCTGGCCGGGAACGCGATCGGCACGCCGCGGCTGCTGCTGCTGTCGGCGTCGTCGCGCTTCCCGGACGGCCTCGCGAACTCGTCGGGCCTCGTCGGCAAGCGCCTGATGATGCACCCCTTTGCCAACGTCGCCGGCCTGTTCGAGGACCCGCTGCTGAGCTGGCAGGGCCAGTTCGGCGACCTCATCGAATCGCTCGAGTTCTACGAGACCGACGAGAAGCGGGGCTTCGTCCGCGGCGCGCGCTGGGGTCTCGCGCCGACGGGCGGTCCGATCAACACCGCCCTGCCGTCACGCGCCGGCGAGCAGATCTGGGGCCCGGACCACCACCTCCACGTCAAGACCCACCTCGGGCATGGCGCCAACTGGGGCCTGTTCGCCGAGGACCTGCCCGACGAGGCCAACCACATCACGCTCTCGAAGACCGTCACCGACTCGTCCGGCGTGCCGGCGCCGGAGGTCCACTACTCGATGGCCGATAACGCCCGGCGGATGCTCGACTTCCACATCGAACGGGCCACCGAGTCGCTGCAGGAGGCCGGCGCCTACAAGATCGAGGTCGACCGGTTGATGCGCTACTCCGGCTGGCACCTCCTCGGCACGACGCGGATGGGCGATGATCCCGCGACGTCCGTCCTGGACCGCTGGAACCGGGCCCACGACGTGCCGAACCTGTACGTCGTCGACGGCAGCTGCTTCGTGACCTCGACCGGCGTCAACCCGACTTCGACGATCGTCGCGATCGCGCTCCGGGCGACCGACCACATGATCGAGAGCCGCTTCAACCAGCAGGTGCCCGCATGACCACCGACACGACCTCCGACGACCCGCTCGCGGCGCTCGACGGGACGGCCCGCGCGACCCTTGCCGCGATCGCCGACCACCTCATCCCGGCCGCCCACGGCATGCCCTCGGCGGCCGACATCGTCACCGACGGTCGCCTCCGGTTCGTCCTCGGCGCGCGGCCCGACCTGGCCGAGGGGTTGGTCGCGGCGCTCAGGCCGGGCCTGGGCGTCGACGTCGCGTCGCGCCTGGCGACGCTCCAGCGCGACGAGCCGGCCAACCTCGGCGCGCTCCAGCTGGCGATCGTCGCGGGCTACTACACCGACAAGCGGGTCCGCGAGCTGATCGGCTATCCCGGCCAGGAGGCGATCGAGGTCAAGTCGTGGCTCCTCCCCGAGTACATCGAGGAGGGCCTCATCGACAAGGTGCTCGAGCGCGGCGCGGTGTGGCGCGACCCGGCGACGGGCGACCGAGCGGTCGTCGAGGGTCTGCCCCAGACCTACGCCGAGCGATTCGCCGGCATGCCCGACGATTCCCAAGGAGGACACGATGGTCCAGACGGCGCCTGAGACGGCCGCCTCGGCGGGCTGGCTCGATCCGTTCCTGGCCGATTGGCAGCCGGGGGGCGGCGAACCCCACGAGCACCGTGAGCCAGCGACCGGCCGGCCGCTGCTGACCTTGCGCCAGTCGACGCCCGACGACGTCGCCCGAGCCGCGGCCGCAGCCCGTGCGGCGCAGCCGGCGTGGGCCGAGACGAGCTACCAGGACCGGGCCGCGATCCTGCGCCGCGCGGCCGAGATCTACGAGGCGCACCGGCCGGAGCTCGGGGCGTGGACGCAGCGCGAGACCGGGGCCCACCACAACAAGATGCACCACGAGCAGAACTTCACGGCCGCCGAGCTCCTCGCGGCGGCGGCGATACCGTGGCAGCCGTATGGCTCGCTCGTGCCGACCGTCCAGGCCGAGCGGCTGTCGATGATCCGCCGGGTGCCGGTCGGCGTCGTCGGTGCGATCACGCCATGGAACTCGCCGAGCGTGCTGGGCATGCGGGTCGTCGCCCCGGCGCTGGCGCTCGGCAACGCGGTCGTGCTCAAGCCCGATCCGCAGACGCCGGTCTGCGGCGGCGCGATGTTCGCCGCGGTCCTCCGCGAGGCGGGCCTGCCCGAGGGGCTGCTGCAGGTCGTCATCGGCGACGCCGAGACCGGTGACGCGCTGGTCACCGACCCGAACATCGCCATGGTCTCGTTCACCGGTTCGACGGAGGTCGGCCGGATCGTCGGCGCCAAGGCCGGCGGCCTGCTCAAGAAGGTCAGCCTGGAGCTCGGCGGCAACAACCCGCTCGTCATCCTCGACGACGCGGACCTGTCCGCCGCCGCCTCGGCCGGCGCCTACGCCAGCTTCCAGTTCCAGGGCCAGGTCTGCTTCGCCACCGGCCGCCATATCGTCCACCACTCGGTGGCGGACGCGTACGTCGACCTGCTGGCCCAGAAGGCCCGCCGGCTGCGGACGGGCGACCCGTTCCGCGAGGACGTCGAGCTCGGCCCGATCGTCAACGAGCAGCAGCTGGCCCGCGTCGACGACATCGTCCAGCGTTCGATCCGCGGCGGCGGAGCGCGGCTCGTCGAGGGCGGCACCTACGAGGGCCTGTTCTATCGGCCGACGGTGCTGGCCGATGTCAAGCTCGACGCCCCGGCCTGGACCGACGAGATCTTCGGCCCGGTCGCGCCGGTGGTGACGTTCGAGACGGACGACGAGGCGGTCGAGCTGGCCAACTCGAGCCAGTACGGCCTGGCCGCGGGCGTCTACTCACGCTCGATCGCGCGGGGCCTGGCGATCGCCAACCGGATCCGGACCGGCATGGTCCACGTCAACGACCAGACGATCAACGACGAGGCGACGATCCCGTTCGGCGGCATGGGCCTGTCGGGCAACGGCTCGCGCTTCGGCAGCGAGGCCAACCTCGAGGCGTTCACGGAATGGCAGTGGCTGACCGTCCGCGACACTCCGAAGTCGTTCGGGCCGACGTACTGACCGGGCCGTGACCTCGATCACCGACGTCGCCCGGCTGGCGGGCGTCTCCGTCGCGACCGCGTCGCGCGTCGTGTCGGAGGCCGATTACGCCGTCAGCGCGCCGACGCGGGCTCGCGTCCTCGAGGCGGCGGAGGCACTCGACTACGTCCCGAACGCCCTGGCCAGGGGCCTCCTCAAGCGCCACCTGCCGGTCGTCGGTGTCATCGTCCACGACATCACGGACCCGTACTTCGCGGAGGTGGTGCGGGGCGTCGAGGATGGCGCCCACGGCCTCGGCTACCTCGTCGTCACCTGCTCCTCGGAGCGCGACCCGCAGCGGGAAGCCTCGTACGTGCGGCTGCTCCGCTCGATGCGCGCCGCCGCCGTGATCTTCGCCGGCAGCGGGCTCGACGACCCGAATCTCAACGCCGAGCTGTCGCGGCACGCGGCGGCGATGCGGGCCGGCGGCGCGGCGATCGTCCATCTCTCGCCGCACGCCCATGGCGAGCCGGAGATCGGCGTCGACAACGCGGCCGGCATCGCGGCGATGGTCGGGGCCCTGGCCGGGCTCGGGCACCGCCGGCTCGCGTTCCTCGCCGGGCCGGCGTCGCTGTATGTCGCCCGGGACCGCCTGGCCGGCTACCGCCGCGGCCTCGCCGAGCACGGCCTCGAGGAAGACGAGCGGCTGGTCGTCGAGGGCGGCTTCGATGCCGAGGCCGGCGCGGCCGGGGTCGACGCGCTCCTTGGACGCCGCGCGCCATTCACGGCCATCGCCGCCGCCAACGACCTGCTCGCGCTCGGCGCGCTGCGACGGCTGGCCGAGCGGGGGATCCGCGTGCCCGACGACGTCTCCGTCGCGGGCTTCGACGACATCGCCGCGGCGGCAACGACCGCGCCGTCCCTGTCGACCGTACGGCTGCCGCTGCGCGAGCTGGGCCGGCGCGGCTTCGAGCACGCCGACCGAGCCCTCGCCGGCGAGCGCTCGGCGCCGGTGATCCTGCCGACCGAGGTCGTCCTCCGAGGATCGACCGCGGCTCCGGCACCCAATCCGCTCCCGATCGGAGGTCCCGCATGAGCCTCAACGTCCGCGGCATCGTGCCCGCCTGCATCGTCACCTTCGACGCCGATGGCCGGTTCGACGAGCCCGCCTACCGCCGCTACCTGGAGTGGCTCCTGCCGCAGGGTCCCGTCGCGCTGGCGATCAACGCCGATACTGGCGAGGGCCCGCACCTCTGGCCGGACGAGCGCGAGCGGGTGCTCCGCGCCGCCGTCGACGTCGCCGGCGACGTGCCGGTCATCGCCGGCCTGGCGGCCAGCCACTCCGGCCAGGCGGTCGAGGAGGCCAAGCGGGCCCAGGGCGCCGGGGCCGCCGGGCTGCTCGTCTTCCCGATCCCGGCCTACCAGGGCACGCCGCTCGATCCGGCCATCCCGGTCGCCTACCACGAGGCGATCGCCCGCGGCTGCGGCCTGCCGATGATCGCCTTCCAGCTCCAGCCGGCGCTCGGTGGCGTCATCTTCTCGGCCGAGGCGCTTCGCCGGATCGCCGAGATCGACCAGGTCGTGGCGCTCAAGGAAGCGTCGTTCGATGCCCGGCTGTACCTCCAGACACGCCGAATGATCGAGGGGCTCGCCCGGCCCGTCGACCTGCTGACCGGTAACGACAACTTCATCTACGAGTCGTTCGTGCTGGGCGCCGAGGGGGCGCTGATCGGCTTCGGGACGCTCGCGCTGGACCTGCAGGTCGAGATGTTCGATCTGACCCGGCGCGATCGCTGGGCCGAAGCGCGCGCGATCTGGGAGCGGATCCTGCCGCTCGAGGAGGCGATCTTCGGGTTGCCCGTCCGCGACTATCGGGCCCGGACGAAGGCCGCGCTGAAGCACCTCGGGGTCCTGGACGGCACGGTCATGCGGCCGCCGCTGACGCCGATCTCGGCCGCCGAGGAGGCCCGCATCGCGGCGGTTCTGCGCCAGGCCGACCTGCTCGCGCCGGCCGGCGTCGCCTGATGGGCGGTGCGCCTGGCGCTCCCGCGAACGGCGAGCTGGCCGGCCGGGTCGTGCTGGTGACGGGCAGCAGCCGCGGCATCGGCGCCGAGGTGGCGGTCAAGGCCGCGGCCGCGGGCGCCCGGGTCGCGGTCCACTACCGGCGCGGCGCCGCCGAGGCGTCGCGCGTCGTCGCCCGCTGTCGGGAGGCCGGCGCCGAGGCCGAGGCGATCGCCGCGGATGTCGCCGTCGGCGACGAGGCGGAGGGGCTCGTCGGCCGCGTCGTCGAACGCTTCGGGCGACTCGACGGCCTCGTCAACAACGCCGGACTGACGCAGGTCGGCCCGTTCCTCGACATCAGCCCGGAGGCGTGGGACGCGGCCATCGCGACGGACCTGACGGCGGCCTTCCGCACCTGCCGCGCCGCGATCCCGGTGATGCTCGAGGAGGGTGGCGGCGTCATCGTCAACGTCGCGTCCCGGCTGGCCCAGGTCGGGATCGCCGAGACGGCCGCCTATTCGGCTGCGAAGGCCGGCCTGGTCGGGCTGACGCGCGCCATGGCGAAGGAGTTCGGGCCCCGCGGTATCCGCGTCAACGCCGTCGCGCCGGGGATGACGGTCACGGACATGACGACCGATCTCGCCGAGTCCGACGAGGGCCGGCGGCGACTTCGAGACATGCCGCTCGGCCGCTTCGGCCGCGCCGACGAGGTCGCCGAGGCGGTGCTGTTCCTGCTCTCGGATCGCTCCTCGCTGTTCCTGGGCCAGACGCTCAACCCCAACGCCGGAGGCTACATGCCGTGAGGAGCCGGTCATGAAGGTCGTCACCGTCCGGGAGGCCGTCGGGCTCGTTGGCGATGGCGCGACGCTGCTGATCGGCGGCTCGGGCGCCGGCCATGCCGTGCCGCAGCGGTTCATCGACGAGCTGGCGGCGGTCTACGGCGCCGAGGGCCGGCCGCGGGATCTGACGACCGTCCGCGTCGTGGGCATCGGCGACTTCGCGGAGCGGGGCTTCAGCCAGCTCGGCCTGCCGGGCCTGATGAAGCGGACGATCGGCAGCAACATCGGCAATGAGCCGGGTCTCGGCGCACTCGTCCAGGCCGACCTCATCGAGGCCTACTCCTTCCCCCAGGGCGTCCTGTCGCAGCTGATCCGCGAGATCGCCGCCGGCCGGCCCGGCCTGGTGACCCACGTCGGGCTCGGCACGTACGTCGATCCACGCCAGACCGGCGGCAAGCAGAACGCGGCCACGACCGAAGACCTCGTCGAGGTGGTCACGCTCCGCGGCCGCGAGTGGCTCCTCTACCACGCGTTCCCGATCGACGTCGCCGTGATCCGCGGCACCAGCGCCGACGAGGACGGCAACCTGTCGATGGAGGGTGAGGCGATCCAGGCCGAGATGCTGAACATGGCCACGGCCGCCCGAAACAGCGGCGGGATCGTGATCGCCCAGGTCAAGCGCCTGGCCCGCCGCGGCAGCCTGCCGTCGCGCAGCGTCGAGGTCCCGGGCGCCCTGATCGACTATGTCTACGTCGATCCGGACCAGTGGCAGACGTACATCACCGAGGACTCGCCGTACTACGCCGGCGCGCTGCGCCGGCCCGCGACCGACGAGCCGCCGCTGCCGCTCGACGTCCGCAAGGTCATCGCGCGGCGGTCGCTCCTGGAGTTCCGGCCGGGTGCAATCTGCAACCTCGGCTTCGGAATCAGCCAGCTCATCGGGCGGGTCGCCTGGGAGGAGGGGATCACCGACCAGCTGGTGCTGACGGTCGAGCAGGGGATCTTCGGTGGCGTGCCGGTCGCCGGCAACGAGGGCGGAGCCGGCTTCAACTACCAGGCCATGATCGACCAGCCCGACATGTTCGGCTTCTACGACGGCGGGGGCCTCGATGTCGCGAGCCTGTCGTTCGCCGAGGTCGATGCGGCGGGCAACGTCAACGTCCACGCCTTCGAGGGCCGGGTCCGCGGGCCGGGCGGCTTCCCGAACATCAGCGCCAGGACGCCGAAGATCAACTTCGTCGGGACACTCACCGCTCAGGGCCTCGAGCTGGAGATCGACGGCGGGGTACGGATCGCCCGTGAGGGGTCGCTCCGCAAGTTCGTGCCACGGGTCCGCGAGATCTCGTTCAGCGCCGCCTCGGCGCGTGAGCGCGGCCAGGAGGTGCGCTACATCACCGATCGAGCGGTCTTCGGGCTCGCCGACGACGGGCTCGAGCTCCTGGAGCTCGCGCCGGGCGTGGACCTCGAGCGCGACGTCCTCGGCCAGATGGGTTTCCGGCCCCGTGTCGCCGACGACCTGCGGCAGATGGATCCGCGCCTGTACGGCAGCGGGCCGATGGGCCTCGCGGCCGAGTTCGCCGCGGCGGAACCGGCCCACCGGACGGCCGCGCGATGAGCCTCGTCGTGCTGCGTTCAGGGACCGTCGCCGAGCTGGAGCTGGCGAATCCGCCGCTCAACCTCGTGACGCCCGAGCTGCTGGCCGATCTCGACGCCGCGCTCGCGCAGCTGGAGGCGGCGCCGCCGAACGAGGTCCGGGCGGTCGTCGTGCTCGGCGCTGGCGATCGAGCCTTCTCGGCCGGCTCGGACGTGAACGAGTTCGAGGCGACGCGCGGTCCCGGCGGGCATGAGCGGCTGGCGAACGAGTCGCGGGTCTCGCGGCGCCTGGCCGACCTGCCGATGCCGACGATCGCCGCGATCGAGGGCA
This sequence comes from Chloroflexota bacterium, assembly GCA_003250155.1. GTDB lineage: Bacteria > Chloroflexota > Limnocylindria > Limnocylindrales > CSP1-4 > UBA5189. The sequence goes on along the minus strand of QKHE01000070.1, from coordinate 412 downwards.
ACGCGCTCGGCGGCGGCCTGGAGCTGGCCCTGGGCTGTGACATCCGGGTCGCGTCAGAGGCCGCCCGGCTGGGCATGCCGGAGGTTCGCCTGGCCGTCACGCCGGGGGCCGGTGGCACGCAGCGGCTGCCACGGATCGTCGGACTGGCCCGGGCAAAGGAGCTGATCCTGACGGGCCGCATCCTGACCGCTGCCGAGGCCGAGCAGATCGGGCTCGTCAGCGAGGTCGTGCCGCGCGGTGAGGCGCTGGCCCGCGCCCGGGCGATCGGCGCGGAGATCGCCGAGCGAGGCCCGCTGGCGGTCCGGGAGGCCAAGGCCCTCCTCGACGGCGCGCTCGACCGTACGATCGACGAGGGCCTGGCCGCCGAGCTGGCGGCGTCCGTCCGGATCTTCGCCACCGACGACCTGCTCGA
>QKHE01000022.1 GCA_003250155.1 Chloroflexota bacterium | reverse complement strand
GCGAACGGCTTCCGGCCGCCCGGCGGCCCGCCCGACGGATGGACGGGCATCCATGGCACGACCCGCGGCTCGCGGGCCAGCGCCTCGGCCAGCTCGGTCAACCGTTCGGCCCCGGCGGTCAACCCGACCCACAGCGTCCGCGGGCGCCCCGCGTCCGGGAACGCACCCGCCCCGTGAAGGGCCACCTCGAAGCTTGCTGCGCGCCCGGCGACGTCGGCGAGGGCCGCCTCGAGGGCCGGCACGGCGCTGGTCGGGGTCGGACCCAGGAACTGGAGCGTCAGGTGCAGGCCGTCGAACCGGACCCACCGCGCGCGCACCGCGCCGTTGCGGGCGCGGACCCGCTCGGCGATCTCGGCGACCGCGTTTCGAGCCCGCTCCGGCAGTGGCACGGCGAAGAACAGCCGCGGTCGCGACTCGTCGCCGCGGACATCCGGGCCCCGGGTCACCCGCCGCCGGCCGCGGTACCGGACCCCGCCGGGTCGGCCGCGCCCACCTCGCGCTGCCAGGCATCGCGATCCGTTCGGAGGATCTCGAGCGCCCGCTCGCGGTCGCGCCAGCCGAGCACTTCGACGGTCTTGTCCTCGAGCAGCTTGTACGTCTCGAAGAAGTGCTCGATCTCGACCAGGCGGTGCGGGCGCATCTGGTCGAGGGCAGCGATGTGCATCTGGTGCGGGTCGTCCCGGGCGACGCACAGGATCTTGTAGTCGGGGCCCTTCTCGTCGCGCATCTCCAGCACGCCGATCGGTCGAGCCCAGACGTGACAGCCGGTGAACGTCGGCTCGTCGATGATCAGCAGCGCGTCGGTGTGGTCGCCGTCCTTGGCCCGGGTGCCCTCGATGAAGCCGTAGTCGAAGTTGTAGAAGACGGCCGACGACAGCACGCGGTCGAGGCGGAACACGCCGGCCCGCTCATCGAACTCGTACTTGTTCCGGCTCCCACGCGGAATCTCGACGACGATCTCGACGAGATCCGGGAACGCCTCGCGGCCGCGCATCCCGCAACGGTAGCGCGCGCCGGGACTAGTCGGTGTAGAGGCGCTCCTCGATCAGCTTCTCCTGGACCGGGCGGCCTTCCGGATCGAAGCACGCGAACGCGAAGTGCTTGTGGTACTCGATGTCGATGTTGTCCGGCCCGCTGCGGTTCTTCTCGACCGACACCACGACCCAGTCGCGGAAGCGCTGCGCCTGGTACGGGTTGAACTCGATGTTGACCTTCGCGACGATGTTGTACTTCTCGTTCAGGATCACGATGACGTCGGCCTCGTAGTTGATGGCCGACGAGCCGCGCAGGTGGTGGTTCCGCAGCCGGGCCGCCTTGAGGCCCTCCTTGTCGGCCGCCACGATCGCGATCACCGGAACGTGCTCGGTGAGGGCGATGTCCTTGAGGCCGTTGACGATGAACGTGACCTTCTCGGCCTCGGTTGCGGGCTCCGGGATCTGGGGCACTTTCTGGAGGTAGTCGACGACCACCAGGAGGCGTCGCTCGCCGGAGCGCTGGCGGTGGAGCCGGATGAGCTCGCGCAGGTTGTCGACCGTCGTCGCGGTCGCCGAGCCGCGCATCAGGAACAGGTTCCCGCCGTAGCGCGCGATCCGTTCCAGCGCCGGCCGGAGGCGCGGGCTGGCGGCCAGGTCGGCCTGGCCGTCGCCGGCCTCGGCCCAGGCCCGGATCACCTCGGCCCGAACGTCCTGGATCTTGATCGCGCCCGTCGATGGCTTGGTGTTCGGCAGGTGCGGCAGGACGGACTCCATGGCGACCAGCCGGTTCAGGAGGTCGGCCTCGTCGTGCTCGAAGCAGACGTACAGGACGTACGCCTGGCCGGACGCGGCGACGTTGCGGGCCATCTGCAGCGCCATCGTCGTCTTGCCGGTGCCCTGGGCGCCGCCGAGCAGCAGCAGGTCGCCCGGACGGAGGCCGTCACCGAGCATCCGATCGAGCGGGACCATGCCGAGCGGGATCGGCTCGTAATCGCCGATCTCCCCGGCGGCCACCTTGCCCCGAACGTTGGTCAGCACGTCGATCGCCGACAGCGGTGCGAGTCGGCCATGCTCGGTCTCGAGGCGCCAATCGGCGTCCGGGCGGGTCATCGCCGGCTCGTCGTCGGTCATCGTGGCGGCCCCAACCTCGGCCGCGTTCGGATCGGTCGCCATCCTCGCTCTCTACCCCCGTACTGCAGTACCAGCCGTGGTGGCGGCAGCCCCGTCGCGGGCCATCGCACCGAGATCGTCCCATAGTCGGCAAACGGTGCGAAGTCCCCGTTCGTAATTCTCGAGGAGCATGAATTCGTTCGGGGCGTGGGCGTTGTCGTCGGGGTTCGTGAAGCCCAGCATCACCAGCGGCAGGCCCAGCTGTTCGACGAACATCGAGGCCACGCCGATGGTCCCACCGGACCGGATGAGGAGCGGCGCTCGGCCGAACTCGGCCTCGAGCACGGCCAGCGCGGCCTGCGCCACGGGGTGGGCCGTGTCGGTCCGGACTGGCCGCGCCTCGCCGAGCTTCGTGACCTCGACGAGCACGCCCGGCGGGGCGAGGCGCTGGACGTGGTCGCGGAAGCGTTCGAAGACCGTATCGGGGTCCTGGTTCGGCACGAGCCGGCAGCTCACCTTGGCGTGGGCGGCCGCCGGGATGATCGTCTTCTGGCCGTCGCCCTGGAAGCCGCCCCAGAGGCCGTTGACGTCGAGGGTCGGGCGGACGGCCGTGCACTCGAGCGCCGTCCAGCCCCGCTCCGGAGCGAGCGCGCGGACCCCGATCTCGGCCCGGTACGCGGCCTCGTCGAACGGCAGGCAGCTGATCTCGAAGCGCTCCTGGGCGGTGGGCTCGACGACGTCGTCGTAGAAGCCCGGGATCGTGATGTGCCCGTCGCGATCCTTCAGACCGGCGACGATGTGCGCCAGCGCGTTGGCCGGGTTCTCGACGGCGCCACCGAACCCGCCCGAGTGGAGGTCGACCGGCGAGCCGACGACGTCGATCTGCGTGTACAGGTTGCCGCGAAGGGCGACCGTGAGCGCCGGGAGGTTGCCCTCGAAGAAGCCCGTGTCACTGATGATCACGGCGTCGGCCGAGAGGCGAGCGAGGTTGGCAGCCAGCCACGGCCCGAGGCTGGCCGACGTGATCTCCTCCTCACCCTCGAACAGGAACCGCAGGTTCAGCGGCAGGCGGCCTCGGGTCGCGAGCAGCGCCTCGGCCGCCTTGAGGTGGAGGTGCAGCTGGCCCTTGTCGTCCGCCGCCCCCCGGCCGACCACCCGGCCGTCGCGGATGAACGGCTCGAACGGCGCCGTCTCCCACTGGCCGATCGGATCGACGGGCTGGACGTCGTAATGGCAGTACACGAGGATCGTCGGCGCGCCGGGCGCGTGGAGCCAGTCGGCGTAGACGACCGGATGGCCGGCGGTCTCGCCGACCTCGGCGTGCTCGAAGCCGATCCTCGTCAGCTCGTCGAGGATCCATTGCGCCGCCCGGCGGATGTCCGGCGCATGCTCGGGCAGCGCCGAGATCGACGGAATTCGCAGGAACTCCAGGTACGACGCCTGCCGGGCCTCGGCGGTCCGGCCGAGGTGCGCCTCGATCCCCGGGTCGAACGCGGTCACGGCAGCCGTGCCTGCCTCACGCTCCATGGCGGGCATGGTACCGGCGCCCGCCCGGCGCGAGGTCGCACGGGATGGTCGCTTCGCTAGGCCGGGTGCGGTGCGGGTGACGACGTCGGCTTGCCGCCCGGCTTGCGCTCCGGCGCGGGCTCGGTCGGCTCGGCCGGCGGCTCGTGATGCCGCGCCGGCAGCCCGTGGATGTCCTCCTTGGGCGGCAGGTCGCTGAACAGCGTCTCGAATTCGTCGGCGTCGACGGTTTCCTCGGCGATCAGCTTCTGGGCGAGGTTGTCGAGCCTGCTGCGGTGCGTCTCGAGGGTCTGTCGCGCCCGCTCGTAAGCCCGGTCGATGATCGCCCGGACCTCCTCGTCGATCTGCTTCGCGATCTCGTCGGAGTAGTTGCGCTGCTCGCCGATCTCGCGACCGAGGAACACCAGCTCGTCGCGCTTGCCGAACGCCAGCGGCCCGAGCCTGTCGCTCATCCCGAACTCGGTGACCATCCGTCGCGCGAGGTCGGTCGCCTTCTCGATGTCGTTCGAGGAGCCGGTCGTGGTATCGCCGAAGACGAGCCGCTCGGAGACGTTGCCGCCGAGCAGGCCGGCGATCTTGTCCTCGAACTCGGACTTCGACTGCAGGTAGCGGTCCTCGGTCGGCAGGGCCATCGTGTAGCCGAGGGCCATGCCGCGGCTGATGATCGTGACCTTGTTGACCGGGTCGCACTTCGGCAGGATCCGCTGCACCACGGCGTGGCCGCCCTCGTGGTAGGCGATGATCAGCTTTTCGGCGTCGGAGATGACGCGGCTCTTGCGCTCCGGGCCGGCGACGATCCGCTCGAGCGCCTCCTGGAAGTCGGTCATGCCGATGACCTTGCGGTTCCTGCGCGCGGCCAGGATCGCACCCTCGTTGACGAGGTTCGCGAGGTCGGCGCCGGAGAAGCCCGGCGACTGGCGGGCGATCTCCTCGATCGAGATGGCCTTGTCGAGCGGCTTGCCCTTGGTGTGGACCTTGAGGATCGCGACACGGCCCTTCATGTCCGGCCGGTCGAGGATCACCTGGCGGTCGAATCGTCCGGGGCGCAGCAGCGCCGGGTCGAGGACGTCCGGGCGGTTGGTGGCGGCGACGACGATGACGTTGGTGTTCGTGTCGAAGCCATCCATCTCGACCAGGATCTGGTTGAGCGTCTGCTCGCGCTCGTCGTGCGAGCCGCCGAGGCCGGCACCGCGCTGGCGGCCGACCGCGTCGATCTCGTCCACGAACACGATGCACGGCGAATTCCGCTTCGCCTGGTCGAACAGGTCGCGGACGCGCGAGGCGCCGACGCCCACGAACATCTCGACGAACTCGGAGCCGGAGATGCTGAAGAACGGCACCCCGGCCTCCCCGGCCACGGCGCGGGCGAGGAGCGTCTTGCCGGTGCCCGGCGGGCCGACGAGCAGCACGCCGCGCGGGATGCGCGCGCCGAGCGTGTTGAACTTCTCGGGGAACTTCAGGAACTCGACGACCTCCTGCAGCTCGGTCTTGGCCTCGTCGACGCCGGCGACGTCCTGGAACGTCACGACCTGCTTGTTGCCGAGGAACATCCGGGCCCGGCTCTTGCCGAACGACAGGGCCTGGTTATTGGTGCCCTGGGCCTGGCGCATCATGAAGTAGATGAAGCCGCCGATGATCAGCAGCGGCAGCAACCCGGTCAGGACGAGCCCGATCCACGAGTTGTCCTCGGATCGCTCGACGACGTACTGCGCGCGGTCGAAGGTCACGCCTCCAGCCGTGGCGGCATCCTGGATGTCCTTGAGGTAGTCGGCGTTCACGCCCGGGACGCCCGGGGCGACGACCGTATAGGTGGCGCCGTCGGTCCCGGTAACGGTCAGCGTCACGTCCTTCT
>QKHE01000099.1 GCA_003250155.1 Chloroflexota bacterium | reverse complement strand
GGCCAGGCGACGGCCTCGTCTGCGCCTACGAGCTGGACGGCAAGGGCGGCGGCCGCCCGATCGGCTGGGCGGAGGTCGGCGGCTCCCACGCCCGGGGCGCCACCACATGGATTCACCTTGACGGGGCCGTCGAGAACGGCCGGAGGTGGCTGCGCGAGGAGAGCGGCCTGCCGCCGCTCGCCAGCGACGCGCTGCTCGCGGAGGAGACACGGCCCCGCGTGGATCGCCTGCCCGACGGACTGATCGTGGTGTTCCGCGGCGTGAACCTCAACCCTGGCGCCAACCCCGAGGACATGGTGGCGCTGCGCCTGTGGGTCGATGGGCAGCGCGTGATCACCGTCCGGCGCCGGCGGCTGATGGCGATCCAGGACCTGCGCGAGCGCATGGCCGCCGGCGTCTTTCCCTCCAACGCCGGCAGCCTCCTCAGCGCGATCGGCGCGCAGCTGGCATGGCGAATGGAGCCGGTCATCGCCGAGCTGTCCGAGCGGGTCGACGAGCTGGAGAGCGAGGTCATCGGCAGCGCCGCCGGCGAGCTCCGTGTCAAGCTCGCCGCGCTGCGGCGCGAGATCATCGGCCTGCGCCGCTACCTGGCCCCGCAGCGTGACGCGATGCTGCGCCTGCAGTCGGAGAGCGTTCCCTGGCTCCACGATCAGGATCGCTTCGAGATCCGCGAGGCCGCGGACCGCACGACGCGCTACCTGGAGGAGCTCGACGCGGCCCGGGAGCGCGTCGGCGTCGCCCACGAGGAGCTGATCAGCCGGCTGTCCGAGCAGCTGAACCAGCGGATGTACCTGCTGTCGATCATCGCGGCGATCTTCCTGCCGCTGAGCCTCATCACCGGGCTCCTCGGGATCAACGTCGGTGGGATGCCCGGGGCGACGTCGGACGCCGCCTTCATGATCGTGTCGGTCCTGCTCGTGGCGATCGGGGTGGGCCTCGCGATCGTCCTACGCCGGCTCCGATTCTTCTGACGCCGGCCCGGTCCGCACCGGGATCGGGGTCGGCGACCGCCAGTTGAGGTCGCGCTGCGGGTACGGGATCTCGACGTCGTTCGCCCGGAACTTCCTGACGATCGCCTTGTTGAGGTCGGAGCGGATGACCGGGTGTTCGCGCGCGATCGGGATCCAGACCCGGAGCTGCAGCTGCCAGGCCGAATCGCCGAACTCGAGGAAGCGGACCTCCGGCGGCGGATCGCGCAGGACCCGCGGGTGCTCGGCGGCGACCTCCTCGAGCGACCGGATCACGACGTCGAGGTCTGACCGATAGCTCACCCCGACGTCGACGTTGACGATGAGCCGCGCGTCGCCGTGGGAGAAGTTGACCACGGTCGAGGTCACGAACTCGGAGTTCGGGACGATGACCGACAGGTTCGTCACCGACAGCACGGTCGTCGCCCGCATGTTGATCGCGGTCACGTCGCCCTCGATGTCGCCGACCTGGACGCGGTCGCCGACGGTGATCGGCCGCTCGAACAGGATGAGCAGGCCGGAGATGAAGTTCGAGGTGACGTTCTGAAGCCCGAAGCCGATCCCGATCCCGAGCGCGCCGAGGACCAGCGCGAGGCTGCTCGTGTCCAGCCCGATGAGCTGGAAGCTGATCAGCAGGCCGATCGCGGCGATCGTGTACTGGGTGATCCGCGACACGGCGAACGCGCCGCCGGGGCCGATGTCGGTGCGCCGAACGAGCACGCCGTGGAGCCCGCGGCCGAGGAGGCGGGCCGCGATGACGAACAGGACGATCGTCGCCGCCAGGACGAGCAGCGAGCTGACGGTCACGTCCGTGTCGCCGATCCGCCACAGGACGTAGCCGAGGATGTCGCGGAGATCCGTCAACCCGTTCATCCGACGGATGGAGGCTAACAGGGCGACAATCGGCATATGACGCAGATGCAACGACGGGGTTCAGCCACAACGCCCGAGATGGCCGACCACCGACCGCTGAGCGACGACGAGCTGCGGCTGATCGATGCCTGGTGGCGGGCCGCGAACTACCTGTCGGTCGGCCAGATCTACCTCCTCGACAACCCGCTGCTGCGCGAGCCGCTGGAGCCGGAGCACGTCAAGCCTCGTCTGCTCGGCCACTGGGGCACGACGCCCGGCCTGAACCTCGTGTACGCGCACATGAATCGCGTCATCCGGGCGCGCGACCTCGACGCGATCTACGTGACCGGTCCGGGCCACGGCGGTCCGGGCATCGTCGCGAACGCCTACCTGGAGGGCACCTGGTCGGAGGTGTACCCGAGGATCTCGCGCGACGTCGCCGGTCTGCAGCGGCTCTTCCGGCAGTTCTCGTTCCCCGGCGGCATCCCGAGCCACGTCGCGGCCGAGGTGCCGGGGAGCATCCACGAGGGTGGTGAGCTCGGCTACTCGCTGGCCCACGCCTACGGCGCCGCGTTCGACAACCCCGATCTCGTCGTCTGCTGTGTCGTCGGCGACGGCGAGGCCGAGACCGGTCCGCTGGCGACCAGCTGGCACTCGAACAAGTTCGTCGACCCGGCCCGCGACGGCGCCGTCCTGCCGATCCTTCACCTCAACGGCTGGAAGATCGCCAATCCGACGGTCCTCGCCCGCATTCCCGGCGACGAGCTGGTGAAGCTCTTCGAGGGCTACGGCTACCGGGTCCTCACGGTCGAGGGCGACGAACCGCCGCTCGTCCACCGGGCGATGGCAGCGGCGCTCGACACGGCGCTCGACGAGATCGGCGCGATCCAGGCCGAGGCGCGCACGACGGGTACGACGACGCGACCGAGCTGGCCGATGATCGTCCTTCGAACGCCGAAGGGCTGGACCGGCCCGAAGATCGTCGACGGCGTCCAGGTCGAGGGCACGTTCCGGTCACACCAGGTGCCGGTCTCGAACGCCCGCGGCGATGACGAGCACCGGCGGATCCTCGAGGACTGGCTGCGGAGCTACCGGCCCGACGAGCTGTTCGATGAGGGCGGCCGGCTGGTGCCGGAACTGGCCGAGCTGGCGCCGGACGGTGCGCGCCGGATGAGCGCCAACCCGCATGCCAACGGCGGCCTCCTGCTGCGCGACCTCGTCCTGCCAGACTTCCGCGACTACGCCGTCGACGTGCCGGGGCCGGGGGCGTCACGGGCCGAGGCGACGCGTGTCGCCGGGCGCTTCCTGCGTGACGTCATGGCGGCGAACGACTCGACGTTCCGGCTCTTCGGACCGGACGAGACGGCCTCGAACCGCCTCGATGCCGTGTTCGAGGCGACCGACCGGACGTGGAACGCGGAGATGCTGCCGATCGACGTCCAGCTGGCGCCGGACGGGCGCGTCATGGAAGTCCTGTCCGAGCACCTCTGCCAGGGCTGGCTGGAGGGCTACCTGCTGACCGGCCGTCACGGCCTGTTCAACTGCTACGAGGCCTTCATCCATATCGTCGACTCGATGTTCAACCAGCACGCGAAGTGGCTCAAGGTCACCCGCGACCTCGATTGGCGGCGGCCGATCGGCTCGCTGAACTACCTGCTCTCGAGCCACGTCTGGCGCCAGGATCACAACGGCTTCAGCCACCAGGACCCGGGCTTCATCGACCACGTCATCAACAAGAAGGCCGAGGTCATCCGGGTCTACCTGCCGCCGGACGCGAACACCCTGCTCAGCGTCGTCGACCACTGCCTCCGCAGCCGTGACTACGTCAACGTCATCGTCGCCGGCAAGCAGCCGGGGCTGAGCTGGCTGTCGATGGACGAGGCGATCGTTCACTGCACCCGCGGCGCCGGGATCTGGGGCTTCGCGTCGAACGACGACGGCGGCGAGCCGGACGTCGTCCTGGGCTGCGCGGGCGACATCCCGACGCTCGAGACGCTTGCCGCCGCGGCACTGCTCCGGGAGCACGTGCCGGACCTGCGTGTCCGGGTCGTCAACGTCGTCGACCTGATGCGCCTGCAGCCGCATACTGAGCACCCCCACGGCCTGACCGACGCCGAGTTCGACGGGCTGTTCACGACCGATCGGCCGGTCGTCTTCGCCTACCACGGCTACCCGTGGCTGATCCATCGCCTGACCTACCGGCGGACGAACCACGACAACCTGCACGTCCGGGGCTACAAGGAGGAGGGCACGACGACGACACCGTTCGACATGGTCATGCTCAACGACCTCGACCGGTACCACCTCGTGATGGACGTCATCGACCGCGTGCCCGGGCTTGCCGACCGAGCCGGCCATGTCCGCCAGCTGATGGCCGATTCGCGCCTCCGGGCCCGAGCCTGGACGCGTGAGCACGGCGAGGACATCCCCGAGGTCCGCGACTGGTCCTGGCCGGGCTGAGGGGCCGTCCGCCCGGCGACATGGTCCGGGCGGCTGGGCGCGCTCGTGCCGCAGGCTGCGCCGGCGTCAGCCCCGGCGGGTCATGGCCAGCCAGGTGACGCCGAGGCTGGCGACGGCCCACGCGCCGAGGATCAGGAAGTTCGCGGCATCGATCGAGAACGGCGGGCCTGCGATCGTGCCCCGGATGAGCTCGCCCATCGCCTGGATCGGCAGCACCCGATGGAGCGGCGCGAGCCAGTCGGGCAGCCGGTCCGGCGGGAAGTTGAGCGGCGAGAACATCAGCACGAAGACGACGAGCACCTGGCTGATCAGCGCCGAGACCATCGTCGGCAGGACCGAGGCGATGGCGTAGCCGATGGCGGACGCCGTGACGGCGACGAGCAAGAGCGTCGGCACGACGAGGATGCTGACCTGGAGGTCCAGCTCGAAGCGGATCGCGGAGATGACGATCGCGACCGCGACGCCCGGCACGACCACGATCAACCAGACGGTCACGTCGGCCAGCAGGTAGACCAGGCGCGGTACCGGCAGCGAGCGCATGTAGTCCAGCGTCCCCTCCTGCTTTCCCTGGCCGACAAACTGCGGAACGGCGACGAGCCCGACCGTGATCAACGCGATCGCCGGGGCTCCCGTGGCCAGGAACAGGATCGTGGTGCGGTCGATCTCCGGGAACAACAGCGGGTATCCGAGGACGATCCCGAGCGCAAACAGGCCCTGGACGAGCACGAGCAGCGGCAGGAACATCTTGAGCCTGAGCAGCTGCCACTGCAGGAGCAGGACGTAGCTACGCAGCTCCGCCATCGGCGCCCTCCGGTGCCGCGACCGCCGGCCGGTCCGACTCGATCGGCACGGCGTGTCCGACGAGCTCGACGTAGACGTCCTCGAGCGTCGGCGGCGCGAGCGAGAACTCCTCGACGATTCCATCGACGCGCAAGCCCTCGGCCCATTCCGCCGCCTCGCCGGCGCTTGCGGCCGGCACGCTGGCCAGGATCCGTGAGCCGCTGGCGACGCAGCGGACGACGAACGGGGCCATCTCGGGCGCTGCGACTCCCGGCTCGAGGACGAGCTCGAGGCGAAGGTTGGCGGCGAGATGCTCCTTGAGCGAGCCCGGGGTGCCCTCGGCGACCACCCGACCCTTGTCGAGGATCACCAGGCGATCGACGCTGCGCTCGGCCTCGACGACGTTGTGGGTTACCAGGAGCACGGCGGCGCCTTCGTCGGCCAGCGCCCGGACCTGTTGCCACAGCAGACGGCGGCGAACCGGATCGACGTCGTTC
>QKHE01000115.1 GCA_003250155.1 Chloroflexota bacterium | reverse complement strand
CGTGTCGGCCATCCGCCCCCGCCGGCGCGCCGGCACGTCAGCGTCCGCGGCGCGCAGGATCGCGGCGGCCAGGGCCGACGGATCATGGTGGTGCGGCAGGCGTGGGCTGGCCACCGCGGCCGTCACGAGCTGCGGCACCGGGTCGAGGGCCGGCGGCCAGCGGACCGCGACCGCGTCGCGCGGCCACGCCGTCGGCTCGCCGTCGAAGCGCCCGTTCACGAGGACGACATCGACGATCTCGGACGCCGTGTGGGCGACGAGCGCCTCGACATGGTCCGCCACGTCGTAGCCCTCGGTCTCGCCAACCTGCGTCGCGACGTTGCAGACGTAGATGCGCAGCCCCGACGACGCGATCACCGCGTCCCGGATGGCCGGGATCAGCAGGACGGGCAGCACGCTCGTGTACAGGCTGCCGGGGCCGAGCACGACGACGTCCGCCGCGCGGATCGCGGCCAGCGCGTCGGCCGACGCCGGCACGACGGCCGGATCGGTCCAGACACGCCGGATCCCGGGCGTCCGCATGATCGTCGACTGGCCGCGAACGACGACGTCATCGCCGGTCGAGGCCATGAGGGTGATCGGTGTCGCCGAGGCGGGCACGACCTGGCCGCGAACGGCGAGGACCCGGTTCATGCGCCGAACCCCCTCCTCGAAGTCGCCGTCCTCGAGCGCCGTCAGCGCGGCCAGCAGCAGGTTGCCCATCGCGTGGCCGCCGAGGCCGCCCGGTTCCGTCTCGACCGGGCCGTCGAGCGGGCGCAGGCCGCCCGGGAAGCGGTAGCCGAGCAGATCGCCCATGAGCGGCTCGGCATCGGCCAGCGCGGCGATGCAGTTGCGGATGTCGCCGACCGGCGGGATGCCGAGCTCGTCGCGCAGCGCGCCCGAGGAGCCGCCGTCGTCGGCGACGGTCACGATCGCGGTCAGGTTGCTGGTGCGCTCCTTCATGCCCCGCAGCAGCGTCGACAGCCCGGTGCCACCGCCGATCGCGACGACCCGAGGGCCGCGGGCGAGCATCCGCTTCTGGTACAGGACCTCGGCCAGCGGTCGATCGCCATCGTCGGCTCGCAGCGGCTCGGTCAGGGCGCGGGCGAGCCGCCAGGCCCCGAAGCCGACCAGCGCCAGGCCGGCGGCGCCGACCACGATGCCCCGCAGCGGGAACGGCAGGAACTGGAGGGTGACCAGGTCGACGACGACCTGCGTCAGGCCGCCGGGCTGCAGGTCTCGCGTCACCTGCCGGATCGTGTGGGCCACGCCGAGCGCCATCAGCAGCAGGCCGCCGAAGACGACGAGCAACCAGCGCTTGACCCCGATCCCGGGTTGCAGCCAGCGACGCAGGTTCATCCGCGCTCCAGCTCGCGATGGAAGACCTCGACGGGCCCGTGGCCCTGGCCCCGCAGCCACGCGGCGAGCTGCTCGGCCAGGACGATCGAGCGGTGCCGGCCGCCGGTGCAGCCGATCGCGATCGTGAGGCGGCTCTTGCCCTCTTCGATGAAGGCCGGGATGCCGAACTCGAGCAGGCCCTCGACGCGCTCCAGGAACTCGTGCGCACCCGGCTGGCTCATCACGAAGTCACGGACGGGCGGCGTGAGCCCGGAGTGATCCCGCAGCTCGGGGACGTAGTACGGGTTCTGCAGGAAGCGCGTGTCGAATACCAGGTCCGCCTCGAGCGGGATGCCGAACTTGTAGCCGAACGAGATGAGCTGGATCGTCATCCGGTCCGGCTGGGCCTCGCCGAGGCGCGCGAAGAGGCGCTCCCGCAGGTCGCGCAGCGGCAGGTCCGAGGTGTCGAGGACGACGTCGGCCTCGGCCCGGATCGGATCGAGCATCCGGCGCTCCAGGGCGATCGCCCGCTGCATCCCGCGGCCGTCGGACAGCGGGTGGCGGTGGCGGGTCTCGGAGAAGCGCCGGATCAGGACCTCGTCGCTGGCCTCGAGGAAGAACACCTGGGGCCGGATGCCGCGACCCTCCAGGGCGCCGCGAACGGCGCGATACGCCGTCTCGACGTCGCCCGATCGGACATCGAGCACGATCGCGATCTGGGCGAACCGCTCGGGATCGGAGGCGACCAGCTCCGCGAGCACGGGCAACAGCTCCGCGGGGAGGTTGTCGACGACGGTGAAGGCGAGGTCCTCGAACAGTTTCGCGGCGGCCGTCTTGCCACCACCGGACAGCCCGCTCAGGAGGACGACCTGCTGGGGTCCGGCGGGGCCCGGCCCCTCCACCTGGTCGTCGACCCCGGCCGATGGCTCGTCATCGGCGCGACTCGTCTCGGCCGCCGGCCTCGCCGGTGTCTCCGGCCCGCTCGCCATGACGGGCAGTCTAGCGACCCCTAGCGGCCGGTCCGGGCGATGACGAACGTCGTCAGCTCGAACAGGACGTACAGCGTCAGGCCCAACGCCGTCGGGCTGACAAGGTCACCGCCCGGGGTCACCACCGCCGCGAAGATCGCGATGACGAGGATCACCATCCGGCGCGCCCGGCGCAGCCGCTCGGAGGTCACGATGCCGACCTTCGACAGGCCGACGAGCAGGATCGGGAACTCCATCAGGATCCCGAAGCCCAGGAACAGCGTCGTGACGAAGTCGAGGTATTCGCGAATCGAGATCAGCGGCGTCAGCGTCTCGCCCACGAAGCTGAGCAGGAACTCGGCCGCGAACGGCATGACGATGTACGCGATCCCGACGCCCAGGGCGAAGAAGGCCAGCGCCGCCGGGATCCACGGCAGGATCGCCCGCCGCTCGCTGGCGGTCAGGCCCGGCGCGATGAAGCGCCACAGGTGCCACAGCAGGATCGGCATCGCGAGGATGATCCCGGCCACGATCGCGATCCGGAGCTTGATCGCGAACGCGTCACCGATCGAGGTGACGATGATCGGGAGATTGGCCGGCAGCGGGCCCCGGAGGACGTCGATGATGGGATCGGCGGCCGCAAAGCCGACGACCGCGCCGGCGATGATCGCCAGCACGCTCCAGATCAGCCGTCCGCGCAGCTCCGCGAGGTGGTCCACGAGCGGCATGATCCGCTCGTCTCGGGTGGGGGCGGAATCCGGGGCGGGGGCGGGATCCGGGACGCCGTCGACGGCGGTCATCGGCTGCTGGAGGTGACGGTCACGTCGTGGTGGACGCCGCGCCGGGGCGGCATCGCTGGGGGCCTACGACGAAGCGGAGCCGGGATTCTGCTCGCCGGACGACGCGGCGGCCGTCGAGGCCGGCTCGTCGTCGTTGAGGCGGTTCGGCTCGGCCGATCCGTGAAGCTCGTTGGGGCTTGGCGGCGGTGACGCCGCGGCCTGCGTGGGCGTCGGCTGGCCGGGCTCGATCGAGGCCGCATCCTTCACGTCCGTGGCCGCCTTCCGGAACTCGCGGACGCTCTTGCCGAGTGACTGGGCGACCTCCGGCAAACGGCCCGGGCCGAGGATGATCAGGGCGATCACGAGGATCAGGATCAGCTCGCCGGGGCCGATGTTGGGGAAAGGCATGGATACGTTCCTCGGGCGCGGCCGAAAGGCTCGGTCGAGCGCGGGTTAGCGTAGCACAGGGAGCTTGGCAGCCCAGCTGCGGGCGGCCTCCGCAAGGGCATCCGAGGGATCGGATTCGGGGCTCGCCGCGGCCGCCCGGGCGATGCCCCGAGAGACGTTCACCAGGAGCCCCCCGGCCGGGTGCGCCCCGGCCGGCGGACGCGTTGCCGGCCCATGCCGGAGCACCGCGTCGAGCTCGCCTCCCTGGGCACCGAGGCCCGGGACCAGGAACGCCAGTTCCGGCGCGATATTGCGGACCGCACCGAGCTCGTCGGGCGCCGTCGCCCCGACCACCAGGCCGACCGTCCCGCCGGGGCCCCAGCCGGCGACCCGCCGCGCGACTCGCGACCACAGCGGCTCCGGGGGCGCGTCGCCGTCGCCCTCGACGGCCAGGCCCTGCAGCTCGGCGGCGCCGGGATTGGAGGTCCGGCACAGGACGTAGGCGAAGCGCTCGGCGCGCTCGACGAGCGGCGCGAGCCCCTCGGCGCCGACATACGGGTTGACGGTGATCGCGTCGGCGCCGAGGACGTCATACAGGGCGGTCGCCTGCCTCGCCGCCGTCGACGCGATATCGCCGCGCTTGGCGTCGATGACGACCGGCAGGTCCGCCGGGACCCGGCCGCGCAGCCGCTCCAGGGCCGCCATGCCGGCCGAACCGTGCGCCTCGAAGAAGGCCAGGTTCGGCTTGATCGCCGCGGCGACGGGCGCGGCTGCCTCCAGGAGCAGGTCCGCGAAGCGGGCCACGCCCTCGAGATTCGAGGTAAAGCCCTTCGGCAGCTCTGCCGGGTCCGGATCGATCCCGACGCACAGGACCGACCGGACGCGCGCGGTGCGGGCGCCGAGGCGCTCGAGGTAGGTCACGGCGAAGCACTCGGCTCGGCGGAGCCGTCGCTGGCGGGCGGGATGGTCGGTGTCGGCGTCGGCGGCGGCAGCTGGTCGGCGGGGATGAACCAGGCCGGTCGGGACTTCGCTTCGAGGCCCGCCAGGAGGGTCATCGGCACCGGCTCGCCGGGCGTCCATGTCGGCCCATTGCCTTCGAGCGGCACGACCCACAGGTCGACGACCCCATGCTGGACCCGCAGGAACGTGATCGCGTCGCCGGCCGGCGACCAGACCGGGCTGAACGATCGCTCGTCGTTCGTCAGCCGCAGCAGCTCGGCACCGTTGCGGGCATCCACGATCACGACATCGGTCCCGAAGTTGCTCGTCCGGGTGGCGGCAAGGAAGCGGCCATCGGGCGACCACGACGGGGACATGTAGCCGGGCCCGGTGACGTTCGCCGACCGGCCGGTCTCGGGGTTGTAGCGCCTGATCAGCGGCGTCCCGCGCGTGCCCTCGCGATTGATCCGCACGTACGCCAGCAGGGCGCCGTCGGGGCTCCACGCCGGATCCTGATGGCCAAGCCCGCGGGTCTCGGGCAGCTTCGGGTCGGTCAGGTCGCCGCTCTCGACGTCGAGCAGCTTGACGACGATGTCGCTCGTCGTCGGATCCGGCCCGTCTGTCACCACCGCGATGGTCGAGCCGCCGGGCGAGACCGAGGGCTGGCGCAGGAAGTACGACCACACGTTGCCGCTTCGCCGCAGCCGGCCGACGAGCAGGACCTCCGGCTCGCCCGAGCCGTCGGCCGGCAGGCGGACGAGGCGGGGGACCTCGAGCCGGTAGGTGCGCAGGAAGCCCCCCGACGGCCAGCGACCATCCTGTGTGGTCGTGCGGATGAAGTACACATACCGGCCGTCCGGCGACCAGGTCGGCATCGAGTCGTTGCCGCCGTCGGTCAGCTGGCGGGCGGTGACGCCGGACTGGATCCAGATGTTGCCGGACTTCACGTACAGGATCGAGCCTGGGACGTCCGCCCGGGGGTCCGTGATGACGACGTTCGATGGCGTCGGGGTCCGCGCGGGACCGCCGTCACCGTTGCCGCCGTTGCCGCCATTGCCGCCGGGCAGGGTCGGCAGCGAGCCACCCAGCAGGCCGATGCTGACGACCGCGACGAGCGCGAGGCCGGCGAGGGACAGCGCCGGGGCGATCGGCAGCGGGCTGGAGAACGGACCGCGCGCTCCGCGTGCCATGCCCTCAGCCCGGCATGGTCGCGCCGGTCCGGGCCGGCGCCCCGCCCGACACGCCGGGCCCGACAGCGACCGGG
>QKHE01000017.1 GCA_003250155.1 Chloroflexota bacterium | reverse complement strand
GGTCATCGGCGTCCAGTACCTCGTCACGAGCTTCGCGCTGTTCCTGGTGGCGGGCACGCTGGCGCTGGTGATGCGGCTCGAGCTGGCGCAGCCAGGCGAGCTCCTCAACCGCGACCTCTACAACACGATCATGAGCACGCACGGTACGTTCATGATCACCGTCGCCCTGATCGCGATCGTGGGCGGGCTTGGCAACTATTTCCTGCCGCTCATGATCGGCGCTCGGGACATGGCGTTCCCGAAGGTCAATGCCCTGAGCTACTGGCTTCTTCCGCCGGCGCTGCTGCTGCTCGCCGCGAACCCGCTGCTCGGCGGCTTCGACAGCGGCTGGACGGCCTATCCACCGTTGAGCGAGCAGGCCCCGCTCGGCCAGCAGGCGTTCCTGATGACGTTCATCACGCTCGGGGTGTCATCGATCGCGAGCGCCGTCAACTTCCTCGTGACGGTGGCTCGGCTGCGAGCCCCCGGCATGCACTGGACGCGGCTGCCGATCTTCGCCTGGGCCCTCACCGTCACGGCCACCCTGGTTCTCGTGGCCACGTCGGTGGTGGCCATGGCGATGACGATGGTCATCTTCGACCGACTGCTCGGGACGTCCTTCTTCCGGGCCGCCGGCGGTGGCGACCCGATCCTGTTCCAGCACCTGTTCTGGTTCTACTCGCATCCGGCCGTGTACGTCATGGCCGTGCCCGCGTTCGGGGCCATCCTCGAGGTCGTACCGGTCTTCGCCCGCAAGCCGCTGTTCGCCTACCGGCTGGCCGTCCTGTCATTCATCGGGATCGGGATCCTGAGCTTCACGGTCTGGGCTCACCACATGTTCGTGAGCGGCATGGCCAGCTTCATCCACATCCCGATCATGGTCACCACGGAGCTGATCTCGGTGCCAACGGGCATCGTGTTCCTGTCCGCGCTCGGCACGATCTGGCTCGGCCGGAACCGCTTCGACACGCCGATGCTGTGGGTCTTCGGCTTCCTGTGGGCGTTCGTCATCGGCGGCATCACCGGCGTCTTCCTGGCCGACGTCCCGACCGACATCGTCCTCAGCGACACGTACTTCGTGGTCGCCCACTTCCACTACACGATCGTCGGCGGGATGATCTTCGGCCTGTTCGCGGGCACCTATTTCTGGTTCCCCAAGATCACCGGCCGGATGCTCGACGAGCGCCTCGGAAAGATCCACTTCTGGGTCTTCACGATCGCGTTCAACGCGACCTTCCTGCCGATGTTCATCCTGGGCCTGAACGGCATGCGCCGGCGCGTGGCCGATTACCCACCGGAGCTGGGCGGGCTCAACCTGCTGGCGAGCGTGTCGGCCGTGTTCATCGCGCTGTCCGTGCTGGTGTTCGTCGTCAATGCGATCCGGTCCTGGAATCACGGCCGCGTGGCCGGAGCGAACCCGTGGGGAGCGCGAACCCTGGACTGGACGACGAGCTCGCCACCACCGGTCGAGAACTTCGCCGAGCCGTGCATCGTGACCGAGGGCCCGTATGGTTACGGCCCGGGGCGGCCGCTCCCGGCCGTCCAACCGGAAGCCGCCCGATGACGACCGCCGACATGGCGAGCGAGCCGGGAGCCCACCACCATCGCCCGACCTACGCCGACGCGGTGGAGCAAGGCCAGACGCTGCTGCTCGGGGTCCGCCTCTTCATCCTCTCGGAGGTCATGCTCTTCGGGGCGCTGTTCGCCGCCTACTTCGTGCTCCGCGCGCAGTCCCCCGCATGGCCGCCGCAACCGGACCTGGAGCGCCCGGAGCTGCTCCTCGTCGGGCTGAACACGCTGATCCTGCTGTCGAGCAGCGTGACGATGCAGTGGGGCGTGCGGCGGATCGCGGCAGACGATCTGGCCGGGCTCCGCCGCGGGCTGGCCGTCACCATCGTCCTGGGCGCGGTATTCCTCGTGATCCAGGCCTACGAGTTCGCGACGAACGGCTTCGGCATCTCCGACGGGATCTTCGGCAGCACGTTCTACATCCTGACCGGCTTCCACGGCGCCCACGTCCTCGCCGGCCTGCTGCTCATCTCCGCCGTCGCGAACCGCGCGCGGCTCGGCCTCGTCAGCGCTGCCGGCCACACGGCGGTCGAGGCCGTGAGCTACTACTGGCACTTCGTCGACGTCGTCTGGGTCTGCCTGTTCCTGAGCCTCTACGTGCTGTAGGCGCATCTCCCTCCGTTGGTCTGCGCCCGGTGATTTCCTCCTGCACCGGGCGCAGGCCGGATCAGCCGACCGGGATGCGCTTCTCCGGGTCGATGGAAGCCTCCAAGGCCCGTCGGCGGGCCGACGCGGGCCGACGCCCTAGCGCCCCCGTCGCGGGTTGGCGCGCCGGGCGGGACCCGCGCCCGCCGCGGCCGCGCGCGCCGCCTGCGCGGTGTCCGGCGGTGGCGGGATCGCGGGCAGCTGCTCCTGGGCAACCAGCCCGGATCGGATGATCCGCTGAAGCTCGGCCTCGAGCAGGGGATCCGTCTCCGGCGGCACGTACGCTGCCAGCCGGCGCTCCACCTCGGCGGCGGCGCGCCGATTCGCGTCCAGGGCGCCCGCCTTCGTCCAGTTCTCGCGGTTGTCGCGATCGAAGACGCGGCTCGGCAGGTACAACTCCTCCGGCCAGTGGCGAGTCGTGTGGTCGGCCGTGATCAGGTGCTGCTGCGCGAGCACCTCGTCGACCAGCGCCCGCGACGGGAGGTCCCCGGCCGGCCGGACCTCGCGGACGAAGCGCAGGGCCTGGCCGCACAGCTCATCGTCGAGCACGAGCTTCGGCAGGCTGAACACGAGCAGGAAGTCGAGCATCCCCGGGCCGGAGACCGAATTGACCCCGGCCAGCGCCGCGAGCAGTGCACTGCCGAACGTCTCGGCCCCCGCCTGGGCGTCGACCTCCTTCGCCTCCGAGAGGGCCATATACGACTGGGTCGGCAGACCGAGCGACTTCGCGACCTCGACGTAGGCGACGTCCAGCTGGAGCGCCTCGACCGCGGCCATCGGCGAGCTCGCGATCTTCATGTGGAACGTCGCCGGCGCCCCGCCGAACAGCACTGGCGCCCCTGGTCGCACGACCTGGGCCATCGTGATCCCGGCGAGCACGTCGACGGTGTGGAACACGGTCGCCCCCACGACCGTGACCGGGGCGATGAGGCCCATGAGCGTCACCGGCACGATCTCGACCGGGATGCCCGCCTCGACGCAGTCCAGGAGGTTCTGGCACGAGTCCTCGCTGTACCGGAAGTTGCCTGACGCCGTGATCGTGAAGATCGACATCGGGCGGGCGATGAGGTCCGCACGGTCACGGCGGAAGAGTTCCATCATCGCGGCCATCCGCTCGACGCCGTGCTCGGTGAATGCGCCGGAAACGACCGGCCGCTTCGTCGTCAGCAGGACGAGGTACAGCCGCCACGCGTCGGAGACCTGGGCCTCGATGTCGTCGTTCGTGGAGAACGCGGTGGCGAGGTACGGGATGTGCTCGAGCCCGTCGGCGATCCGCGCGTACTCGACGAAATCCGCGGTCGTCGCCAGACGCGCCTTACCGGTCCGGTGGTCGAGGACCTTGAGGCCGCTGGAGCCGGGCACGAAGTGGACCCGGTCGCCACCGAGGTCGGCGTGCGGCCTGCCCTCCCGGTCGTACAGTGTGAACGACCCTGGAGCGGTGGCGATGGCCCGGTCGACGATGTCGGACGGGAAGCGAACCCTGCCGTCGGCGGTCGTCGGCAGCCCGTGGTCGAGCAGGCGGGACCGGAGCTCCGGCCCGCGGATCTCCATGCCGACGTCGGCCAGGAGCCGCTTCGCTTCCTCGACGATCGAGCCGATCAGGGGCGGCTCGAGCACCCGCAGGTGCGGTCGCATCAGCTCAGCTCGACCTGCTCGCGCCAGCGCGGGATGTGGACCCGGAGGCCGAGGGCCTCCACCTTCGGCGCGATCTCCAGCTGAGCATCAGGGTCGCCATGGACGAGGAACACGGTCCGAGGGTAGCCGGGCTGATCAGGCGTCTTCCCGGCCGCGAAGCGCCCGATCCAGTCGAGGAGCTCCGATTCGTCGGCGTGGGCCGAGAGGCCGCTGATCGAGCGGACCCGGCAGCGGACCGTTCGAACCTGGCCGTCGATCCGAACGGTCTTGGCGCCGGCCTGGAGGTGGGCGCCGAGGGTGCCCTGGCCCTGGTAGCCGACGAACAGCAGGGTCGCCTTCGGGTCGTCGATCAGGTTCCGCAGGTGGGCGACGACACGGCCGCCGGTCAGCATCCCGTTCGAGGCGACGATCATGTACGGCCGCTTGGCACGCTCGATCGCCTTCGATTCGGCGGTCCGGCGGGTGACCGTCTGGCGCGGATAGTCGAGCGGCGTCCCGCCCGTGTCGAGGATCCGCTTCGTCTCGGCGTCGTAGAACTCGGGATGACGGCGATAGATGTCGGTCGCGGCAGTGGCCATCGGCGAGTCGAGATACAGCGGCAGGAGCGGGATGTCGCCGTGATCGATCATCCGGTCGAGCTCCCAGACGATCTCCTGGGTCCGCCCGATCGCGAACGACGGTACGAGCAGCACGCCCTCCGCCGCCGCGACCTCGCGGACGACGTCGGCGAGCACCCGGACCGCCTCCCCGGCCGGCTCGTGCTCGCGGCCGCCGTACGTGGATTCGACGACCAGGAAGTCCGCCTCGGCGACCGGAGTCGGGTCGCGGAGGATCGGCGTGTCCGGCCGGCCGAGGTCACCGGAGAAGACGATCGACTGCTCCGTGTCCCGGCCGTCGTCACGGACCCGCAGGCGGATGATCGCCGAGCCCAGGATGTGGCCCGCGTCGAGGTACGTCGCCCAGACCCCGGGCGCGACCTCGGTCTCGCGCCCGTAGCGGATGCGCCTGAAGAGCGGCGGGACCGCCTTCGCGTCGCGCTCCGTGTAGAGCGGCGTGTCAAGGTCGACGAGGAGCTCCGGCGGCTGGGCTCGCAGATCGGCTTCGGGATCGAAGTCCGACGGTGGCTCCGGCTCGATCTGCGTCGGAACGTGCTCGTCGTCGCCGTCCCCTGCGTCGGCCCTCTCGTTTGCCGTCTCGATGTCGTCGAGCGCGGCGCGAAAGGCCTCGGCGTCCTCCCTGTCCTCGGCCAGCGCCTTGTCCGGGTGGCGGCGCTCCCAGCGAGCGCGGCGCTTGGCGAACTCCTCCTGGAGCCGGCCGCTGTCGAGCAGCACCAGCTCGACGAGCTCGGCCGTCGCACTGGTCAGGTAGATCGGACCGCTGTAACCCTCGCGCACGGCGACGGGCAGGAGCCCGCAGTGATCGAGGTGGGCATGGGTGACGAGGATCGCGTCCAGCGCCTTCGGGTCGAAGCCCAGCGGGACGCGGTTCCGGATCGACTCGTTGGGGCTGCCCTGGAACATCCCGCAGTCGACGAGCACGGAGGCGCGCTCGGTCGTCACGAGGAAGCGCGAGCCGGTGACCGTCTGCGCGCCGCCGAGGAAGGTCAGCTGCATGCCGCGCGAGTGTGTCACGCGGCCGGGGAAGGGGCCGGTCAGGCCTCGCGGCCGCGGGCCACGAGCCCGACGACGAGCAGCACGCCCGCGACGGCCAGCACGAGCGCGCCGATCGGGACGATGCTCGCGACGTCGAACGAAGCCGGTTCGGCGCTCGGGTCGCCGATCGGTGACCGAGCTTCGGTCGGGCGGATCTTCTCGTAGTC
This sequence comes from Chloroflexota bacterium, assembly GCA_003250155.1. Classification (GTDB taxonomy): domain Bacteria; phylum Chloroflexota; class Limnocylindria; order Limnocylindrales; family CSP1-4; genus UBA5189. The sequence continues at coordinate 14,873 of QKHE01000017.1, read as the reverse complement.
GTCCTGCCATTCGGCGGTGTTCGTGCACAGGTTGTCGACGAGCGCCCGGGTGTCCGGGTCGACGGACGGGAAGAAGACGTACTTCATCCCGACCTCGTACGTTCGATCGACCGACGTGAAGGCATCGCCCTGGCCGCCGAGGACGACCGTCGTCTCGGGGAGGTCGGGCCCGCGCCAGATCTCGTCGACCTGGACGGTCGCGCGCCGGCCCTGGTCCTGGACCGCGACCACGGTCCCGACGAGGACCACGTCGTTGGTCTGCACCGCCTCCTCGATCGGCGGCGGCATCATGCAGTCGGCGAGGACGGCACCCGGCGCGGCGAGGAGGGCGACGAAGGCCGCGGGGATCAGCAGGGCGAGGCGGCGCGAGGGCCGCAGTGAGTTCGGCATGGCGGCAGGACGCCGTGGCGGGCGAATTGGTTCCCGGGGCCGTCCGCGAGCTAGAGCGGGACGATCGCGTCGAGGGCGACGGCGGCGAAGAGCAGCGTCAGGTAGCTGATCGAGTAGCGGTACAGCCGGACCGCCTGCGCGGTCGATGCCTCCGGCGCGGTCCCCTGGCGCCAGAGCACGTAGGCCCGCCACAGGAACAGCATTCCCAGGACGACCGCCGCGGCGAGGTAGATGGCGCCCATGTGGGCGACGATCCCGAAGACGATCGTCAGCGCCACGAGCAGGATCGTGTACAGGCCGATCTGGCGGCTCGTTTCCGCGATCCCCCGAACGACCGGCAGCATCGGCACGCCGGCGGCGGCGTAGTCGTTCCGGATCCGGAGCGCGAGCGCCCAGAAATGCGGCGGCGTCCAGTAGAAGACGACCGCGAAGAGCAGCAGCGCGGGCATCGCGACGTCCCCGGTGACCGCCGCCCAGCCGATGACCGGCGGGAGCGCGCCGGCCGCGCCGCCGATGACGATGTTCTGCGGCGTGCTGCGCTTCAGCAGGATCGTGTACACGACGACGTAGAAGCCGATCGCGAGGAGCGTCAGGAAGGCCGCCACGAGGTTGACCGCCCAGGCCATGGCGGCCACCGAGATGACGCCGAGGACGATCCCGAACAGCATCGCCCGCTCCGGCTCGACCGCGTTCGCCGGCAACGGCCGGCGCCGGGTTCGAGCCATCCGGCTGTCGATGTCCCGCTCGAGGTATTGGTTGATCGCGTTGGCCGAGCCGGCGGCGAGCGAGCCACAGACGAGCGTCCAGATCGCGATTCGCGCCCAGTCCGTGAAGGCGATCCCAGGCACCTCGCGCGTCGCGAGGACCATCGCCGGCACGGTCGTGATCAGCAGCAGCTCGATGATTCGTGGCTTCGTGAGGGCCACGTAAGCGCGGACCGTATCGCCGACGGAGGGCTTGGCGGCCGCGTCGTGATCCGCGTCCCCGGCATCCGGGCCGCCGGTCCCAACGCTCGCGCCCGAGGGCGTCCATGGCACGACCGTCATTCGGGCCGCCAGGTACGCCGCGGTCGCCAGCGCGACCGAGCCGCCCCAGATCAGCGCCCCGAAGGCGACGTGCAGCGTCTGGGCCCACGGCGCGAGCGCGGTCGTGATCTGCAACGCGCCGATCCCGACCTGGACGACGTAGGCCACCAGGATCAGGCCGGCGAGCCAGAACAGCCGCGGGTGGTCGCCCCGGCGACGCCAGGCCGCCCACGCGACCGCGGCGAGAATCACGAGGACCGTCGCGGCGACGTAGCGATGCAGCGCGTTCGCGGTGAAGAGGGCCGCAAGGTCGTCGCGGCCGGCCGGGACGGTCGGCACCAGCTCGCCGTTCATCAGCGGCCAGTCGCCGAAGACCAGCCCGGCGTCGCGGGCGGTGACGTTCGAGCCGAACAGCAGCAGGGCGAACGTCGCCACGGCGCCAAAGACGGCGAGGAGCGTGAATCGCTGGCCGCCGCCGCGACCCAGGCGGGCCGGATACCAGGCGCGAACGAGCAGATAGACCAGCAGACCCTCGAGGGCCATCGCCGCGGCAAGGTGCGCCGTCACCGAATCGCCGGTGTTGCCGAGACGGACCGTCTCGCGGCCGAGCCAGGCCTGGAAGCCGACGAGCACGACGGCTGCCAGCGACGGCCACAGGATCGAGCGGCGGTCGCGATGGTCCAGCAGGGCCGCGGCGGCCATGCCCAGGATCAGCACGCCGATGAGCGCGGCGACGCTCCGGTGGATCCACTCGACCCAGACGCCGAAACCCGCGTCCAGCCCGGGCAGGAACTGGCCCTCGAAGCAGCCCGGCCAGTGCGGGCAGGCCATGCCCGAATCGGTCGCGCGCACGACGACGCCGATCACGACGAGGGCGAAGGTCAGGATGACGGTGGCGATGGCGAGCCGCTGGAAGCGGGTCAATCGAACCTCCGGGGGTGCTCGGGCATTCTAGCGAATGGGACCGTGAACTCACGATCGAGCCGTGCGGGCTACGCTGTCGCCGTGGCACTCCCCCGAACCCTCCTGTCGTCGCTCGCTGTCCTCGTCCTGGCTGCCGCGTGCACGGGCCCGGCCGGTGGCGAGTCCGCGACGCCCGGTACGTCGCCGGGCAGCGGCGCGTGTACCGCGGCTCCCGAGGTTTCCGATGGGGATGCTCAGACATGGCTGCATGCCGTGACGTCGACCGACGTCTTCCCGATCGTGGCCAGCGCCCGGCAGGTCTGCGGCCGGAACCGGATCCTGATCGGCCTCATCGATGCCCAGAACCGCTCGATCGCTGCCCCGGACCGGGCCCTCGACGTGTCGTTCTTCGACCTCGGCCGTGATCTCGAGCAGCCTGCCGCAACGGCGAGCGCCGCGTTCGTCTGGGCGATCGAGGGCAGCCGCGGGCTGTATGTCGTGAACGTCGACTTGGATGAGAGCGGCACCTGGGGTGCCGAGGTTCGCACCGCGGCGAGCGGCGAGGCGCCCGTGACGACGCGGGTCGGGTTCACGGTCTACGAGACCGGCATCACCAAGCGCGTCGGGGACGCTGCGCCAGCCTCGAAGACGCCGACCGCCGCGGACGTGAGCGGCGACCTGTCGAAGCTGTCGAGCGATTCGGACCCCGACCCGCGCCTGTACCAAACCTCGGTCGATGCGGCCCTCGCCGCCCACGAGCCGTTCCTGCTGGTCTTCGCGACCCCGAAGTTCTGCACCAGCGCGGTCTGCGGCCCGACGCTCGACAAGGTCAAGCCGTTCATCGACGAGTTCCCGTCGGTGACGTTCATCAACGTCGAGCCGTACGAGCTCGAATGGGACGGGACGCAACTTCAGCCGGTCATCACCGACGATGCGCTGACGCCGGTCGCCGCGGTGAACGACTGGGGCCTGCTCACCGAGCCGTGGGTCTTCGTCGTCGATTCCGGGGGCACGATCCGGGGCTCGTTCGAGGGCACGATCGGCGAGGCCGAGCTGCGCGCGGCGCTGGAAGCGGCCAGCTAGCCGACAGGCGCTTCGGCGGGGCACCGGCGCACCGGCCCGGCGCCCGGTTGTTGACAACCGGGTTGATCGTCAGACCGTTCGGGCGTATCGTTCCTGTCACGTCAACTAAACCGGTTTAGTCGCGCGGAGCCGGCCGGTCGCGCGGCCGCTGCCCGACCGAATCGGACATCAGGGTTGGAGGTGCCCGGGCCACATCGCCCGGGGTCTCAGGAGGAGTCCCTCGATGTCGCTGCCGCCGCGGGCCCAGCGCCCCAGTCGTTCGTCACGCTTCGTCCGCGCGATCGCGATCGCCGGGCTGCTGGCCGCCGTGGTCGGTGTCGTCCCGGCGGCGCCGCGCGTCGATGCCGCGCACACCCCCGACCCGACCAACGTCACGATCGCCGGCAGCCTCCAGAGCGAGCTCGGCTGCGCCGGCGACTGGGACCCGGGGTGCGCGACGACGCACCTGGCCTTCGACGCCAACGACGACGTCTGGCAAGGCACATGGCCGGTGCCGGCCGGCAACTGGGAGTACAAGGCGGCCCTGAACAACGCCTGGGACGAGAACTACGGCGCCGGCGGGACGCCCGGTGGCGCGAACATCCCGCTCAACCTCGGCGGGGAGATGTCGGTCAAGTTCTACTACGACCATAAGAGCCACTGGATCACCGACAACGTCAACTCGGTCATCGCGACCGTCCCCGGCAGCTTCCAGTCGGAGCTCGGCTGTCCCGGCGACTGGGATCCGAGCTGCCTCCGCTCGTGGCTCCAGGACCCCGACGGCAACGGCGTCTACACCTTCCAGACGACCGACCTCCCGGCCGGAACCTACGAGGCCAAGGCGGCGATCAACGAAGACTGGGCCGAGAACTACGGCGCGGGCGGCGTGCCCGGCGGCGCCAACATCGGCTTCACCGTCCCGGCCGACAACGCTCTCGTGAAGTTCAGCTACAACGCGACGAGCCACGTCCTGTCGATCATCGCCGGCCACACCCACAACAACGACGTCGAGTGGCTCGGGCTGGAGCACGATTCCAGGGATCTGCTCTACCGGACGCCGGGCGGCGCGGTGCCAGCCGGGACGCCGGTCACGATCCGCTTCCGGACATTCCACAACGACGTCACGAGCGTGAAGCTGCGGCTGTATGACCTGAACGCCGCGGCGCAGAGCCTCATCCCGATGTCGGTCGCCGCGTCCGACGTGTCGTGCTATGACGCCGCGCTCGCGAGCGAGACGTGCGACTTCTGGGCCGCCACGCTCCCGAACGCCGACCCGAACAACCTCTGGTACCGCTTCGTCGTGAGCGACGGCGCCGACACCGACTACTACGCCGACGACACGCCGGCACTCGACGGCGGGCTCGGTGCGCCGAGCGACGACGCGATCGATCAGAGCTACGCCCTGATGGTCTACCAGCCGGGCTTCACTTCCCCGGCGTGGGCCCGCAACGCGGTCGTCTACCAGATCTTCCCCGATCGCTTCCGCGACGGCCGCAGGAACAACAACGCCGAGACCGGCGACGTCCGCTACGACGACCCGGTCCTGCGGCTGCCGTGGGGCACGCTGCCCGAGGGCTACTGCCGCAACTACGCCGATGGCGACGTCAACTGCCCGTGGCGCTTCGACGACACGCCGCCCGACTGGAGTCCCACGAAGGAGGGCCCGCGCGGTCGCGACTACATGGGCGGCGACCTCAAGGGCGTCGACCAGCAGCTCGACTACCTCGCGTCACTCGGCGTCACCGCGATCTACTTCAACCCGATCTTCGATGCGGGTTCGAACCATTCGTACGACACACAGGACTACACGAAGGTCGATCCGTACTTCGGCACCGAGAAGGACTGGCGGAACCTGGTCAGGCACGCCGAGAGCCGGGGCATCCGGATCATCCTCGACGGTGTCTTCAACCACCTGTCGTCCGACTCGATGTTCTTCGACCGCTACCACCACTACCCGACGGTCGGCGCCTGCGAATCGGCGACGTCCGTCTATCGCGGCTGGTTCACGTTCCATGACGTCGCGCCGGGCACCGGCACCTGCGTCAGCAGCACCGGCGTCGCCGACGGCGCCACGTACGACGGCTGGTTCGGCTTCGATTCGATCCCCGTCCTGAACAAGTCGAACCCCCAGGTCCAGGCCTACTTCCTGACGAACCCCGACAGCATCGCCGCGCGCTGGCTGGCGGCCGGGGCAGGCGGCTGGCGCCTCGACGTGTCTGGCGACCCGTCCTTCCCCGCCGGCTACTGGGAGACCTTCCGCGACGTCGTCAAGGACGCCGACCCGAGTGCGCTGACGATCTCCGAGACGTGGCAGAAGGACTCGACGCTGCTGCGGATGCTGCGCGGCGACCGCCTCGACACGACGATGAACTACCGGCTCCGCGACGCGGTCCTCGGGCTGCTCGCGCCGGGCGCCTTCGACTCGAAGGGCTTCGCCGACAGCGGCCACGTCATCGACCCGTCCGAGTTCGCGGCCCGGCTGGCCTCGGTCCGCGAGGACTACCCGGACGCCGCCTACTACGCCCTCATGAACCTGCTCGACAGCCACGACACGGAGCGCCTGCTGTGGACGCTCACGCCGGGCGCCGAGACGCGAGCCGCCAAGGAGCTGGACGCGGCGAATCTCGCGGAGGGCAAGCGCCGCCTGCAGCTCGCATCGCTCATCCAGTACGGCGTGCCCGGCGCCCCCACGGTCTATTACGGGGACGAGGTCGGGATGACCGGCGACGACGATCCGGACGACCGGCGCACGTTCCCATGGGCCGACCTCGGCGGCGCACCCGACGCCGCGCTCCTGGGCCACTATCAGGCCCTTGCTGCCACGCGGGCGGGCAACCCGGCGCTGACCGACGGCGACTTCCGGATCCTGCTCGCCGACGACGCCTCGGGCACGGTGGCCATCGGGCGGAAGACCGCCGCGCAGGCCGCGATCGTGCTCGTGAACCGCAGCGGCAGCCCGCAAGCCGGCCCGATCCCGGTTGCCGGCTTCGTGCCCGACGGCACGGTCTTCAGCGTCGCCTACGGCGTGGGCGTCCCCTCGGGCGGCTCCTTCGTCGTCAGCGGCGGCGCGCTCGCCGGCAGCCTGCCGGCGCTCGGTGGAGCGATCCTCGTGACCGGCTCGATCGACCTTGCGCCGCCGGCCCCGCCGAGCGGCCTCGCGGCCGAGGAGGGCAACGGCCAGGTCGGCCTGACCTGGGACGCCGCACCCGGCGCGGCGGGCTACAACGTCTACCGCAGCCCGCTCACGGGCGGCGGCTTCGTCAAGGTCAACGGCGCCCCGGTCGCCGGCACGGCGCACCTGGATACGGGGCTGGCGAACGGCCGCGAGGTGTTCTACGTCGTGACCGCGCTCGATGGCACGGGCAACGAGAGCGGCTGGTCGAACGAGGTCTCGGCGCTGCCGCACCTCACGATCGGCTGGGCCAACCTGCAGTGGCCGCCGTCGATGAGCCACACGATCAGCGCCGTCAACCGGACCGACAACGCCTACGGCCAGGTCTGGATCGACGGCGCGACCAACCAGCCCGGCCAGACGCCCAGCCTGCGCGCGCAGCTCGGCTTCGGGCCGGACGGCAGCAACCCGATCGGCAACGCCGACTGGCAATGGGTCGAGGCGGTCTTCAACGTCGACGCCGGCAACAACGACGAGTTCGTGGCGAGCCTGCTGCCCGACGCGGTCGGCGACTTCGACTACGTCTATCGCTACTCGACGACGAACGGCCGCGACTGGCTCTATGCCGATCTCAACGGGCCGTTCGCGGGATCGCCACCCAACCCCGGGAGCCTGACCGTCAACCCGAGCGGGGATGGCACCGCGCCGGACGTGCCGGCCGGGCTGGCCGTCGTCGAGGCATCACCGGCCGCGATCTCGCTCGATTGGGACGACAACGTCGGCGACGCGACGCTCTACGGCTACGAGGTGGGTCGGGCCCAGGTGGACGGCGGCCCGTACGCGGTGATCGCGTTGGTGACGGCCAGCGAGTTCACCGACGCGACCGTCACCGAGGGTGACGAGTACTTCTACGCCGTCCGCGGCGTGGACCTGTCGTTCAATCGCTCGGGGTTCTCCGACGACGTCGCGGCCGTTGCCGAGGCCCGGACCGTGTCCCTCGTCTTCAACGTCACGGTCCCGGCCTCGACCGACGGCACCGGGCGGTCGGTGTCCATCGCCGGCACGCTCAACCTGCTCGATGGCGGCCTGCCGGAATGGGATCCCGGCGCGACCGCCCTGACCCGGGTCGACGCGACCCACTGGACGATCAACCTCAGCGGCAAGGAGGGCGTCCAGATCCAGTACAAGTACACGCTCGGAGACTGGGACCACGTGGAGAAGGGCGCCGCCTGCGACGAGATCGCGAACCGGATCCTGATCCTCAGCTATGGGGCGACTGGCACGCAGACCGTCAACGACACGGTCCACAACTGGCGGAATGTCGCGCCGTGCGGCAACTGAGGCCAGCGGACGACGACTGAGGGCGCGGCGGGGTCAGTCTCCCGCGTCCTCGATCCGGTAGGCGACCCGCCCGCCGGCCTCGTCGCGGAACCAGACGCGGACCGGCTCGCTGCTGGCGAGGTGCTCGCCGAGGTGCCCGAGCGGGAACTCGGTGGCGTTCTCGAGCGGGCCGACCTGGAACTCGTACGCGAATCCGGAGCTGGTCCGCAGCGTGAACGACCGAACGTCGGCAAGCCCGGCCGAGTCCACGGCGATGACGACGCCGGTGACCGGCGACGTGGGCGCCGGCGTCTCGCCGCCGGGCTCGGTCACGGCCGGGGTGCAGGCCGCGACGAGCAGGATCGCCAGCGCGAGCGCCACGCCGCCACGCGTCAAGGAGCGGCTCCGCTGCTGCCGGGCGTCACGAGTGGCTGGCCCGCCCGGCAGCCCGGACAGGTCGCCGGCCCGGGCTCATGGGTCTCGAGGTCCAGGATCCACAGCGCCTCCAGCGGGTAGACGCGGCCACTCTCCGGCGAGACGAGGCTCGCCATGCCGCCCGACCGGTCGACGAGCACGACACAGGCCACGACCTCACCGCCTGCCGCTTCGACCGCCGGGAGCATCGCCAGCAGCGAGCCGCCGGTCGTGAGGATGTCGTCGACGAGCAGGACCCGCTCTCCGGGCTGGATCTGGAAGCCGCGCCGGAACGCCCGCCGCGTCGTGCCGTCCTCGCCACGCACTTCCTCGGCGAAGAACGCGCGCGCGCCCAGCTGACGGCCGGTCTCGAAGGCCAGGATCACGCCGCCGGTGGTCGGCCCGGCGACGAGGTCGACGGTCGGCGCGCCGCCGGCGTCACGGAACCGACCGGCCCAGAAGCCGCACAGCTCGCTCGTCGCCGCGGGGTCGGACAGCACGGCGAACTTCTCCAGGTACGCACCCGAGTGGCGGCCGCTCTTGAGCTGGAAGTGGCCGTCTCGCAGCGCGCCGGAGGCGCGGAACAGGGCCTCGGTCCGAGCCGCGGTCGCGGCGCGCGCCGCGAGCTCGCTCCCGCGCTTGATCGACGTCATCGCCGGGAGTGTATGGCCCGCTCCGGGATCAGGGTCTGAGCGCGACCTCTGCGCCATGGCCGGATGATCGCCGAACCCGCCGGGCGATCAGGTAGCCGCTGACGGCGAAGACCCCGATCGTCACGAGGATCGGCAGCCACACGATCGCGAGCCAGATCCCGGCGGTCAGCAGCGCCTGCAGGATGTCGACGAGCTGCGCCGTCGCGGCCGAGACTTCGGTGGCCGGGTCGTACCCGGCCTCGACGACGCGGACCGGATCGTGCCGCAACGCAAAGCGCACCTTCAGCGTCGACATCGCGGCCTGGGCCTCCAGCCGCGCCTTCTGCGTCGCCAGCTGCTCGATCTCGCCGCGAACGTCGGTCAGCTCCGATTGGACGGTCAGGACGTCCTTGATCGCGCTCGCCCGGTCCATGATCGACTGCAGCGCGCGCTCGGTCGCCTCGAGGTTCCGGATCCGGGCGCCGAGGTCGGCGACCTCGCCGGTCACCTCCTCGCTCGTCGACTCCTCGTCCAGGACGTCTTCGGCGACGCCGCGAATCGCCTCGAACGCGGCCTCCCAGCGAGCGGCGGGAACGCGGAACGTGATGCTCGCCGAGGCGTCGGCGCCATCCCCCGACCGCGACGACCCGCTCACATACCCGTCGAGCGCCGTGATCGCGTCCGTTGCCCGGTTGATCGCGGTGTCCATGTCGGCGACCTGGATCCCGATCGAACCGGTCTTGATGATCAGCAGGTCGGGCCGATCGATGCTGTACACGGTGGCGGCGGTGCCCTGCGACGGGCCATCCTGCCGGCTCGGCGGGGCGGCCTGGCCCCCTCCGCCGTCGTCGCCCTGGCCCGCGCCGCTGTGGCCCGCGCCGCGGTCCCCGATCGGGGCACCCACCGTCGAGAGGACGCCACTGACCTGGCTGCCGAGGAACGCGACGGCCGTGGCGCCGACCGCAGCGACGAGCAGCAGGGCGAGTGCCACTCGCCGCAGCGGGACCGCGGAACCATCGACGCGCATCGCTTCATCCCTCACCTCGGGCGCGGCGGGGCCGGCCCCCAGGTCCGCCCCGGGCCGCGCTCGGAGCAGCGTCACACGACGGTCGACTTGCGGCCATCGACGACGGCCGCAAGCCCGATGCCGTGATTCCCCGTAGTCGAGGTTGCTCGTCAGGCGCTCCCGCCGTCCGGTGCCAGGGGCGGCGGCGCAATCGTGCGGCGAGCCCGGCGGACGACGCCCGGGACCGACGGTCAGGGCCGGTATTCGACCCCTCGCGCGGACGGCGGCGCGGCTCGCTTCGGGAGCGCCGAGCCGATGAGCGGCCGGTACGAGTCCAGCCCCCGCCGGCGGCACTCGTCGGCCAGCTCTCCGACGAGTCTGACCGGGAGCCCGGGGTCGGCGAAGATCGCCGTCCCGACTTGCGCCGCGACCGCCCCGACGGCGAGGTAGTCGAGGACATCCCCGAGCTCGGCGATCCCGCCGATCGCCACGACGGGGATGTCGACGACCTGGCTGACCTCGTACACGATCCGGAGCGCGACGGGCTTGATCGCCGGGCCCGACAGGCCCCCGTAGACGTTGCCGAGCAGGGGCCGTTCCCGCGACGCCGCGACGGCGATGCCCGACAGCGTGTTCACGGCCGTGAGCGCGTCGGCCCCGGCGTCGGCGATGGCCCGCGCGATCGGCCGAACGTCGGCGACGTTCGGCGACAGCTTCACCAGCAGCGGCAGGTCCGTCGCGCGCCGAACAGCGGCCGTGACGGCCCCGGCGGCGCTGGCATCGATCGCGAACTGGATGCCCCCGGCGCCGACGTTCGGGCAGCTGATGTTGAGCTCGATGCCGGCCACGCCCGGGACGCCCTCGAGGCGCCGGGCGACCTCGACATAGTCGCCGATCGATTCGCCGGCGACGTTGACGATCACCGGCACCTGCCAGCCGGCCCAGGTCGAGGCGTACTTCTCGACGACGGCGTCGACACCCGGGTTCTGGAGGCCGATCGAGTTCAACATCCCGCCCGGCGTCTCCGTCACCCGTGGCGTCGGGTTGCCGATCCGCGGCCGCAGCGTCGTGCCCTTGCAGCAGATCGCCCCCAGTCGCTGGACGTCGACGACGTCGCCGTACTCGATGCCGTAGCCGAACGTCCCGGATGCGACGAGGACAGGGTTCCGGAGGACGAGGCCGCGGCCGAGATCGACCGCCAGATCGACCGGCGTCGCCGGAGGCGCCGGCGTGGGTGTCACGGTGGAAGGCACAGCCGGCCGCCTGACCGTCGCCGCGACGCCGTCCCGGACGATCGGCGCGATCGCCGGCTTGATCCGTCGGACCGTCGGCCGCCGCTTGGCGGGCGTCCCGGAGGCGGTCACGACACGACGCCGGGCTTTCACCAGCCGCCCTCCCAGGCGATCTCCTCGGCCGCGAAGACCGGCCCCTCCCGGCAGACCCGCTGCGGCGTGCCCGCGGTCGTCATCACGACGCAGCCGAGGCAGGCGCCGACGGCGCAGCCCATGTTCTGCTCCATGGAGACCTGGAGGAACGCCTTCCGTCGCGCCTGCGGTGAGCCGGCCGGAACGGTCTTCCCCGCCCCGCGCTTCCGGCCGAGTGTCGCGACGCCGAGCCGCTGCCGGCGGCTGGCGGCGAGATTCGCCAGCGACCGCAGCATCGGCGCGGGTCCGCAGGCGAACGCCTGGTCGGCCCACGCCTCGTACCCGGGTACGAGCTCGGTCACGAAGCCGTGATGGCCAAGTGAGCCATCGTCGGTCGCGACGACGTACTCGACCTCATCGGGCAGCAGCGACGAGGGGTAGACGTCGCGCGCGGTCGCCGCGCCGAACAGCAGCGTCACCTGGCGGCCGTCACGGATCGCCTCGTCCGCCAGCGCGCGCACGCCGGCGATCCCGAGGCCGCCGGCAATGAGCAGGAGGTGACGGTTGCGCGGATCCACCTCGAACGGCCGGCCCAGCGGACCGAGCATGTCGATCCGGTCGCCGGGTCGCAAGTGCGTGAACCACGCCGTGCCGCGGCCGACCGTTCGGAAGTGGATCGTCAGCGTGCCGGCCAGCGGATCGATCGTGTTGTACGAGAACGGCCGCCGGAGGACGAGGCCCGAGTAGTCCCCGGTTCGAACGTGCACGAACTGGCCGGCCCGCGCCCCGGCCACCAGGTCGGGCGCGTGGTAGGCCTGCAGCCACTGGCCCGGCAGGATCTCGCGGCTGTCCAGGAGCTGGGCCCCGGCAATGCGCATCGGGACGGACGGGTCGGTCGGTGTCGCGGCGATCGTCGTCGTCGGCGGCGCCGGCGCCGTCGGGGCGCTGCGGCTGGGAGCGCGAGCGCGGGCCCTCACGGGCGAATCGGCGCGGCCTCGCGGTCCGCGCTGCAGGTCACGGCCGCTCGTCGGCGTCGGCGTCGGCGTCGTCGTCCTCGTCGTCGTCCTCGTCGGCGTCGTCACCGGCCACGTTCGGATAGGCCTCGGCGATCGCCTCGGCCAGGTCGCCGAAGACATCGGTCGGGTCGTAGTAGCGGACGATCTCCTCCGGGCCCGAGATGTCCTGCCATCCGGTCTCGCCCTCCGGGATGACGCGTCCACGGAAGCCGCCGACGCCGAGCGCCAGGTGCTCATCGTCGTCGTCGACCACGACGAGCGTGCCGACCTGTCCGAGGAGCGTCGTCGCGGCCGTCTCGAACTGCTCGAGCAGGCCGGCCTCGGTGCGCTGGCTGCGGTCCTGGAAGTCGAGCGCGAGCTCGTACAGCGCGACGGCCGCGCTCGCCTCGTCGGTGACCTCGGGCACGGCGGGCTGGCCGGCCGCCCAGGTGTCGGCGGCGCCGGCATAGAGGTCGCTGCCGTCGGCCTCGCCGACATCGACCTCCAGCTCGTCGTCGTCGCCCGCGACGGCGCCCTCCGCCTCGAGGCCGACGTCCTCCGTCTCGGCGTCGGCGAACGCCTGCAGGATGTCGGCCGGGTTGTAGAGCTCGATGAGTTCGGCCGCGGTCTCGATGATCTCCGTCTCGGAGATCCACTCGCCGGTCGAATCGTCGTAGACGCGGCTGCGGCTGCGGAACGTGCCGTCCGGGGCGATCGCGAGATAGTCGGGGTCGTCGTCGATCAGGACCAGCCCGCCCAGCTCCCGGATCCGGTCCGCGTTGGCATTGATGAAGCGCTCCAGCTGCTCGCCGGCGCGGACGAGGAAGTCCGAGCGCTCGATGGCGGCGTCGCGAGCCATCTCGGCGAGGTCGGCGTTTCGGCGGGCGTCCATCGGACCTCCTACAGGTGGACCTTGAGATCGGGTCCCATCCGCTCGCGGAGGAACATCGAATGATGGCGCTCGAACAGCCACTCGGCGCCGCGGTGGGCGAGGGCCTGGATGCCCTCGTCGGCCTCCATCCTGTCGAGGGTGGCGTAGTCGGGCAGCTCGATCAGGATGACGTTGTCGAAGTCCCAGCCGTGGGCGACGTTGTACCAGCCGAGGAACCTCACGCCGTACTTCTCCGAGTACTCGCGCGCCTGCCGCGGGAAGAGCGTCTTCATGTAGAACTTGAAGAACGGGTCTCGGCCGCGACGGACGGAGAAGTACGTGGCGAGGACGGGCACGGGCGCGCGGAGCCTCCTGATTCGGACTGGGGTCCGGCGGGTTCGGCCCGCCGTTCGGGCCGGCCTATTCTCGCATGCCGTCGTCGGGTGGGGCCGGAGCCTCGGCGTCGGCGGTGGACACCTCCCCGGGCTGCGCCTCCCCGCGCTGCGCCGCCCCGCGCTGCGCCGCCCCGCGCTGCGCCTCGTCCTCCAGCTCGCCGACGGTCCGGCTCGCCGAGCGGAGCGGGCGGCGTCGCGCCTCGGCGCGCCGATCGGCGGCCACCAGGCGGAGCAGGAAGATGATCGTCTGGCCGGCGAGCAGGAGCAGGATCAGCATCGCGACGAACAGCCCGATCGTGACCGGGACGGGCCACCCCCATGCCGCGCTCAGGGGCGTCAGCACGACCAGGGCAACCAACAGGACGATCTGGGACCAGAAGCAGCCCAGGCCGGGCCCGCGCGCCGCGTCCAGGGGGGCGCCCTTGTACTCGACGTCGCGGACGCTCGACTGCTCCGGAACGCTCGACTGCTCCGCTGGCTCCGACACGCCTTGCTGTCCTCCCGCGATCCGGCGTCAGCCGGACTACTATCGCTCGATGTCCGATCGTGACAGATCGCTCGCCGGCGGGTCGCTGTCAGCCGCCGCCCAGGCCACCCCGGTGGCCGCTCCCGATGCCACCTGGCATCCGGAACCGGAGCTGATCGTCGTTCGCGACCAGGCCACCTCGCGGGCCGCGCTCGCCGAGGCGGGAGCCGCGACCTGGGAGGCAGCCCTCGACTACCTCTACGAGCATGCGCTCGAACGCGCGATGGGTGAGCCGGCCGAGTACGGCGCCCTCCGTCGCCGCTACTTCGGGGCGGCTGGGCGTCCCGGCGCGGCGCCGGCCGAGCCGAGCCAACTGGCGGCGGTCCTCGACGAGTTCTCCCGCCGCATCGCGCCGCACACGGTCAGCGCCTATCACCCGCGCTCGTTCGGCTACTTCACCCCGCCGCCACTGATCGCCTCGATCGCCGGCGAGGTCCTCGCCCAGTTCGCGCAGCAGGGCATCGACATCTGGCACGCCGGCCCGATCGGCGCCTTCGTGGAGGAGGAGGTCGTCCGCTGGCTGTGCGATCTCGTGGGCTACGGCCCGCGATCGTTCGGGATCCTGACCTCGGGCGGCGTGATGGCCAACTTCATCGCGATGGCCCTCGTGCGTGACGTGCATGCCCGCGCCCGTCTCGGCGGCGACACGCCGCCACGTGGCCGCGACCTGGAGGGACTCCGCGTCTACGCCTCCGACCAGGCGCACTTCTCGATTGGTCGGGCGCTCGACGAGCTCGGCTTCCCCACCGACACGCTCGCGGTCGTGCCGGCCGATGACGGCTTCAGGCTCCGTGGGGCAGCGGTCGACGCGGCCGTGCGGCGCGATCTCGACGCTGGGCTCCGGCCGATCGCGATCGC
>QKHE01000034.1 GCA_003250155.1 Chloroflexota bacterium | reverse complement strand
GCCAAGGCCAGGGTCAGGGCCAAGGCCAGGGTCAGGGCCAAGGTCAAGGTCAGGGCCAAGGTCAGGGCCAAGGCCAGGGTCAGGGCCAAGGCCAGGGTCAGGGCCAGGGCCAAGGCCAGGGCCAGGGCCAGGGTTCGATCGGCGGTGGCGGCTCGAACGCCCAGTACCTCGGCTCGGGGTTCGGTGGCACGGGCAACCTCGGCGGGCCGGTCAACCCCAATCGCCCGTCGGAGCTGGGCGGCGATCTCGGCAACGTCTTCGCGCCGTTCGACCGGCTCGGCCGGCCGGGCGACCCGTCCTACATCTCGGGCAGCGGCGGCTTCGGCCAGAGCTACCAGGGCAACCAGCAGGGCGCCGGCATCGACCCGGGCTCGTACGTCGGGTACGAGCAGGTCTACGCCGACTTCTACCAGTTCGCCCTGACGACCCTCGAGCGGGGCTACGTCCCGCTGTCCGTCAAGGACTTCGTGCGGGACTACTTCAGCTCGCTCGACCCGAGCCAGTGACGAATCGCGCCGCACGGCGGCGGACGGAGGAGCCCATGGAAACCACGAGCGCGCCAGCCACCGCCACGCCCGCGACCGCTGACGGACCTCCGCACCTCGCGCCCGAGGCCTTCGCCGAGCGAGCGGCCGCGATCGAGCTCGAGGTCGGCAAGGTCATCGTCGGCCAGCGGGAGCTCGTCCGGCAGACCCTGACGGCGCTGCTCGCCAACAGCCACGCGCTGCTGGAGGGCGTGCCCGGGCTCGGCAAGACGATGCTGATCCGGACGATCGGCGAGGTCATCGACTGCACCTTCAACCGGATCCAGTTCACGCCCGACCTCATGCCGGCCGACATCACCGGCACGAACATCCTCGTCGAGGAGGACGGCAAGCGGATCTTCCGCTTCCAGCCGGGCCCGATCTTCGCGAACCTCGTGCTCGCCGACGAGATCAACCGGGCAACGCCGAAGACCCAGTCGAGCCTGCTCGAGGCGATGCAGGAACACCAGGTCACCGTCGCCCGGCAGCGCTTCCCCCTCGAGCCGCCGTTCTTCGTCCTGGCGACCCAGAACCCGCTCGAGATGGAGGGCACCTATCCCCTGCCCGAGGCGCAGCTCGACCGCTTCCTGTTCAAGGTCATGGTCCCCTTCCCGTCGGAGGAGGACCTCATCGCGATCATGGACCGCACGACCGGCGCCGACACGCCGACGACGACGAAGGTCGCCGACGCGGCCGAGATCGTCGAGATGCAGCGGCTGGCGCGCGCCGTGCCGATCGCACCGCACGTCACCGCCTACGCGGTCAGCATCCTCGCCGCGACGCATCCCGACCAGCCGCGGGCGCCCGAGCTCGTTCGCGAGTACGTCCGATACGGCGGCTCGCCGCGCGGCGCCCAGGCGCTCGTCACCGGCGGCAAGATCTACGCCCTGCTCGACGGCCGCTTCAACGTCGCGATCGACGACATCCGGGCGGTCGCCCTGCCGGCCCTGCGGCACCGGGTGATCCTCAACTTCGAAGGCGAGGCGGAGGGCATCACGCCCGAGGCGATCGTCCGCTCGATCCTGGACACCGTCACGCCGCCGACGGTCGAATAGCGCGGCCGCCCGGCGGCCCGACCGACGATGCGCGACCAGACACTCGAGACCACGCCCGCCGCCACCGGCCGGGAGCGCCCGGCGTTCCTGCCGACGGACGTCGACCCGACGGTCTTTGACGAGGGCTTCCTGCGCCAGCTCGAACGCCTGCAGGTCCTCATGAAGGCCCCGGTCCGGGGCGGCCTGAAGGGCGGCCGGCGATCGGTCAAGCGCGGCCAGTCGGTCGAGTTCGCCGACTTCCGCGACTACGCGCTCGGCGACGACCTGCGGCTGCTCGACTGGAACGTCCTGGCCCGGCTCGAGAAGCTGTTCATCAAGCTGTACGTCGAGGAAGAGGACGTCACGATCCACTTCCTCCTCGACGCCTCGGCGTCGATGGGCATTGGGACACCCTCGAAGCTGCTGTTCGCGAAGCGGGCGGCGGCGGCCCTCGGCTACATCGGCCTCGCCTCCGAGGACCGCATCGCGGTCACCGGACTGGCCGGGAGGGCGGGCCGCCGGCAGGTCGCGCTGCGAGGCTCCGGCCGGGTGTTCCGGCTGCTCGCCGCGCTGTCGGGGATCCAGGCCGCCGACGGCCAGACCGATCTCGTCGCCGCGGTGCGCCACGCCGGCGCCCAGCTGAAGGGTCGCGGCGTGATCGTGCTCCTCAGCGACCTCCTCGATCCTGCCGCGGACAAGGTCATCCGCGAGCTGGCGGCGACCGGCTCCGAGCTGATCGTGCTCCACCTCCTGTCACCCGAGGAGCTCGACCCCCAGATCGAGGGCGACCTGCGCCTCGTCGACAGCGAGACCGGCGACGGGGTCGATGTCACGATCGACCTCGCGACGCTCGACGACTACAAGCGCCGCCTCGAGGCGTGGCGCGAGGGCTTCGCCGACCTGGCCGCGAAGCGGCGCGCGACGTACGTGGCCCTGTCGACCGACATGCCCCTCGCCGAGCTGGTGTTCGCCGAGCTGCGACGCCGCCGGGTCCTCGGGTAGGGCGCGATGCCGTTCCTCGCTCCCCTCGCGCTGCTCGGCCTGCTGTTGGTGCCGGCCGTGCTTGCGATGTACCTGCTCAAGCTCCGGCGCGACCCGCACGTCGTGCCGTCGACGCTGCTGTGGCAGCGGCTCGTCGCGGACGTCGAGGCCAACGCGCCCTGGCAGCGGCTCCGGCGGAGCCTGCTGCTGCTGCTCCAGCTCCTGCTCGTCGTGCTCCTTGCCCTGCTCGCGGCGCGCCCGTTCCTGGAGCGCCCGGCCGGGCTCGCCGGCGACGTCGTCGTCGTCCTCGACACCTCGGCCAGCATGGCCGCCACCGACGTCGGCCCAAACCGGCTGCAGGTCGCGAAGGAGCGGATCTACGAGGCACTGCGCGACCTGCCCTCGAACGGCAGGGTCAGCGTCATCGCCGCCGGCCGCACGGCGCGGGTCGTGGTCAACGGCACGACGGATCTCGGGCGCGTCCGGGCCGCCATCGACGGCGTCGCGGTCAGCGCCGCGACCGGTGACCTCGCCGACGCGCTGAATCTCGCCAACGCGCTGGCCGCGCGCTCCGGCAGCGCGGAGATTCTCGTCGCGACGGACGCCGCGCTGGCCTCGAAGCCGACGGCCCGCCTCGACCATCCGGTGCGGGTCCTGCAGGTCGGCCGGGCGCGCAACAACCAGGCGATCATCGCGCTCGCCGTCAGGCCGTCCTCGTCGGGCGTGACGCGCTCGGTCTTCGTCAGCGTCGCCAACCTCGACATCGAGGCCGCCGAGGGCCGGCGGATCGAGCTGTACGGCGACGGCATCCTGCTCGAGGCCCGTGACCTCCAGACGCTCGATCCGCAGACCCGGACCGAGGTCATCGTCGATGACGTCCCCCTCGGCGCGTCGGTCATCGAAGCTCGCCTGACCGGCGGCAGCCCCGACGCCCTGGAGCTCGACGACCGGGCCTGGGCGATCGTGCCACCCGACCGCCTGCGCCGGATCCTGCTCGTATCGGACGGCGACCCGTACCTCGAGACGGCGCTCACATACCTGCCGAGCACCGAGCTGTACGGCGTCAAGCCCGCCGACTTCGGGCCCGCCACGCACCCCGAGCTGTTCGACCTGATCATCTTCGAGGGCTTCGTGCCCCAGGAGCTGCCGGCCGCCGCGGTCCTCGCGATCGCCCCACCCGAGAGCAGCCCACTCGGTGAGGTCGTCGGGACGCTGACCGACCCGGGCATCGGCAGCCTCTCGCCGGATGAGCCGATCCTGCGCTACGTCGACCTGTCGACGACCCACATCGGCCGCGCATCGAAGCTCGTCCTGCCGGCCTGGGCCCGGACGGTCATCCCCGGGCCGCAGAGCTCGCCGCTGCTGTACGTCGGCGAGCTCGAGGGCCGGCGCGCCGGCGTGCTCTCGTTCCTGCCACGGGACTCCGATCTGCCGCTCCAGGTGGCGTTCCCGATCCTGATGGCGAACCTGACCGGCGAGCTGCTCGGCGGCTCGGCGGCGCCGACGGCGGCCGTCGTCCCGGGCGATCCCGTCACGCTTCCCCTGCCGGCGGGCGCGACGAAGCTGGTCGTCACCCGACCCGATGGCAGCAGCGTGGACCTCGCCCCGGCGACCCCGGGCGCCGGCTCGGTCGTGTTCAGCCTGACCGAGGAGCTCGGCGTGTACACGGCGACGCCGGTCTTCGCCTCACCGGTGCCAACCGCGTCGGCGGGACCAACCGCGTCGACGGGTCCGACCGCGTCGGCGGGTCCGACCGCCTCGCCCTCGCCGGCAACCGGCGCCAGCGCGACGCCGACCCAGGCGCCTCTGGACCCCGCTGCTCCCGTGCGATTCGCCGTGGACCTGTTCGATCCGGCCGAGAGCAACATCGCGCTCGGCTCCGCCGCGGAGATCGAGGCCCTCGGCCGGCGGCCCGGCCAGAGCCCGTCGCCCGGCGCATCTCCGACGCCGACCCCCGAGGCGACCGGGGTGCCCGGCCCGTCAGCGTCGCCCGGCAGCGGTGGCGCCGGCGTCGACACGCCACCGGTCACGCGCGATGAGCTGTGGATCCCGGTCGTGCTGCTCGTCCTCGCCGTCCTCCTCGTCGAGTGGCTCGTCTATCACCGTGACGCCGTCACCCGGCTGTGGCGCAGCGCCCGGGGCGCCAGAGCCTGATGGGCATCCGCTTCGAGAACCCCGTCTGGCTGCTGCTCCTCGTCCCGCTGCTCGCGATCACGGTCGTGCCATGGCTCGCCGCCCGCCGCCGGATCGGCGCGGCCAGGCGCCGGGCGGCGCTCGTGCTGCGGGCCGTCCTGCTCGCGTCGCTCGTCTTCGCCCTGGGCGGCTTCCAGCTCGTGCTCCCGGTCGACCGGCTGGCCACCGTCTTCGTCGTCGACCTGTCGGACAGCATCGGCCGCGACGGCCGCGAGGAGGCCCTGGCGTTCCTGCGCGAGACGCTGGAGGAGATGCCCGACGGTGATCAGGCCGGCATCGTCGCCTTCGGCCGGGACGCGCTGGTCGAGCGCCTGCCGGACGAGATCCGCGACATCGACCGCCTGCGCAGCGTGCCGACCCGAAGCGCGACCGACATCGGCGGTGCCCTGCGTCTCGCCGCCGCGCTGTTCCCGGATGCCGCGCAGAAGCGGATCGTGCTGCTCTCCGACGGCAACGACACGACCGGCCGGGGCCAGCGCGAGGCGGCCTTCGCGGCCGCCCGGGGAATCGAGGTCGAGACCCGCACGATCGGGCTGACGGAGGGCGTCGAGGTGCTGATCGAGCGCCTCTCGACGCCGTCCACGGCCCGCCTCGGCGAGGAGATCGAGGCGGTCGTCGACATCGCCTCCAGCGTCGCCCAGCCGGCGACCGTCCGGCTCTATGCCGACGGCGCGCTCGTGGCGACGGAGCGGACGGACCTGGAGCCCGGGGCGAACCGCCTCGTCTTCCGGGTCAAGCCCAGCGAGCCCGGCTTCCACCGCTTCCGGGCCGTCGTCGAGGCTGCCCGCGACACGTTCAGCGAGAACGACCGGGCCGACTCGAACACGATCGTCAAGGGCGAGCCGCGGATCCTCGTCCTGGCCGGCGACGACGCGGTCGCCGCGGAGCTCGTTGCCGCGCTCGAGACCGAGGGCCAGCTGGTCGAGTCGATGGTGCCGGAGGCCCTGCCGACCGACCTCGGCGGGCTGCTGTCGTACGACAGCATCGTCGTCATCGACGTCCCGCGCC
>QKHE01000041.1 GCA_003250155.1 Chloroflexota bacterium | reverse complement strand
TCCTTCGCCGTCGAGGACGGCGAGTTCTTCGGCTTCCTCGGCCCGAACGGCGCGGGCAAGACGACGACGATCCGGATCCTCGCGACGCTGCTCCGTCCGACCTCCGGGCGAGCGCGTGTCGTCGGGCTCGACGTCGAGGCCGACCCGGGCGAGGTCCGGACGAGGATCGGCTTCGCGATCCAGGCGGCGGCGATCGACCCGATGGCGACCGGGCGCGAGAGCCTCGAGCTCGTCGGCCGCCTGTACCGCGTGCCCGGCGCGGAGCTCCGACGACGGGTCGACGAGCTGCTCGCCCTGATGGCCCTGACCGATGTCGCCGACCGCTACGCGGGAACGTACTCGGGCGGCATGAAGCGGCGACTCGACCTGGCCTCCGCGCTCGTCCACCGGCCGGCGGTGCTGTTCCTCGACGAGCCGACCGAGGGCCTCGACCCACAGAGCCGCTTCGCGCTGTGGGACGAGCTGCGGCGCGTCCGCGAGCGGGGCACGACGATGTTCCTCACGACCCACGACATGGAGGAGGCGGACCGGCTGTGCAGCCGGATCTCGATCATCGACCGTGGTCGGATCGTCGTCACCGGCAGCCCGGCCGAGCTGAAGCGATCGATCGGGGCCGACACCGTCGAGCTTCGACTCGACGGCGGCGCGACCGACGGCGTTGCCGCCGCGCAGGACGCCGTCACCCGGCTCCTCGAGGGCTTCGACCCGGTTCGTGGCGTCGATCGCACGGCCGAAGGGGTGCGGTTGGCGGTCGTCGATGCCGGCACGGCGCTGCCCGAGCTGTTCCGGCGGCTCGACGGCGACGGCGTCTCGATCCGCGGGCTGGCGCTGTCCGAGCCGACCCTGGCCGACGTCTTCCTGCGCTACACGGGCCGCGAGATCCGGGCCGAGGCGGCGAGCGAGGCCATCGAGATGGGCTGGTGGGGCTGACGATGACCGCGCTGGCATGGTTTGGGCACGACGCCCTGTTCCTCGGGCGGCGGACGCTGCGGCGCTTCTACCGCGTGCCAGCGAACCCGTTGACCATCATCCTGTACCCGCTGATCCAGCTCGTCGTCTTCAGCCAGCTGTTCAAGGACATCGTCCAGCTGCCCGGGTTCGGAGGCGGCAGCTACCTCGCCTACCTCGCGCCCGGCCAGATCGCGTTCACCGTGTTCTTCGCGGTCGCGTGGTCGGGCGGCAACCTCCTGTATGACTACCGGAGCGGCTACCTCGATCGCCTCCGGATCGCGCCGATCAGCCGCTACGCGATCCTGGCCGGCGAGTTCGTTCCGCTGTTCCTCGAGTGCGTCGTGATGGCCGGCATCATCCTGGGCCTGGCGGTCCTGCTCGGCGCCCCGATCGCGACTGGCCTGCCCGGCGCCATCGGGGTGATGCTCCTGGGCGGGGCGTTCGGGGTGGCATGGTCCGGCACGTCGTTCGTGCCGGCGCTCGTGACGCGCAACGAGCAGGCAACGAGCGCCCTGTCGATCGTGTTCTTCCCGATCGCGTTCATGTCGACCGCGTTCGTGCCGGTCGATCTCATGCCCGACTGGCTGCAGGTCGTCAACGCCTGGAATCCGATCAGCCACGTCATCGAGGCGATGCGATCGCTGATGACGGTCGGCCTCGAGCCGGCGATCATCCTGCGGGCGATCGTCTCCATCACGATCCTCGGCCTGCTGCTCCATGCCGTCACGCTGTGGGCCTTCCGGCGTCTCACGGCCTGACCGCCGCGGCGTGGGGCGGGTCACGGTCGTGGCGTGACCGACCTGCCACAACGGTGACGTTGGACCCTACCCGGCGGGCGCGCGTCAGTCACGATGGGGGCACACCGTACCCGGAGACCCGTATGCCCCGCCCTGCCACGCTTCTCCCTGCCGCCGTTCGCCTCATCGTCCTGGTCGTCGCAGCGCTCGCGATCGTCGGCTGCGGCGCCGCCAGCAGCCCAGCGCCGTCAGGCGCCGCGGCGCTGCCGCTCCAGGTATCCGTCGCCGAGGCCGACCGGCTGCGCGGCGACGGCGCCCTCGTCCTCGACGTCCGCGAGCCCTCGGAGTGGGCGACCGGCGTGATCGACGGGGCGACGCTGATCTCCCTCGGCGAGCTGCCGAATCGGCTCGGCGAGCTGCCGCGGGACCGCGACATCGTCGTCGTCTGCCGTTCAGGAAACCGGAGCGCCCAGGGCCGCGACATCCTCCTCGGCGCCGGCTTCTCGTCGGTGACGTCGATGGCCGGCGGGATGACCGACTGGGTCGCGGCCGGGCTGCCGATCACCGCGCCGGCCACCTGATCGGCGGGCGGAGCCTGACCCGGGAAGCTGGCCTCAGGACGCGATCGTCGCCGGCAGCGGCTTCCAGCGGTACAGGCGGATCGGGTCGACGAGCCCGCGGACGGTGACCTCGCCGAGCGGCTCGAAGCGACCCGTCATCGACGGGCACTGCAGGACGACCGCCTCGCTGACGAGGATCGTGCCGGCCGGGGCATGGCTTGCGATCCGGGCCGCGACGTTGACCGTGGAGCCAAAGATGTCCCCGTCACGCTCCACGACCGGGCCGACGTGCAGGCCGGCGTGGGCCATCGGCAGGTCGGCCTTGACCATCTCGCGGCTGAGCTCCGCGACCGCCCCGACGCCGTCGCACGGCGACTCGAACAGCAGCAGGACCCCGTCGCCGAGCAGCTTCATGACGCGGCCGCCGCGGCGCCGGACGACGACGTCGGCGAGCTCGGCGAGGCGGACGGCGATCCGGGCGCCGTACTCGTCGCCGCGATCCGCGGTCAGGCGGGTGAAGCCGCTCACGTCGACGAAGGCCACCGCCGGTGGGTCGACCGGTGCGCTCGGCAGCAGGCCGCGCGCTTCGAGGCGGCGTTCGATCCGCCCGATGTTGAGATCGGTCATCGTCCGCTCGAGGTGGCGCTCGAGGAGCCACGCGAGAAGCTTCGGCCCGAGCGGTGACAGGATCGCCGCCGGCCGAAGGAGCCGCGGCACGACGTCCTCGAGGGTCGTGTACGTCGCTTCGACGGGCCGGCTGATCGCCTCGGCGAACAGCGCGACCCAGTTATCGGCGGCGCGGCGGGCCGCATCGCCGAAGATCCTTGCCGCCCGGAGGGTGTACGCCTCGTCGACGGTCGACCAGCCTTCGATGAGCGCGCGCAGCAGCTGCTCCTCGGCGCCCCGTGTCGGCGCGTCAGGCGACGGCGCCGAGAGGCCCATCGCCGCCAGGACTGGACCGATCAAGTGGCCGCGATCGCCGAGCTCGGCCGTGAACTCGCCGAACGTCCGGCCGGTCCGGGGGCTGGGTTCGGGATAGAAGAGCGGAACGCTCTCGAGCGCTCTGCGCGAGCGAGAAGCCCTCGGCTTCGAAGGCGGCGACGACCCGGGCGCGGATCAGATCGCCACGGTCGAACGTGCCGTCGGCCGCCGGCGTGATCGCTCCGATCTTGACCAGCTCCCGGATCCGCTCGACGGTCGTCTCGGCCTCGCTGGCGAGCGCCTCGGCGCTGAGCCGCGGCCGCTGCGCGTCCTCCCGAGATCCGGCCTCGTCCTCCATCGGCGCGCATATTCCCATGCAGGGGTGCGCTGCGCACGGGCTTGGCGCACCCCGTCCTGGTCAGCTCACGTCGTCGAGCACATCGCGGAGCTTCGCGGCGAACGCGTCGGGTTTGCCCATGCCGCCGTACTCGCCGCCCAGAAAGCCGTCGTGGCCTCCCGGGAAGGCGACCGCGTCCGTACCGAGTCGCTCCGCGACCGCGTGCGCGCCGCGGTTCGCAAGGACACCCTCCGACTCCGCGCCGGCTGCGAGGATGATCCGCGTGGACGCGGCCAGCAGCGCCTCGAAGTCAGGCTCGTAGTGCGTGCACGTGATGATGTTCTGGAAGAGCAGGGGATCGGTCCGCGAGCCATCGTCCTCCGTCGGCAGGCCGAACATCGCCGGGTCGGGCGCCGGCTGGGTCGCGTAGTCGGGCGGGAAGAAGCCGGCGTGGCTCACCACCGCGATGAACCGGGCCATGCCCGCGCCGAAGCCCTTCTGCCGGTACTCGTCCGCGACCAGCCGGCAGGCGGCCAGGGCACCGTCGCGGTCGGGCAAGATCGCGGCGAGCGGCGGCTCGTGCGCGACCAGCGTCCGGACGTCGTCGGGATGCCGTTCGACCAGCGCGGTGGCGTTCACCGCGCCGCCGCTGCTGGCGAACAGGTCGACCGGCCCACCGACGGCCTCGATGACCCGGTGCAGGTCGTCGGCGTGCTGCTCGGGCGTCGATTCCGTCGCCGGGTCGTCCTTCGTGCTGCGCTCGACTCCGCGCGGGTCGTACGTCACGACCGTCCGGTCGGCGAAATGGCCGGCGAGCGTGGCGAAGCCGCCGGCGGCCATCGGCGAGCCGATGAGCAGCAGCGGCGGTTCGCTGCTGCCCTCGGCCTGCCGGATGTCGTAGGTCAGGACTGCGCCGGGAACGGCCAGGGTCCGGCTGGCAGCCGTCTGGCCGGCCGCGGTCCGACCGGTCACGCTCATCGGGCGGTCCCTGAGGCCACCGCACCCTCGGCCAGGATCGCGTCGATCTGGCCGACGGCCGCGGTGATGCCCTGCTCCATGCCCATCGCCAGGAGCTGCTCCATCGCCGCGGTGTCGGGGAAGACGCTCGCGATCGACATCCGGCTCCGCCCCGTGCCGAGGTCGGTGATCGTGACCTCGAACGTGTTCAGCGGCATGTCCGAGTTCGGCGTGCCGTCGGCGTTCGCGAAGCCGTCGCGGAGGAGCAGCCGGTGCGGTCGCTCGACCTCGAGGACGTCCCAGTAGGCGTGCGGCTGGTCGCCGTCCGGGCCGGTCATGTGGTACTCGACCCGGCCGCCGACGCGGAGGTCATGGGCGGTCACGGTCGCGGGGTAGGTCGGCGGGCCCCACCAGCGCTCCAGCTGGCGCGGGTCGGCCCACAGCTGCCAGACGCGCTCGGGCGACGCCTCGAACTCGGCGTCAAGGGTCATGGTCAGGTGTTCGACGTCCTTGCGGACGGCCGTCACGGTCATCGATCGGTCTCCTTCGTGTCATTCGAGTCGGCGAGGAGGGCGGTCATGCGCTCGATCCGCCCTCGCCACAACTCGTCATAGCGATCCAGCAGGCCCCGCGCGACACGCACGGCCTCAGGGTTGGTCCGGACGACCTTGCGGCGCCCGATGCGCTCCTTGGTGACGAGCCCCGCTCGCTCGAGGATCGCGACGTGCTTCTGCACCGCCGCGAAGCTCATCGAGTAGTGGCCCGCCAGCTCCGCGACACCCTCGCCGCCGTCGATGGCCCGGCGCACGATGTCGCGCCGGGTGGCGTCGGACAGGGCACCGAAGAGGCGGTCGTAGTCGGGTGGCGCGATCTGCATGAATACAACCATATGGTTGTATTACGGCGCTGTCAAGCGGTCGTTTCGGCCTCGATGCGATCGAGCCACTCGCCGACGAGGGCCTGGAACAGGACGGGCTGATCGGTGCCGACACCGTGGCCGGCTCGATCGAGGATCGCGAACGTCGCGCGGGGGAACGACTCGATGAGCGTGAGCACGTCGGCGTAGCCGGCCATCGTGTCCTGGCGGGCCGACACGAACAGGCTCGGCCGGTCGAATGGCATGGGCAGCTCGCGGACGTCGAACGAGAACGTCGTGCGCTCCTCGACCCGCTCGATGAAGTCCATGTCGGCCGCGGCAATCGCCGGCGCGAGGACCTCCCGGTACGCGGCCAGCGTGTCCGCGGTCGCCACGACGGCTCCGTCGAAGAAGGCGCGGTCCTCCTCGCCGAGCGTCGCGGCGAGCCGCTCGTCCCGCACGAGCTGACGTCCCTCGGGGACGGCCCGGCCCTCGCGCAGCGGGTTCGAGACGATGAACGCGGCGCCGTCGACATCGGCCGAGCGCTCGTGGACGATGCCGAGCGCGATGTAGCCGCCCCACGAGCTGCCGCCGACGGCGAAGCGCTCGCCCGGTGCCACGCCGTCGAGGAAGTCGAGGGTCACCTGCAGCATGTCGTCCTGGCTGGCGATCCAGTCGGCCGCCGCCGTCTCGCCGCGCCCCGGCAGGTCGGGGTAGATCCGGCGCCAGCCGCTTCGCCCTTCGAAGACCGGCTCCCAATCGCGGACCATGGAGCGGTGGTCGATGGTGACGCCGTGGATCAGGAGCAGCGCACGGCCTGCCCCGGCCTCCCGGTAGCGGATCGGGATACCGCCCACGTCGATCGTCCGGGCGATCAGCTCATCTGCCATGGCTGGGAATCTAGCCGCACGCTCGCGGACGCACAGCTCGACGCAACCCTCAGCCGCGACGGCGTGTTGTAAGGGGCATGGAGCGAGAGACGACGCCGATCGTGACATTCGAGACCGCGCTCGG
Source organism: Chloroflexota bacterium (assembly GCA_003250155.1). Lineage (GTDB taxonomy): Bacteria > Chloroflexota > Limnocylindria > Limnocylindrales > CSP1-4 > UBA5189. Next base: position 2,771 of record QKHE01000041.1, on the reverse strand, counting down.
ACGGTGCGCCGTTCGCTGGAGCGATGGCGGGATCACCAGGGTCATGCTGCCGATCGCCGCTGGCCGGGTCGGCCGGCGGTTCGAGGACGGGGCGGCCGTCCCGCCTTTCGTCCGACGGGCGATCGACGGGATGGTTGCCGTCCTCGCCGGTGAGTCGCGCGACCTCCGCGACGTCGCCCTCGACGAGCGCGGCGTTGATGCATTCCGCCGCGACGTCTACGCGGCCACCCGGGCGATCCCGCCCGGCACGACGCGCACCTACGGCGATATCGCCCGCTCGATCGGCGCCCCGGGTGCGGCGCGAGACGTCGGCGCGGCGCTGGCACGGAACCCGTTCCCGATCGTCGTGCCGTGTCATCGCGTCGTCGCGGCCAGCGGCGCCCTCACCGGCTTCTCCGCCCCCGGCGGGCTGGCGACGAAGCGCCGGATGCTCGAGCTCGAGGGCGCCCCCGGCTACGGCCAGCAGGTCCTCTTCGGCTGATCGGTTGGCGGGCGGACAGCCGCCTGCGCGCGATCAGTCGTCGGGCATCGAGCGACGGTCGCCGACCTGGCCCTCCACGCCCGGGAACGCGAGCGTGCCCGCGCCGACCCACCATTCGAACACGTCGTACGTCAGCCGGCCGGCCTGGACGGACGGATCGCCGTCGCTGAGCCGCGCCGCCTCGGCCAGGTCGCAGGCGTAGATCGACAGGCCGCGCATGGCCACGTCGGACTGCTCGCCGAGCGGCCCGTTGGCGACGAGCACGCCCTGGCGTTTCAGCTCAGCGCGGTAGGCGAGGTGGCGCGCCTGGAGATCGTCGAGGTCCTCGTCGGACATGGCCGGCGCGTCGGGGGCGCGTCGGAGCAGGACCATCGTGTAGACGTCGAAGGCGTCGGGGATGTTCGGATCTCGTGCCATGGTGCGCGGCAGGATACCGCGCCATCGAGCGCCGGCAGAATGCGGAACCTTTTCGCCTCGCAGCGCGCACATCATTGGCAGTGCGGCAGGTCGCCGTGGCCCAAGGCGGTGGTGAGCAGTGCGCGATCTGGTGATCCGGGCGCGAGCCGGCGATCGGGATGCCTTCTCCGAGCTCGTGGGGCGATCGGTCGGCCGCCTCACCGCCGTGGCGCGGATGATCCTGCGCGACGAGTACGCCGCCCAGGACGCGGTCCAGGAGACCTTCATCCAGGCGTGGCGGGCGCTGCCGGGGCTTCGGGATCCGGATCGCTTCGAAGCCTGGACCCGACGGCTGCTCGTCCGCTCATGCTTCAGGGCAGTTCGGCGAAGCCGGCGCGTCGAAGCCGTCGAGATCCGCCTGACGCCCGGCGACGAGCCGGTCGTAGCGGGCGGCGAACGCGAGCTTGCGACCCGCGATCAGCTGGAGCGCGGCCTCGCCCGCCTCCCGGCAGAGCAGCGCGCCGCCGTCGTTCTCGTCTACTACCTGGACCTGCCGCTCGCGGATGCCGCCCAGGCGATGGGCGTCCCGCTGGGCACGACGAAGTCGCGACTCAGCCGCGCGACGCAGGCGTTGCGCGCGGCCATCGAAGCCGACGACCGCGACCCTTCGCGGCTGGCGGAAAGGATCGCATCGTGAACGACAAGTTCGCCGCCGACCTTCGAAGGCATCTCGTCCAGACCGCCAACGAGCGCCCGGGCCACGGGCAGCAGGCCGCGATCCTGCGCGCCGTCGCTGGCGCGAAGCAGCGCCATCCGCTCGTCGCCCGGCTGACCTGGTTGCCGGGTCGGATCGGCCCGCTGCCGTCGGCGCCGCTTCGCTTCGGCCTGATCGCCGCGGCCCTGGTCGTCGCGGCCATGGGCGGCGCGATCCTGGCCGGCGGTGCGAGGCCGCTCCCGAGCACCGTGTTCGAGGGAACGTGGATCTCGATCGACCCCAGTGACGGCAGTGGCCAGACACTCGTGGTGGGCGCGGGGAACATGCCCGACATCTACTTCGAGGACGGCTACGCGTCCGGCGAGGCGTGCGTCAACGACACGGTCAAGCGCTTCACCGCCCGGGGCACCGGCACGATCTCGGGCGACCACCTCGACACGTCGTTCCCGGACGGCGGCGGCTGCGGTCTCGTGACCGTCGAGGTCCCCGGCAGCTATGACTACCGCTCCGGCACCGACACGCTCCTCGACCAGGATGGCGTCACGTGGGATCGAGCGCTCGGAGACGATCAAACGCCGACGCAGGCGCCCGCGACCGATGCGCCCGCGACCGATGCGTCCCAGTCGGCGGGCCCGACATCTCCGCTCGGGAACGAGACCTTCACGTCGGCCATTCACGGTATCTCGATCGACCATCCGTCGGGCTGGACGGTCCTGCCCGCCACGCGGTCGTGGTCGGGGGATACGGCCCTCGGCGACGCAGCGGACTTTCTCTTCGATCCGGCGTACGACAGCCGCCTGGCCCTGCTCATCGCCTCCCAGCCGTACGGGGACCGCACCCAGAACGAGTGGCGGGTGCAGACCCTCTACGGGATCTGCGCCGACGCCGGCCACGCATTTGGCTCGTGGCATGTCGACGGGGTCAGCAGCATGTTGCTCACGTGCGGGAACGCCAGCGCCGCCCTGATCCCGGCGGCCGAGCGGGGATACGTGATCCTGTTCGTCGACCGGGGTGAAGGCCCTCGCACCGACGGCTACGACGAGGACTGGTTCCGCGCGTTGCTCGCGACGGTCGACCTTCACCCTGAGGACGCGGTCGACGACCCGGGCCCGACAGTCGACGGTTGAATCCAGTTCGACGGGTTGGGAACGTACAACGCGCAAGCGGGGTCGCTCTCAT
>QKHE01000032.1 GCA_003250155.1 Chloroflexota bacterium | reverse complement strand
CGGGCGCCGGCGCCCCAGGCGCGCAAGCGGATGGCGCGGCCGTCGACCCGCAGCTCGACCGTGGCCGGCCCGTCGGGCGTCATCGAGGCCCGCACCGCGGCAGACGGCCCGAGCCGCATCGTCGGGTCGCCGCCGCCTCGGACGAGCAGCCCGAGCGTCCCCCGGAGATCGACCGGCCGGTCGCTTTCGAGCGTCCGTGACACGGTCGGCGCCGCGACATCGAGCGCCGCCGTCATCGGCCGTCGGCTGCCGTCATCGGCCGCCCGCCGCGGGATATGCTCGGCCGGTGAACCGCTGGCGGACGATCATCGAGCCGTTCCGGATCCACTCGGTCGAGCCGGTGCGGATGACGTCGGTCGAGGAACGCGAGGCGGCCCTGGGGGCGGCGGGGTACAACCTGTTCAACCTCCACGCGGACGACGTGATGATCGATCTGCTGACCGATTCTGGCACCGGCGCGATGTCGCGCGACCAGTGGGCGGCAGTCCAGCACGGTGACGAGAGCTACGCCGGCTCGCCGTCGTGGTACGTCTTCCTGGACGCGGTCCGCGAGTTGTTCCCGTTCGAGCACGTCATCCCGACCCATCAGGGCCGGGCGGCCGAGAAGATCCTGTTCAGCGTCCTGGGTGGACCGGGCAAGATCGTGCCGAACAACACCCACTTCGACACGACCCGGGCGAACGTCGAGTTCACCGGCGCCGAGGCCGTCGACCTCGTGATCCCCGAGGGCCGGGACCCGTCCTCGACCCACCCGTTCAAGGGCAACATCGACCTCGAGGCGCTCGAGCGGCTGCTGCGGGAGCACCCCGGCGACGTCCCGGTCGTGTTCATGACGATCACGAACAACTCCGGCGGCGGCCAGCCGGTCTCGCTCGACAACCTGCGAGCCGTTCGGGCGGTCTGCGACGCCCACGGCGTGCCGCTGTTCCTCGACGCGTGCCGCTTCGCGGAGAACGCCTGGTTCATCAAGACCCGCGAGCCGGGACAGGCCGATCGCGCGGTGCCCGACATCGTCCGAGACGTCGCCTCGCTCGCCGACGGGATGACGATGTCGGCCAAGAAGGACGGCCTGGCGAACATCGGCGGCTGGCTGGCGATGAACGACGGGGTGCTGGCCGAGCAATGCCGCAACCTGCTCATCCTGACCGAGGGCTTCGTGACCTACGGCGGCCTGGCGGGGCGCGACCTCGAGGCGATCGCGCAGGGCCTCCGCGAGGTCGTCTCGGAGGACTACCTGCGCTACCGGATCCGCTCGACCGCCTACCTCGGCGATGCGCTCGACGGCGCCGGGGTCCCGCTGGTCAAGCCGTTCGGCGGCCACGCGATCTACCTCGACGCGCGAGCGCTCCTGCCCCACGTGCCGCCGCTCGAGTACCCGGGTCAGTCCCTCGCGATCGCCCTGTACCGGGAAGGCGGGATCCGCGGCTGCGAGATCGGCACGGTGATGTTCGGGCAGCACCCGGACGGGACCGAGACACCCGCGGCGATGGACCTCGTTCGGCTCGCGATCCCGCGCCGGACGTACACCCAGAGCCACGTCGACTACGTCATCGAGGTCGTCGCCTGGGTGGCCGAGCGGGCAGCCCAGCTGCGCGGGGTCCGGATCGTGGAGGGGGCTCCGGCGCTTCGGCATTTCACCGCTCGCTTCGCGCCGCTGTAGCCGGGGACACGGCCGACCCCCTGCTACGCTCCGACCATGTGCAGAAGCATTCGTCGCCTCCGCAACGACGACGAGCCGGCGACGACCGGGGAGGTCGAAGCCGCGGCCCGGCAGTTCGTGCGCAAGGTCAGCGGCTACCCCAAGCCGTCCGTTCGGAACCAGGCGGCATTCGACGCCGCCGTCGCCGACATCGCCGCCGCGGCCGAGCGCCTGCTCGTGGCCGTCGGCGCCGAGGTCGAGCCGGGCCCCGACCGCAAACCTCTCGCCTCGCCGCGCCACCATCACCACGCGGGCGCGCCCCCCGCCTGAGCCTCGTGTCGATGGCGACCGAGCTCGATCCCGCGCTGCCGACGCGCCACGTCACGAGCGCCAAGGTCGTCGCCATTCGCGGCGACGAGCTGGAGGTCCGCGACGACCTCGTCGTCGGCGAGGAGCCGCTGGAGATCCGAGCGGCCGGGCCGCGCCAGGAGCCCGTTCAGGTCGCGGTCACGATGCGCACGCCGGGCTACGAGGAGGAGCTCGCGATCGGCTTCCTGACCTCCGAAGGGCTGCTCCGCGACAACGAGGTGCGGGCCGTCAGCTACGGCGATCCCGGCGCGGTGGCCGAGCCGGACGACAGCGTGCTCGTCCGCCTCGCGCGCCGCTTCGACCCGGCGCTCGCGGCACGGCGCAACTTCGTGGCCACGGCCTCGTGCGGCATCTGCGGCAAGGCCTCGATCGAGGACGTCGCGGTCCGCTGCGAGCCGCTGCCCAAGGGCCTGCCGTTCGTCGCGCGCTCGGTGATCCTGTCGCTGCCCGATCGCCTCCGGGAGGCCCAGGCGGCCTTCGAACGGACCGGCGGGCTGCACGCGGCGGGGCTGTTCGAGACCGACGGCCGGCTCGTCGCGATCCGCGAGGACGTCGGGCGCCACAACGCGCTCGACAAGCTGATCGGCTCGCGCGTTCGAGTCCGCGAGCTGCCGCTGTGGGATCGGCTGCTGATGGTCTCGGGGCGGGTCTCGTTCGAGATCGTCCAGAAGGCGGCTGTCGCCGGCGTGCCGATCATCTGCGCCGTGTCGGCCCCGTCCGACCTCGCGATCCGGCTCGCCGACCGCCTCGGGGTCACGCTCGTCGGCTTCCTGCGCGGCGACGGCTTCAACGTCTACGCCCACGACAACCGCATCGACCTGCGCGACCTGCTCGGCTGAGCGATCGACGGCGCCCCGCCCTCGTCGTTGATGCGGCGCTCAGGTCAGGTGCCGCGAGTCGAGCTCCTCGACCTCGGCGGCGGGCACCCGCCAGCGGGCGGCCGCCCCCGCCTGGATGACCCGGGGCAGGCGCGGCGTCGCCGGAGCGCCCGCGGACGGCAGCGGCGGCAGCTCGACGGCGCGCGGCGAGACGGTCCGGCCGGCGTCGGGGTCGAGGCGGCGGGACCAGTCACGGACGCCGCGAACGAGCGAGGTGGAGATGCCGAAGGCGGCGCTCACGGTGCGGCCCGCGAAGAGGACGATGAGCGCGATCGTGCCGACGACCCAGGCGATCATTCCGATCGTCGCCGGGTGGAACAGGATCATGACCGGATCATCGATCGGCGGCGCCGTCTCCGCTAGGGCCGTCCGGCCCGCTGCCATGGCCTCCCGAGACCGGGGGTCGCGCGTTCGTGAACTCGAAGCCGAAGCGGCCCTTGATGCACAGATGGCCTTCGGTCACCGAGGAGTCGAGCGGTGAGGTGACCTTGACGATCGTGTTGTCCTGGACGTGGAGGTCGAGGGCGCAGCCGACGCCGCAATACGGGCAGATCGTCCCGGTGACCGTCTGGGCGTCCTCGTCCCACGTGCCCGCGGCGCGCATGTCGTGCTCGGACTTGAACATCAGCGCGCCCGTCGGGCAGACGCCGATGCAGTTGCCGCAGTAGACACACGCCGACTGCGGCAGCGGCGTGTTCCACTCCGTGGCGATTCGAGCGTCGAAGCCGCGCCCCGCAACGGCGATCGCGAACGTGTTCTGGGCGTCCTCGCCGCAGGCCTCGACGCACTTGTAGCAGAGGATGCACTTCGAGTAGTCCCGCACGTAGAGGTCGTTGTCGACCTTCACCGGCTGGGACACCGTCGCCGCGTGGGCCGCCTCCTGACCCGAGGGCTGGTGATGGTGACCGGGCTCACGAGTGTCGCGCGCCCCGGCCTCCGCGGCCGGCGCCGGCGGGCCGTATCGCGACGGGTCGGCGCCGTAGCGCTCGGCCCACCCGGCGAGCGAGCCGTCCGGGACGCGCGTGCCGGCGAGCGACGTGTCGACCGAAGAGGCGAGGAACTCGATGACGACCCGGCGCGAGTGGCGGACGCGCTCCGTCTCTGTCTGGACCTCCATCCCGGCCTCCACCCGGCGCGAGCAGGCCGGGGCGAGGACCCGCGAGCCGGCGACCTCGACGACGCAGACGCGGCAGACGTTGACCGGCGTGAGGTTCTCGAGGTAGCACGCGGTCGGGATGTCGACCCCGGCCGAGCGGGCTGCCTCGAGGATGGTGGAACCGGCGGGTGCGCTGACCTCGCGGCCGTCGATCGTGAGGGTGACCGACGGTCGCGCCTCGGCCGGCGGCGCCTCGGGCGGCCTGGACGCGCGCGCCGGCGGCGTGACGAACTGAACCGACGGGACGCCGGCGGGCGTCGTCGAGGGGTCGTGCGTCATGGCCTCACCAGCTCCGGCTGGCGGAACGCCGACTCGATCGCCGATGACGCCGTCTGGCCGAGCCCGCAGATCGACGCGTCGCGCATCGCCTGCCCGATGTCGGCCAGGAGGGCCAGCTCCTCGTCGCGAGAGCGCACGGCGACGCCGTCGGCGAGGCGGGCCAGGATCTCCTCCTGGCGGACGGTCCCGACGCGGCACGGGACGCACTGCCCGCACGACTCGTCCCGGAAGAACGCTGCGATGCGGCGGAGGGTGCCGACGAGATCGACCGACTCGTCGAAGACCATCACGACGCCCGAGCCGAGCGCCGCCCCGACGGCGCGGGTGCCCTCGAAGGTCAGCGGGGTGTCCAGCGCGTCCGGACCGACGAACGTTCCCGCCGCCCCGCCGAGGAGGATGGCCCGGATCGAACGGTTGCCGGGCACGCCACCGGCGAGCTCGAGCAGCTCGCGCAGCGTCGTCCCGAACGGAACCTCGTACAGTCCCGGCCGGGTGACGTGGCCGGACAGGCAGAACAGCTTCGGGCCGGTCGAATCCGGGGTGCCGATCGTGGCGAACCGCGCACCACCGCCGGGTCCGTCCTCGAGGATCGCGAGCACGTTGACGAGCGTCTCGACGTTGTTGACCACCGTCGGCTTCCCGAACAGGCCCACGTCGGTCGGGAACGGCGGCTTGTTCCGCGGCTCGCCGCGCCGGCCCTCGATCGACTCGAAGAGGGCCGTCTCCTCGCCGCAGATGTAGGCGCCGGCGCCGCGGCGGACCTCGATGTCGAACGCGAAGTCGGAACCGGCCACGCTCGGCCCGAGGAAGCCGGCCGAGCGGGCGCTGTCGATGGCGCCGCGGAGCCGGGATTCGGCCAGCGGGTACTCGCCGCGCACGTACAGGTAGCCCTTCGACGCGCCGGCCGCGAAGCCCTCGATCGTCATCGCCTCGATGACCGAGAACGGGTCGAGCTCCATGAGCACGCGGTCCTTGAACGTCCCGGGCTCGGACTCGTCGGCGTTGCAGACGACGTAGTGCGGCTGCGCGGCCTGGGCCGCCACGGCGGCCCACTTCCGACCGGTCGGGAAGGCGGCGCCGCCGCGGCCGACGAGCCTCGAGTCGCCGACCTCGCGGATGACCGCCTCGCCCCCCATCGCGAGGGCCTCCTGCAGGGCGACGAAGCCGCGGCTGCCGAGATACGCCTCGAGTGAGGTGGGATCCACGACGCCGACGCGCCGCAGCAGCCGAAGATCAGGTGAGCCCGCCTGCGGCACCGAATCAGTGACCGCCGGGCCGGCGGCGTCGCGCGCATGGCCGTTGGTCTGGTCGCCGCCCGACCGCCTGCTCGCGCCGCGCTCGAGCCGGGCGACGATCGAGGCGGCATCGACCGGCGCGGTCGACTCGCGGACCGGCACCTCCCCGGCGATCGTGTACAGCGCCGCGGGCGCTCGCTCGCAGCGCCCGAGGCACGGGCTGCGGAGCCACGTCACGTCGCCGTCGCGCGGAGAGCCCGGCGGTCCGAGGCGCCGCTCGAGGTCGGCACAGATCGCCTCGGCACCAGCCAGCCGGCAGGCGATGTCGTCGCAGACATGGGCGACCGCTCGCGGCCGCGACGTCGTGGTCAGCAGGGCATAGAAGGTCGCGACGCCGTACGCCTCGGCGGGCGGGACCGCGAGTCGTCGGCAGACGTAGTTCAGCCCCGGCTGGCTGATCTGCCCGACCCGGTCCTGGAGCGCGTGCAGCGCGGGCAGCAACAGGTCACGTCGGCTCCTTGCGGCGTGCCCGCCGCGCGCGACGTGGCCGTCGGTGCGCGGATCGCGGACGCCGCCGGTCCAGCCGGACGTCGGCGGCCCGAGCAGGGCATCAACGGCGGCCCGCTCCGCGGGCGAGGCCAGCGGTCCCACGACGTGGAGATCCACGCCCCGAGTTTACGCTCCGCCGCCTCCCGGACGGCCGCCGGACCCTCGCGCCATCAGGCGCGGGCGAAGCGGTCCCCGAGCCCCTTCATGTCGAACGGCGCGGAGCCGCGGACCGGGCGCCCTTCGGCGCGGTCGCGGATCCCGATCATCTGGCGTCGGACCATCACGAAGATCCCGAACAGGAACATCCCGCGCGCCTGCGGCGGCGGCGCCATGCCCTTGCCGGTCTCCGGGGCGGTCATCCAGCCACGGAACCGCTCGACCAGCCTCGTGCCGCCATCACTCGTTGGCTCGAGGACGAAGGTCCAGCTGGCCTTGAAGTCGCCGCGCATGTTCGCGTCGAGAACCATGCCCGTCGCCTTGACGTTCGCCGATTCCTTCTCGAGCCCCGCGGGCTTGTCGGCGGCCTGGGCCATCATCAGCGCTCGGTCGGCATACAGGACGAGGGCCTTGCCCTCGTCGAGGACCTTGACCTCGAACCCGCCGCCGGGATGGGTCGGCAGGGTGTCGCCGACAGCCAGCGACTGCAGCTCGGGGATGATCCGATCGGCGCTCGGCTTGTTCATGTCCAGCTGGTCGTAGCTGTACCAGCCGGCGCGCCCGTAGCCCATCTGGATGAGCCACGGCCAGACCTGCTCCGGCGCCGCGGCGACATCGATGCCGCGGGTCAGGACAGCGTCTGCCTCGGGGACGATGTCGTCACCGGGCAGCGGCTTCGTCTGCTCGTCGGCGTCGACACCCCACGTTCGGAACAGGGCCCGGCCCTGGACATAGGCAAAGGCGGCGCCGGCGGCGGCGATGGCCGCGCCGAAGAAGAACAACCGCTTGAGCATGGGTTACACCTCCAACTGGAGGAATGATCGTCGGTCGGCGAGAACGGCGCCACCAGTGCCGATCCTCCCGAACGACGGCCATGCCGCCGCCCGAGACCGGTCCGCAGTATCGTGTCGCGCGCATGGGCGGCATGATGGAGCGGGGCGGCATGCCCGTGGCGCGGGGTCAGGGGAGCGGCGACTTCCGGCCCGACCTCGAGGGGCTCCGCGGCGTCGCGATCCTGCTCGTCCTGCTGTTCCACGCCGGCATCCCGGGGACGAGCGGCGGCTTCGTCGGCGTCGACGTGTTCTTCGTCCTGTCGGGCTTCCTGATCACCGGGCTGCTGCTGCGCGAGCGCGAGTCGACCGGGCGCGTCGATCTCCGTGAGTTCTATGCCCGCCGCGCCCGCCGGATCCTCCCGGCGGCGAGCGTGGTGCTGGTCGGAATCGTGGTCGCCGCGCCCCTGTTCATGGCGCCGCTGGACCTGCCGCGTGTCGCCGGCGACGCGGTCGCGAGCGCGCTGTTCACGGGCAACGTCTGGTTCGCGGCCGGGGCGACCGACTACTTCGGTGTCGACCTCGCTCCGTCGCCGGTCATCCACTATTGGTCGCTCGGCGTCGAGGAGCAGTTCTACCTGCTGTGGCCGGCGCTGCTGATCCTCGTCACGCGGTTCGGGCGGCCGCGCGCGGCGGTCGGTGTGACGCTTCTCGGCGTCGTCGGCGCCTCGTACCTCGGCGCGCTGTGGCTCACCGACGCGGCGCCGGCGTGGGCCTTCTACGGCCTGCCGACGCGGGCCTGGGAGCTGGGTCTCGGGGGGCTCCTCGCGGCGAGCGCCGGTGCGCACGGGCGGCTGTCCGATCGGGCCCTCCGGCCGATCGGCTGGTTGGGCCTCGGGGCCATCGTGGCGGCGCTGCTGGTCATCGGCCGCAGCACGCCATACCCGGGCATCGCCGCCCTGCTGCCCGCCCTCGGAACCGCCGCCGTCATCCTCGCCGGTGCACGACCCGGCTCCGTCGGACGGGTGCTCGAGACCCCCGTGCTCCGCTTCCTCGGCCTCATCTCGTTCTCGCTGTACCTCGTGCACTGGCCGATCCTCGTCCTGCCTGCCGCCGCGCTGCCGCTCGACGAGGAGCTGCCGCTGCTCGGGCGCGTTGGTCTCGCCGTGCTGGCGATCGGGGTGGGCTGGCTCAGCTTCCGGCTCGTGGAACAGCCGATCCATCGTGGCCGGCGCCTGGCGGCACGCCCGCGCCTGACCTTCGCCGCGGCCGGCCTGGCGGTGGTGCTGACGGTCAGCATCTCGGGCGGACTGGGCCTCGCGGCGTCGAGCGGCCTCGACGACGGCACGGCCGCGCTGCCGGACCCGTCGGGCTCCGCCGAGCCGCTGCCGTCGATCGTCGTCGAGACGTTCGCGCCCGAGTCCCCGGCGATCCCGTCCGATGTCCCGCCGACCGCGACGCCGGCAGTCACCCCGGAGCCCACCCCCTCGGGGCCCGTGCCGCTGCCGGCGCACGTTCGGCCGTCGCTCGCCAAGGCGCCGTACGACAGCGACACCCTGGAGGCCGACATCTGCCTCCTGGGGCAGCCGCAGATCACGCCGGTCGACTGCGTCTACGGCGCGAAGAAGGGCTCGATCACCGTCGCCGTGGTCGGCGATTCGCACGCCGCCCACTGGTTCCCGGCGCTCGACCCGATGGCCAAGGCCAACGGGTGGCGCCTCATCCCGTTCATCAAGCAGTCGTGCCGCTTCCTCGATATGCCGCTGTACTCCTACTGGTACGGGCGGATGTACACCGAGTGCGACACGTGGCGAGAGAAGGTCGTCGACCGCCTGAAGGACCTCAAGCCGGATCTCGTCATCGTCGCCTTCATCGGCGACCTCGAGAGCTCCACGGCTTCGGATCCCGATCCGGTCCACCAGGGCGAGGCCGCCGCGCGGCTCATCGGCCGCCTGCCGGGCGCGAAGGTCATCTTCGTCGATACGCCTCGCTCGAGGTACAACGTCCCGTACTGCCTGTCGCGACACCGCGACGACATCCGCGAGTGCGAGACACGCCGCGGCAAGGCCTTCGGCAAGAACCCCGGGATCGTCGAGCGGACCGCCGCGGAGCTGCTCGGCGCGACGCTCATCGACGTGACCCCGGTCATGTGCCCCGGCAATCCGTGTCCGGTCGTCCTGAACGGCATCATCGTCTACCGCGACAGCCACCACATGACCGCCACCTTCGCGGCATCGCTCGGGCCGCTCATCGAGCCGGCCCTCGTGGCGGCGCTGCAGGCCGGCAGCTAATGGGGACCGGTTCCCAGCATCGCGTTCCGTGGGGCGGGTCTACAAGCCGGCGGAGCCCCGGTCGAGAACGTCTGCCGGCTGGCGGCCTGTTCAGCCGGCGCGACCCGGCTGACCCGCGTGCCCCGACAGGCCCGGGACGCCCGGACCGCTCGGACGGCCGGGACCGCCCGGCACGCCCGGACCTCCGGGCCCTTGGAGCCTGGCGTAGACGGTCGCGCTGATGAGCAGCAGCACGCCGAGCGCCACCAGCGACAGAACGCGATAGGCGACGTCGAGGGCCGAGAGGTCGACCAGGAACACCTTGGCCGTGGCGAGCCCCAGGAGGGCCAGCCCGAAGATCCGGACCGGCGATCGGTGGGTCAGGAGCCCGGCCGCGAACCCGGTGCCGCCCAGCACGGACCAGAGGATGCTGAGCCCCACCTGGGCTTCCGTTCGCAGCTCGTCTAGGGGTCGCGAGTGGACCTGGACCTGGAACGCATCGGTCACTCCGACCGAGAGCAGGTAGACCCCCGCGACCCCGGCGCCGACCAGACCCGCCAGCCCGAGGCGTGTCGGGCCGGCCAGACGTCCGATGACAGCGAGGGCGGCCGCGATGGCAAGGAGCGCCACCGTCGCGTCGGTGATCGGCCCCACTGCCAGGACGATGGTGGACGGGCCCACGACGAGTCGGCTCGGCGGCGCGACGACGGTGATCGCGATCGTCACGGCGTAGGCGACCACGCCAACCGATGCCGGACGCAACCACCGACCCGTGGCCTCGACGCGTGACGCAACGGCCAGGCCGACCGCCCCGATGGCGGCCCAGCCGGCGACGGCATACCCAACGCGGACCTCGAACGGCAGCAGCCAGGCAAGCGCGAGCCCGGCGCCAATCCCGGCCCAGGCGCGCGCGAACCCGCTCGATAGCAGCCAGCCCGCCCCGATGAGGCCACCCGCGAGGGCGACGATGACGTACGTCCGGTCGTCGACAAACGGCATGCCGGTCGGGAGCCGTACGCCGACCACGGCGCGGACGAACTCGCTCGGCCCGGTCAGGACCAGTGCCTGGCCAACCAGGAACAGCAGCCCGACGGCCGCCGCGACGTAGGGCATTGCCTCGGCCAGCGCGTGGAGCCGGAGGGGCGACAACCGCTGCCGGAGAGAACCGACGGGCAGCCACCGACGGCCCGCAGCCAGGGCGACCAGCGACAGGCCCACCCAGGCGAGGGCGACATGTGGGATCGGAATCTCGAACGCGGCGGCATAGACCACGAGCAGGAGCCCTGCGCCGAGCGCACCGCGCCGGCTCCAGGGCTCGCGGTCCAGCCATGCGGCCACGGCCAGGCCGGCGATCGCCGCAGCGAGCGACAGCGTCTCGGGCCGGACGAAGGGCAGCCTCGAGAGCGGCCCTTCCCCGAGCCGGGTGATCGGGTAGTCAAGCCACGCGAGGTGGGCCACCGCGAGGCCACCCGCGAGCACACCGACGGCCGAGACCGTCAGCGCCGCACGGACCAGCGCCGCCGACCGCCCGGGTGTTGCCAGCCTCGGCCGGACGACCGCGACGTGGAGCGCGACGGCCGCGACGGCGAGGGTCGTCCAGCCCGCGACGAGGGCGGGACCGGACAACTCGAACGGCAGGACGTACGCCGCCATGAGGCCGCCGATCCCAGCGAGGAGGAGTCGGATCCAGCCGACCGGGACCGCTGCGGCGCCGAGCGCCAGGCCCGCCGCCACGATCGCCGCCGACAGGCCTGACTGGCCAACGAACGGGACCTCGCCGAAGCCTGCGTCGATCCGCGTCAGCGGGTAGTCGGAGTACGGAATGTGGGCGAGGGCCAGCAGCCCGGCCGCAACGGGCACGACCAGGAAGACCGGCCGGGCCGCGCGACTGACCAATCGAACCACCGTCGTCGCCGCCGCTCGCAGCCAGCCTGGGAGGTCGAGCTGCTTGGTCCAGTCCGCGGGCGGCGTGAGGTTGGGCAGCCCGACGACGACGTGCGAGGCGAGCCAGGCCGCGGCGACGGCGAGCGCCGTCCAGCCCGCGACGAGGGCCGGTCCGCGGAGCTCGAACGGCAGGACATAGATCGTCAGCAGTCCGCCGATTGCGGCCAGCCCGACGCGAACCCACCGAATCGGCACGACCAGGCCGGCGCCGGCCAGCGCGGCCACGATGAAGCCGAACGTCAGACCCTCTGGCCCGATGAACGCCGCCGGAAGGACGTCGTCCCGGACGAGGCGGCCGATCGGGTACTCGATCGCCAGCAGGTGGGCGGCGGCGAGCGCGCCGAGGAGCGCGGCGACCGCGCCGCTGTACGGGTGCCGACGCAGCGTTGCGACCCACGCCAGGGCGACGGCCTCCGCGGCCCAGGCGATCGGGACCGGCGGGCCCCCAAACTGGATCGGTACGGCCATCGTCAGCGCGGCCACGCCCGTCCCGCACACCAGGATCCCGAACGGGTGCCGATCGCCGAAGCGGACCAGGAACGCCAGGCCGAGGGCCAGGTGCGCCACCGCGGTCGCGGCCAGGAATGTCCCGCGCCAAGCCTCGGCGGACCCCGTCAGGATCACGAAGCCTGCCCAGACCCCGAACGCGGCCCCGGCCAGCAGCAACGTGACGGTCGTCGTCCGAAGGCGATCCGTCGCCCGCCGCGCCTCCTCGCCTCCCGCGGCCACGACTGTGACCAGCCAGAAGCCGGCGAGGACCACGAGCCGCTCGGCGATCGCGGCGGAGCCGAGGAGGTACGAGGCGAGCTGCGGAGCGGTCAGGGCGAAGGCGATGACCGGGAGCCACGACCAGGTTCGGGCGAGGGCCACCCCGGTCGTCCCGACGAGGGCCGCGGCGACGAACAATAGCGTCGTGAGCGTCGGCGATGCCCCGAGCAGCGGCGGCGCCGCGAGGACCGTCACGAGCCCGAATGCGGCGACGAGCTGCGAGTCGTGGCGGACGGCGATGACCGCGGCGGCGACGGCCGCCGCGAACGCGCCGGCGAGCGGGAGCTCAACCGGGACGAGCGAGTACAGGCGTGTCGCCGCGAAGAGGCCGAGCGCCACGATCGCGAGCCCGACGGCCACGAGGACGTGGCCGACGATGCCCCGGAGCCGGCGGAACGCAACCTCCCCGAGCCCGAGCAGCAGTGCCCCGCCGGCGAGCGCGAGCAGGACCCGCATCTCGATGGTGATCCAGCCCCGGCTGAACGCGAGGCTCAGGAAGAAGATGGCGCCGAGGATCAGGGCGATGCCGCCCACGACCGCGAGCATTCGGCCCTCGATCCAGGCGGCGAGATCGGCCAAAGATGGCGCCGCCAGGCCGCCCGGCGGGAGGATCCCGACGCGGGTCAGCGTCGTTCGGAGGAGGCCCGGACCGGCTGGAGCGGGCGGGGTCAACCGTGTCTGCGCCGGTCGCGGTGCAGCCGCGGCCGGCGGCGGCGTGCGCGGAGGCGCCGCGGCGCGCGCCGCGCTCGGGGCGGTGACAGCAGCGGAGACGCGAGCGGCCGGCGCCTGCCACGGCACGGGCGTCGGGGGAGCGGCAGGCACGGGCGGAGGCACCGGTGCAGACGCGGGGCCAGCCTGGGGCAGGGGCGTGGCCTCTTCGCCGGCCGGGCTCTTGATGAGGCCGGCACCGAGCAGCCTGCCCTTCAGCCAGTCGACCTCGCGCTGGAGCCGAGCGGTCTCGTCTTCAGCCCGCCGGATGCGGCCGGAGACGGAACGGGCCCATACGAACACCACGACCGCAAGAACAACGATGAGCTCCATGTCCGCCTCCCGCCGGGTCGACGCCGTCGAGATAGGACGCGCAACTCGGCCGCCTGTCACGCCCCGTTCGAGCGGGAGCGTGAACTGGAAGGGTCGCTCGCGCCAGTGCCATTCAGCCCGCCGCTGGCCTCAGGCGGCGACCGTGGTGGTCGAGGCCACCTGATCTCAGGCCGGGAGGGCCGGCTCGAGCCTCTCGATCCGGATCGCGGTGGCCTTGAACTCGGCCGTACCTGATTTGGGGTCGACGGCGTCGATCGTCAGGACATTCGTCGCGACGTCGTCCTGGAAGTGCAGCGTCATGAACGCGAGGCCGGGTCGGAGGCCGGGGTCAAGGCGCAGCGGTGCCTCGACCGCGCCACGTCGCGAGACGACCCGGACCCGCTCGCCGTCGGCCAGGCCGAGGCGCTCGGCGTCCTCGGGCGAGACGTCGAGCGTCTCGCCGCGCCGCATCGGCGACGCGAAGCCGCCGGACTGGACACCGGTGTTGTAGGAGTCGAGACGGCGCCCGGTCGTCAGCCGGATCGGGAAATCGTCGTCGAGGCGATCGACCGGCGGCTCGTGGTCGACCGGCACGAACGGCGCCCGCAGCCCCGGCACCGGGTCCTCCCACAGCCGCGAGTGCAGGAACAGCTCGCCCGGGTGGTCGTCGTCCCAGCACGGCCACTGGATGCCACCGAGCTGCTCGAGGCGCGCGTAGCTCATGCCCGCGAACGCCGGCGCAACCCGCCGGACCTCGTCCCAGGTGCGCTCGGCGGACGCCTCGCCCCAATCGGTGCCCATGCGACGAGCGAGCTCGTAGACGATCCACAGGTCGTCGCGGGCGTCGCCGGGCGGGTCCATGGCCTTGCGCACGCGCTGGACCCGCCGCTCGGAGTTGGTGACCGTGCCCTCCGATTCGGCCCACGCCGCCGCGGCCGGCAGGACCACGTCGGCGATCTCGGCCGTCGCAGTCAGGAAGATGTCCTGGGCGACGAGGAAGTCGAGGCCGGTGAGGCGCCGCCGGGTGAGACCCTGGTCGGCCTCCGATTGCATCGGGTTCTCCCCGATGACGTAGAGGGCGTTCAGCTCGCCGTGGTCCATCGCCTCGAACATGCCCGACAGGTGCCAGCCCCGCTTCGCCGGCAGCGGGTCGCAGCCCCAGACCATCTCGCAGCGCTTGCGAGGGGCGTCGTTCTCGAGGAACTGGAAGCCCGGCAAGCGGTCCGGCAGGGCGCCCATGTCGCCGCCGCCCTGGACGTTGTTCTGGCCGCGCAACGGGTTGAGGCCGCTGCCGTACTTGCCAACGTGGCCGGTCAGCAGCGACAGGTTGATGAGCGCCAGGACGTTGTCGACCGCGTTGTGGTGCTCGGTGATGCCGAGCGTCCAGCAGATCATCGCCTTGTCCGCGGACGCGTACGCGTGGGCGAGCTCGCGGATCGCCTCGGCCGGAACGCCCGTCTCGCGCTCGGCGTACTCGAGCGTGTAGCTCTCGACCTTGGCCCGGTAGTTCTCGAAGTCCTCGGTCGCCCGCTCGATGAACTCGGTGTTGGCCAGGCCGGCCGCGATGATCTCGCGGCCGACGGCGTTCGCCAGGGCGATGTCCGAGCCGACGTCCAGGCCGAGCCACATGTCGGCCCATTCGGCCGAGCTCGTCCGGCGCGGGTCGACCGCGAACAGCCGGGCGCCGTTGCGGACGCCGCGGAGGAGGTGATGGAAGAAGATCGGATGTGTCTCCCGGGCGTTCGAGCCCCAGAGCACGATCAGATCGGTCTCCTCAGCCTCGCGATATGAGCTGGTTCCGCCACCAGCGCCGAAGACGGTCGCCAGACCGGCGACAGACGGCGCGTGTCAGGTACGGTTGCAGCTGTCGATGTTGTTGCTGCCCAGGACCATGCGGGACAGCTTCTGGGCTGCGTAGTTGACCTCGTTGGTCGACTTCGAGCAGCTGAAGATCCCGATCGGGCCACGGCCGTCGGTCGCCTCGGGTCGAGAGGCGATGGCGGCGCGGAAGCCCGCGACGGTCCGGTCGAGCGCCTCGTCCCAGGTCGCGGGACGGAGCTCGCCACCCTTCGTGTCGCGCACGAGGGGCTGGGTCAGGCGAACGTAGCTCTTCGGCAAGCCGAGCCTCGCCTGGTTGCGCCACGGCGGTGACGCTCATCGTCGCCGGCCCCCACGGCCGGCGGTTCGAGTGTACGCCGACGCGCCCGGTCGCCCGGGCGAGGGACGAGCGGTGTTCGACTGAGGCTCCGGGGAGCGACGACAATGAACAAACGCTTGACAGCTATGAGCAGTCGTGGCTAACCTCTGGCGCAATGAACCTCTACAAACCTATAACAGAGGTTCAGCAAAGGAGAGCACGATGAACACTCGACGCATTCGGTCGGTAGCGACTCCGCTGGCGGCGATCGCGCTGATGGCGATGGCTGTCGGCCCGGTCGCCGCGGCCGGAGCCGAGAAGCTGACGGCGGTCGTGACGGCGAACGATCAGGAGACTCCGACCGCGGGTCAGACCTGGATCCGGGTCCTCCACGGGTCGCCCGACACGCCGTCGGTTGATGTCTTCGTCGGCGCCGACCTGTCCACGGTGGCCAAGGTCGACGCGTTGTCCGGCCTGGAGTTCGGCGACATCAGCGGCTATGCCGAGGTCCCGCCGGGAACGTATGCCGTCAAGGTCTGCGCCACGGCCGACTCGTCCATCTGCCCGATCGAGGTCCCGGCTCTCGAGGTCCTGGCCGACACGAAGTACACCGTGGCCGCGTCCGACCTCCTGGCGTCGATCGACGTGAATGTCTTCGTCGACGACCCCGATCTCGCTGAAGTCGAAAGCGCCCAGGTGCGCGTCGTGCATCTGTCCGCCGACACGCCGGCGGTCGACGTCCTCACGCAGGCCGGCGACTCCATCGGCATCGACGGCCTCGAGTACCCGAACCGCGCGCCCGCCGTGGGCTACGCGGCCTTCCCCGCCGGCAGCTACGACCTCAAGGTCTGCGCGAGCTCGGACAGCTCGCTCTGCCCGATCGATCCGTCAGCCCTCGACCTTGCCGCCGGCACGTCCTATACGGTCTTCGCGATCGGTTCGCTCGCAGCGACGCTCGAGCCACCGCCCACGACGACTGCGGACGAGCCTGCCAGCGGCACGAGCTCAGCCGCCTGGCTCGCGCTGCTCGCGGTCGCCGCGGTTGCGATGCTGGCGCTCGCAGGTCCCCGCACCCTCGTTGGGCGCCGGGTCGAGAACCGCTAGCCTCCGTTCCGCACGCACCGAGGCCGGCCCCTTCGCGGGGCCGGCCTCTTTTTCTTCGTTCGCGTCGAACCTACGGGCCGCGCCGCGCGACGATGTTCAGCCTGACGTAGTCCAGCGTCATCTGCGGCACGCGGGCCGCGACCGCACGCACGAAGGCCGGTCGTGCCTCCCGTGGGAGCTCGTCCAGGAACGTCCGCAGGCAGACCGTCTCGAGAAACGCTTCGAGCTCGTCGATCGTATCGAACGGGGTTGGCTCGTCCGAGAGCCACGTCTCGACGGCCTTGAAGCCTGACCGCTCGAGCCGCTCGCGGGTCGCCTCGGCGGTCTGGAAGTTGTGCTGGCGGTGGAACCCGGGTTGAACCTCGGCCGCAATCTGCAGGACGGTCGCGACGTTGCCGAAACCGCCGCACTGGGCGACGAGCCAGCCGCCCGGTTGCAGCACCGCGGCGAGGTTCGCGAACAGCGCGTCGTGGTCGAGGACCCAGTGAAAGGTGGCCGTCGAGAGGACCGCATCCACCGCGTCGAGCGGTAGGGGATTGACGAGGTCGGCCTGCACGAACCGGACGCGATCGCCGAACCGCGACAGCCGCCGCCTCGCCTCGGCGAGCATCGTGCTCGACGCATCCAGCGCCACGACCTCGCCGCTCGGCAGGCGCTCGAGGAGCTGCTCCGTCACGCGCCCGGTGCCGCAGCCGGCGTCGAGCACGCGCTCGTCTCCGTCGAGCGGCAGGCGCTCGAGCACGGTGGCGCCCCAGCGGGCCTGGGGATCCGCGACGCGGTCGTAGACGCTGGCGTTCCAGTCGCTCGTCACCCGAGGTCGATCGCGGCCGCGAGCTGGTCGACCGCGCTGACCAGGTCCGACGAGAGTGTCAGCGTCCCATCCGCCTCTCGTGCGCCTCGACCACCGAGCGCGACCACGACCCCTGGTCGATCGTCCCGCAACCGCTCGACGACGCGCATGGCCTGCGTCCGGTCGCGCGCGGTCACGACGGCGATGACCGCCGCCCGGGCGGTGCTCGCGGCGCCCAGCCAGTCGTGGACGGGGAGATCGGGCCCGAGGTACGTGATCGGCAGGCCGGCTCGCCGCGCCGCGATCGCGAACGCCAGGGCACCGAGCTCGTGGCGGCTCCCGGGCGGCAGCCCGACGAGCACCTGGCCGTGCCCGTTGCGGCCGTGGCCGGTGGCTTCGAGCGCCGCGCCCAGCCGCCGGAGGACGGCGTGGCTGGCGAGGTGCTCGCCGGCCACGCTGACCCGCCCGGCAGCCCACGCGTCGCCGAGCTCGACGAGGGCGGGGAAGAGGAGCGAGGAGGCGACCGCCTCGAACGACCCGCGCGCGAACATCGCATCGAGGACCTGCCCGACGGCTCGCTCGTCGAGCCGGGCGGCAGCGTCGACGAAGGATGTGACGAGCTCGTCCGACGCGTCGAAGCCGCCGCCATCGGCGGCCGGTGCGCCGGGGCCGGCAGATTCCTCGAGCGCGACGGCGGCCGGCCCTCCCTCGATGACCTCCATGGCCGCCTGACTCGGCTGCCAGCCCTCGTCGACCAGGCGGCGCATCGTCCGGACGCGCTCGATCGCTACGTCGTCGTACAGGCGGTATCCGGATGGCGTGCGGTTCGGCTCGACGATCCCATAGCGGCGCTCCCAGGCGCGGAGGACCGGGACGGTGACGCCGGCGCGAGCGGCGGCTTGCTTGATGGTGTACATGGCTTGTGCAGCATACGTCATCGCCGCGGTGGTGACAATCCATGGACACACTATTGCTCTCTCGAACAGACCTTGTACAATGATTGATCCAGGAGGCCGGCACGATTGCGGGCCAACAGACCGGAGGATGGATATGCGCTACGTCAACGCCCTCGCACTGCTCCTGGTGATCGTCGGGGCCGTCAACTGGCTGCTCGTCGGGATTGCCGGGTTCGACCTCGTCGCGGCGCTCACCGGCAGCTCGTTCGGTGAGACCAACACGATCTCGACCATCATCTACGTCCTCGTCGGCATCGCCGGCGTCATCCTGCTGCCGGTTCTCGGCCGCTGGGTGATGGGCAGCGAAGGAGCCTGACGCAGGACCAAGGGGAGCCGTCCGCGGCCGGCCTTCGCCGGCCGCGGCCACGCTGCCACGGCGTTCAACGGCTCAACGCTAGCCCTTGACGTCGGGCGTCACGCGGCAAGACTGTGCCCCACCGTGACGCTGCCCGACCGAGCCGCCCTGGAGCACGAGAACTGGGTCGCCTACCTGACCGGCGTGGCCACGTGCACGCCGACGGTCGAGATCCGGCGAATCGGCGGTGTGCTCAGCCTCCGCTCGTCGATGCCGTTCGACTGGTTCGACCAGGTGCTCGCCGAGCGCGACGATGCGACCGCGTCCGACCTCCTCGCCGCCGCTGGGCTCGAGCTGCCCGGAATCGACGGCCCGATCGTCCGCCTGCGCGATGGCGCCGACGATCACCTGATCGGCGGCGTCACGAAGGCCGGCTGGCGGGCTGCCGGCGCCGCGGCAGTGACCCCGGGCATGGTGGCGTTCCCCATCGACCATCTCGCCGCACCGCCGAGGATGCCCGCTGGGTTCGAGGTTCGCCGCGTGGCCGACACGGCCGGCTTGGAGGACCACCGGGCCGTCGTGACAGAAGGGTTCGCGGTGCCCCGCAGGGTGGCCGTCGAGACGAGCGGGCCGGGCCTGCTCGACATCCCCGAGTGCAGCCTGTACGTCGGATACCAGGATGGCCGGCCGGTGACGTCCGGGATGGGCTGGCGCAGCGGCCGGACGATCGGCGTGTACGCGATCGCCACGGTGCCCGCGGCGCGCCGACGCGGCCACGGCGAGGCCATGACCGCGCGGGTGGTCGCCGACGGCATCCGCGCTGGCTGCGACGTCGCGGCGCTCCAGGCAAGCGAAGCGGGCCGCCCGATCTATGAGCGCCTCGGCTTCCGGGTCGACGTTCGCTACGACGCCTACCTGAGGTCGGACGGGCGCGGCTGAGCGCGCTAGCCGATCAAGTTCCGTGGCGGCTACCGGCTCCGCGGTCCCTCCCGTCGATAGATGCGCATCGGATCCCCGGAGCGCGTCAGCCCGTCGGCGACGTGCTCGAAGCCGAGGCGCTCGGCGAGCCGGATCGAGATCGCATTGTCGGGGCGGATGTAGGCCACGAGCCGCGACGGTCGACAGCGTTCGATGGCGTCATCGATGGCCGCCCGGGCGGCCTCGAACGCGTAACCCCGCCGGCGCTCGGCCTCGGCGACCGTCCAGCCGACCTCGACCTCCTCGGGTGCGATCCCGGTGACGCCCGGGCCCGCGTAGTGCACCTCGAGCACCCCGACGGTTCGACCCGCCTCCTCGACGATCCACGGTCCGAAGCCGTGCGCCCGCCAGTGCGACAGCCCGTAGCGGAGCTCCTGCTCGGCACCCTCCTCGCCGACGACGAGCCGGTAGTGCGCCAGGTCGTCGGGCTGCGGCTCGCGCAGCGTCAGCCGCTCGGTCACGAGCCGCCGATTTCCCGACTGCGGCTCGTGCCGTTGGACCATGTGCGTCAGCTTCGGCGGGTCGTCACCGCCGCGCGACGGCAAGCGCCCGCTCCAGGTCGCGCCACAGATCGTCGACGTGCTCGAGGCCGACGCTGAGCCGGATCAGCGTCTGGGGCGTGCCGACGGCCCGCTCCGAGGCGTACCGCGCGCGTCGCTCCATCGTCGTCTCGACGCCGCCGAGGCTCGTCGCGTGGACGATCAGCCTGGTCGCCTCGCACACGGCCTCGGCGTCGGCGCTGGATCCCTTGGTCTCGAACGAGATGATCGTTCCCGAGCCGGGATAGCGGACGCGGGCGACGCCGGCGTGACCGGCGAGGCGCGCGGCCAGGTCGCGGGCGGTCGCCTGGGCGCGCTCGAGGCGGGCGGGCAGGCTTCGAAGCCCGCGCAGCGCGAGGTAGGCCTCCAGGACTCCAGGGGTCGCGCCGGTCGATTGCCGCCGCTGGAGGAGGCGCAGGTGAAACGCCGGGTCGGCCGCGACGACCGCGCCGAGCAGGAGATCGGAGTGGCCGCCGATGAGCTTCGTGACCGAGTGGACGACGAGGTCGGCGCCGAGCTTCAGAGGCGTCTGGCCGAACGGCGTCGCGAACGTGTTGTCGACAACGACCTGGGCACCGGCGCCCTTGGCGATGGCGATGACGGCGGGCAGATCGACGACATCGAGCATCGGGTTGGTCGGCGATTCGATCCACACCAGCGCCGCGCCCTCGACGCCGGCCGCCAGGCCCTCGGCGGTCAGCTCGGCGTGCGTCTCGAGCTCGGTGAGACCTCGTTCCGCGCGCTCCCGCAGCAGCGCGGCGACGCCGTAGTACGGCGCGCGCTGTGCGATGACCCGGGCGCCGAGCGGCAGCTCGTCGAGGATGGCCGTCGTCGCGGCGAGGCCCGAGGCGAACGTCACACAGTGCCCGCCCTCCAGCTCGCCGAGGGCCGCCTCGAGCGCCGCCCAGCCGGGATTGCCGTCGCGGGCGTAGATGAGGTCGCTCCCGTGGTGATACGTCGAAGCCGGGCTGATCGGGGTGTTGAGCGGCTCGCCTGGCGACTGGGCCGGGCGCCCGGCGATCACCGCGAGGGTCTCGGGGTGCAGCGCTTCGTCGTGCATCTGTCTCTCGGCGGACTCCGACGCGCCGCTCCCGCGCGTGCTCAGCTCGGTGCGCTCGGCGCTTCGATCAAGGATACGGCGAGGTGTCGGTCGCGTTTCGAGCGGCCGCTTCGGCGCCAGGGCAGACATCGCC
>QKHE01000137.1 GCA_003250155.1 Chloroflexota bacterium | reverse complement strand
GTACGCGGCGTTCCTCGCGCGCGAGGACCCGCGGCGCACCCGGATCGTCCGCCACCACGGTCTCCAGCGCATCGCGGCGGGCTGGATCCACGACGAGCGGGAGCGGATCGAGGCGGACGATCCGGGATGCTGGTCGGCCGCTCTCGAGCTGCTGGCGGACTTCGACCTGCGCTAGCGGCTCAGCCGCGGTGGACGAGCCGATAGCCGGTCGTGTTGTCGCGGACCTCGACCGTCCCGTCGCGGAACCCCAGGTTCATGGAGCCACGGCCGGCCCGCAGGTTCGTGATCGTCAGCTCGGGCAGCCAGGCGGGGAGGGCCGGGTTGACGGCCAGCTCGCGGATCCCGTCAGGGGCGACCCGCGCGTCGATCCCGCAGAGCACCGCGACCAGCTGGAACACCGACGCCGCGGCCCAGGCCTGCGGCGCGCTCGCACGCAGGTACGGGACCGGGAAGCCGCCCTCGTCGCGCGGCTGTCCGGACCACAGCTCGGGCAGGCGGTGTCCGGGAAACCCGGCCGCTGCGTCGAAGACCGCCCGCGCGACCCTGGCCGCCTCGGCGTCGAGCCCGTAGCGCCGGAAGCCGCCGGCGATGATCGAGTTGTCGTGCGGCCAGACCGAACCGGTGTGGTAGCTGAACGGGTTGTAGGAGGGGTGGGCGGCCGACAGCGTTCGAATGCCCCAGCCGGACCACATGTCCTCGGCCAGCAGTCGGTCGGCCACGCGGCGGGCTCGCTCGGGCGGGACGATGCCGCTGGCGAGGCAGTGGCCGGCGTTCGAGGCGACGCTCCGCACCTGGCGCTTGCGGCCGTCGAGGGCCAGCGCGTAAGTGCCCTCGGCCTCCCACCAGAAGGCGTCGTTGAAACGCTCGTACAGCCGCGCGGCCGCGGCCCGCAGCTCGCCGGCGCGGTCGGCATGGCCGAGGGCCTCGTGGAGCTCGGCCAGGCGGAGGCGGGCGTCGTACGCGTAGCCCTGCAGCTCGCAGGTCCCGATCGGCAGCGGCGCGAGCTCGCCGTTGGCGTCGACGATCGCGTCGGCGGCGTCCTTCCAGCCTTGGTTGTAGTAGCCGTGCGGGGAGCGCCGGCCGTACTCCTGGAAGCCGTCGCCGTCCCGATCGCCGGAGCGCTCGATCCAGGCCATCGCGGCCTCGGCGGCCGGCAGGTATCGCTCGAGCAGGCGGTCGTCGCCGCTCCAGTGGTAGAGCGTCGAGAGGACGATCACGAACAGGCTCGTCGCGTCGTGGGTGCCGTAGTACGGGTGATGCGGCACCAGGCCGAGCGTCGCCAGCTCGCCGTGCCGGATCTCGTGGAGGATCTTGCCGGGCTCCATGTCGCGAACCGGGTCGTCGCGGGTCGCCTGCAGCTCCGACAGGCGGAGGAGGGCGCCGGCGGCGAACTCGGGAAAGCCGGTGATGCTCTGCACCGAGGCGATCAGCGAATCGCGTCCGAAGAGCGTCGCGTACCACGGGATCCCGGCGGCCGGGACGATCGATCGCCGGCCGGCCGTGCGGGACTCGAGCCGCAGCGCCGCCATGTCGACGACCGCCTGTCGCCAGGCTGCCTCGACGGTCCGGTTCGGGGTTTGGATGCCGATCCGCGGCCGGGGTGGCGGTCGGAGGCTGGCACGCGATTCGGCGATCGCGTTGCAGCCGAGCGTCGTCGGTCGGCGGCGCAGGCCGGTGAACGGCAGCCACTTCAGGCAGGTATGCCAGCGTTCGCCCGGCCGCAGGCGGATCGCGAACGACAGCCGGCCGTCGGCCGATTGCGGCTGGCCGTCGGCTCGCTCCACGGCGACCACGAAGGAGCGCCGGAAGGCCCCGTTGACGTAGCTCGTCCGAAGCTCGCGACGGCTGCCGGACCAGCGGCGCCGGATCTCGCCGCGGCGCGCCGGACGCGGGCCGACGACGTCGAAGATGTCGGCGAAGTCGGACTCGAGCTCGACGTCCAGCTCCAGCGTGACTGGGCGTCGCCCGAAGCTGACGATGTCGATGTCCTCGTGGACGCCCTCGGCGATCGTGCGATCGAGGCGGATGGACAGGCTGTCGGCCGGGATCTCGCCATCGGCATCGAGCAGCTCGGGGTTGGCGAGCTCGAAGCGCGAGGCGAAGAACTGGGTCGCCGCCGACGCGAGCAGCGTCGGCGGGCGACCGTTGATCAGGACGCGATAGCCCGAGACGAAGCGGGTGTCGGCCGCGAAGAAGCCGTGGCTGCCCGCGTCGTCGATCGTCCCGTCCGCCGCAGCGACCACGAAGCGATCGTTGCGATTGATGGTGACCGTCGCCGGTCCCCCGGTGGTGCGCTCCACCGAGGTGATGATAGGAGGGGCCGCGTCCTCAGCTCACGAGACCGACCGAGCGCAGCCAGTCACGGGCGACGTCGGCGAGATCCTTGTGCTCGATCGCGACGTCGTAGTAGAGCTGGGCCAGGGTGGCCGTGTCGATCTTCGCCGACACGTCGTTGAGGACCTGTTCGAACTTCGCGCGATCGATCTTGTCGAGGACATCGGTTCGGACGATGGGGGCGATGTTCTCGGCCGGCTGGGTCTGCCGGTCGTCCTCGAGGACGACCCAGTCGTTGATCTTGATCTCCGGACCGGTCGAGCAGAGCTCGGCGACATCGACCGTGCCGCTCTTGAGCGCCTCGGCCATCGGGCCGCTGCAGGCGTCGAGCAGGGTCACGTCCGCGGGTTCGAGCCCGTATTCATCCTTGAGCGCCTCGGCGCATAGCGGATTCGTCGGGCAGTCGGTCGCGAGGGCCCACTTGAGCTCGTCCTGGACCGGCGCGACGTCGCTCATCCTGGCGAGGTCATACTGCTCGGCCGTCTCGCGCCGGACGACGAACGCGTTCGTGTCCTGGGCCGGGGTGTAGTCGAGGACCGTGATGCCCTTCGGCTGCAGCGCCGCCTGGAGCGCGCTCCGGTTCTGGTCTGACGAGCGCGTGGACGTGCCACCGTAGTAGATCAGGCCGGAGCCGAGGTATTCGGGCTTGAGGTCGATCTCGCCGCTCTCGATCGCGGCGGCGGTGACTTTGCGGGTGCCGAGCCCGATGCCCGCCCGGTCGACGGTGAACCCGTTCGCCTGGAGGGCCTGGGCGTAGACCTCGGCGACGACGCGGGCCTCATCGAACCCGTCCGAGCCGATCTTGATCGTCGTGCTGCCCCCTCCCGTCGTGCAGGCGCTCAACAGCACCAGCAGCGACGCCCCGAGGGCCAGCCTGCGGGGGAACCGCATGGGTCGTGCCTCCTTGTTGGTTCGTCGGTCCATCCGACGGCTGCGCAACCATATCAGGCCGCAGAGCCGGTTACTGTCCGGGGACGCCGGAAGCCCGATATCCGGCTCAGGCGGCTCGTGCTGCGGCGCCTCGAACGGCTGCGTCGCGCAGCCCCGGGGAGCGCAACGACGCTTCGCCGAGGACGAAGGCGCCCTCGACCGCCAGCGCCAGCCCGGCGACGAGCACGACCCCGCCGAAGATCATCCCGTCGTCTTGCTGGGCGATGCCCTCGACGAGGAAGCGCCCCAGGCCACCGCCGCCGAAGATCGCGCCGAGCGTCGCGGTCGCGATGACCTGCACGGCGGCGGAACGAAGCCCGGCGGCGATCGCCGGCATCGCCAGCGGCAGCTCCACGCGCCCCACGACCTGGCCCGGCCACATGCCCATCGCACGGGCCGCTTCGACGACCTCGGCGTCGACGCCCCCGACGCCCGTCTGGGTGTTCACGAGGATCGGTGGGATGGCGAGGATGACCATCGCCACGAGCGTCGG
This sequence comes from Chloroflexota bacterium, assembly GCA_003250155.1. Lineage (GTDB taxonomy): Bacteria > Chloroflexota > Limnocylindria > Limnocylindrales > CSP1-4 > UBA5189. The sequence goes on along the minus strand of QKHE01000137.1, from coordinate 17,496 downwards.
ATAGAGCTTGAAACCGGCCTGCGGATCGATCGCCGCCGTGATCGGCAGGACGATGCCGATGACGGCGAGCGACGGCAGCGCCCGGCCGACGTTGGCGACGTTCGCCGCGAGGGCCACCCCGCGCCCGGTGTGGCCGATCCAGACGCCGATCGGGATGGCGATGCCGGCGGCGATCAGGAGCGCGGCGCCGGAGAGCGCGACGTGCTCGAGCATGCGCGCCGGGATGCCCGAAACGCCGCTCCAGTGGGCCGGGTCGGCGAGCCAGGCGATCGTGGCTTCGACGAGGTTCATGAGGCGCCTGCCGCCTGGCGGCCCGTTGCCACGGCCTCGGAAGCGGCCCACGGCGTGAGGCGTCGCTGGACCCGCAGCAGGACCAGGTCGACGGCCACCGCGAGCAGGATCGCCGGGATCCCGCCGAACCAGATCTCCGTCGCGAACACGCGCCGGTAGCCCTCGAAGATGAAGAACCCGAGTCCCCCGAACCGATCGCCGAGGATGCCCGAGACCGTGACCAGCCCGATCGTCGAGACGCTCGCGAGGCGCAGCCCGCCGACGATCAGCGGCAGCGCCAGCGGCAGCTCCACGCGGACGAGACGGCCGCGCGGCGAGTAGCCCATCGCGTCGGCCGCTTCGAGGACCTCGGGCGCGACCGAATCGAGGCCGGCCAGGAAGTTCCGCACGAAGATGAGCAGGGTGTACAGGACGAGGGGGATCTCGGCCGTCAGGACCGACAGCCCGGTGACCGGCACGAGCGCCGCGAACAGCGCCAGGCTCGGGATCGTGTACAGCACGCTCGAGGTCCCGACCAACAGGCCCCGAAGGCGCCGCCGGCGGGCGACCCACGTGGCCGCCGCGAGCGAGATCACGAAGCCCACGCCGACCGCGATCGCCGCGAGGAAGAAGTGCTGGACCAGGCGGAACGCCAGCTCGTCGAGGTGGTCGGCCATCCAGGGCCAGTCGATCATGACCGGGACTCCGCCGCCGGGCGCATCCGCTCCGTGATCATGTCGGCCGTCACGATGCCCTGGTAGGCGCCGCGACGGTCGACGACGATGCCGGCCTGGACGCTGCTCGCCAGGAGCATCGACAGGGCGTCCTTCAGGGTCGTGTGGCGGTCGAGCAGCGGCGAGGCCGAGACGGCCATCGATTCGGCGAGCTCGCCATCGCCCGGCACGTCCTTGCCCCCGATCCAGCCGATCGGTTGCCCGTCGGCATACAGGAGGAGGAGGTACGGGAATGGATCGGCGACAACGCGGGCGCGGGCATCGGCCGCCGAGTCGCCGGGGTGGGCGATGGTCACGTCGGCCGGCTGGAGGTCGCCGACCCGCGCCAGCGCGAGCCGCTTGAGACCGCGATCGGCGCCGACGAACCGGGCCACGAAGTCCGAGGCGGGGTTGGCGAGGATCTCGTCGGGCGTGCCGAACTGGGCGAGGCGACCGCCGCCCTCCAGGACCGCCACGCGATCGCCCATCTTGATCGCCTCGTCGATGTCGTGGGTCACGAACAGGATCGTCTTGGCCAGGCCTTCCTGGATCGAGAGCAGCTCGTTCTGGAGCCGTTCGCGGACGAGCGGGTCGACGGCGCCGAACGGCTCGTCCATGAGCAGGACCGGCGGGTCGGCCGCCAGCGCCCGGGCGACGCCGACGCGCTGCCGCTCGCCGCCGGACAGGGCAGCCGGGTAGCGGTCGCGATACCGGGCCGCCGGGAGGCCGACCAGCTCGAGCAGCTCGTCGGTTCGCGCACGGCGGCGCCCGCTGTCCCAGCCCAGCAGGCGCGGCACCGTCTCCACGTTCTGGCCGACGGTCTGGTGCGGGAACAGGCCGACTTGCTGGATGACGTAGCCGATCTCGCGGCGCAGCACGATCGGGTCGCGCCCCGCCACGTCCCGGTCGCCGACGAGGATCCGTCCGGACGTCGGCTCGATCAGCCGATTGACGAGCTTGAGGGTTGTCGTCTTGCCGCAGCCGGACGGCCCGACCAGGACGCAGGTCGTCCCGGCGGGGACCTCCAGCGACAGGTCGTCGACCGCGCCGGAGCCCTCGGCCGTGCCCGGATAGCGCTTGCTGACGTGCTCGAAGACGACACGCGCGGCGCGGCTCATGGCCGGAGTATCGCCGGTCGGCGATCCGTTCGGCGTCCGCGGCGCGCGCGCCGAGCGTCGGCGGCGGCTAGATCGGGGTGGTCGCGAGGTCCTGGTCGATCAGCTCGCGGTCCTCGGGATCGGCGATCTGCTCGAGCGCCTCCCGGGCGCGCGTCCTGGTCGCCTCGGCCGCGGCTCGGTCGCCGCTCACGGCCTGGGCGCGGGCCAGCCCCTCCAGCGCGGCGGCGAGGTCCCAGTCCTCCGCCACGCCGGCCGCCGTGGCCGCCTCGGCCAGCTCGAGGCAGCGCCGGGCGTGCCATAGCGCCGGCTCGCCTCGCCCGAGCGTCGAGTAGACCCGGGCGATCTGCCACTCGCCGCGCGCCCGGTTCACGAGCGTGCCGCCGCTGCGCAGCCAGTGGTACGCCGAGGCGTGCGTCGCGTAGATCATCTCGTCGACCTGGTCGGGCGTCCGCTCGGCGGCCTCGAGCAGCGTCCAGACGTGGTTGTAGAGGGCCTTGGCGAGCGCGCGGTGGCCGTCCGAATCGAACCCGAGCTCGACGCCCGGCGCCGCTTCGGCTGCATCGGTACCCATGATCGGCTCCCTTCCTTCGCTCAGCTGGCGGACGACGTGCAGGATCCGGACGAGCCGGTTGACGCGAGCCTCGACGCGCGTCCGGTGGGTGGCCAGGCGCCGCCGCCGTCCGGCCGCGTCGTCCGCCCCGAGCAGCTCCCGGATCTCGTCGAGCGGGACCTCCAGGTCCCGCAGCCGCGCGATGGCCCGCGCATCGGCCAGCTGGACCGGCGCATACCGCCGGTAGCCCGTCTCGGGGTCCACTGCCGCGGGCTGCAGCAGGCCGAGCTCGTCGTAGTGTCGCAGCGCCCCGATCGACAGCCCGCTGAGCCGGGCGAAGCGCCCGATCGGCAGGAGCTCGCGGGACGGCGCATCACGCGTCATGACGGCATCGTGGACCCTCGACCAAGTCGAGAGTCAAGCCTCGACCTGCCGCTCCAGCTCGCGGTCGATGGCACGCAGGATGAATCGCGCGGCCTCGGCGCTCTTGCCGCCGAGCTTCTGGCCCTCGTCCTGCTCCAGCGCGACCATCAGGTCGGCGAGCATCCGATCCACGACCGGCGTGCGCTGCAGCGACCCCTCGTCGAACGCCGCTTCGAGGATCCCAACGGCCTGCCGGGCGTTGTCGACGACGTGGCCTTTCGCCGCCATCCGCTCGCGGAAGGCGGCGTGCGCCGCCGCGGCGTTCACGGCGCCGCGATCGTCCCCGTCGAGATCGGTGCGTCGGGACCCGACCGCCGCCGGCGCGCCTGCCACTCGGTGGCGAGGATGCTCATGCCGACCTCGTCCCACCACCGGCCGTCGCGCCAGATCGCCTCGCGGGCCCGCCCCTCGACGACGAACCCGCAGCGCAGGTAGGCGCGGATGGCCCGCTCGTTGAACTCGAAGACCGTCAGCGCGACGCGATGCAGGCCCAGCGTCTCGAAGGCGTGGTGGAGCATCAGTCGCGTCGCCTCCGTGCCGTAGCCGCGGCCCCAGACATCCTTCTCGCCGATCGTGATGTGGAACATCACCGAGCCGTTGTCGCCGTCGACCTGGCTGAACGAGCAGCTGCCCACGAGGCGGTCCGTGGCTCGCTCGTGGATCGCCATCGTGAGCGAGTCCTCGCCCAGCGCCCGGACGTGGAAGAAGCGCTCGATCTCGTCGACCCGCATCGGCGTTTCCTGGTAGCGCGCCAGGCGCGCCACCTCGGGGTCGGCGTACCAGCGCCGGAACGCCGCGATGTTGTCCGGGGCATGGCGCCGCAACGCCACCAGGTCGCCCTCGAGGAGCTCCGGGAACCACGCGCGGCCGGCCATCGGGAGGCACGGTATACCATCGCTCGCATGCGGCGCTGGAGCGAGCTCGCCGAGCGCGTCGCCGCCACGACACGCACCTCCGAGAAGACCGGGCTCCTCGCCGAGTACCTTCGGACCCTCGATGACGGCGCGCTGCCGATCGCGGTCGTGTTCCTGACCGGGCGTCCCTTTCCCGAGGCCGACCAGCGGGCGACGGGTATCGGCTGGGCCACGATCGCCAATGCCGTGGCCCAGGTCGGCGGCGCCGATCGGGCGAGCCTGGCCGCGGCGTACGACCGCCACTCCGACCTGGCTGCGGCCGTGGGCGACGTCCTCGAAGGCGTCGGTCACGCGCCCTCGCCGGAAGCCGGTCCATCGCTCGGCGAGGTTGCCGCGACGTTCGCCGCGATCGAGGCCGCGTCGGGACCCGCGAAGAAGGCATCGCTGCTCGCCGGCCTCCTCGCCGGGTCAGATCCCCGGACGGCGCGCGGGATCGTGCGGGTCCTGTCCGGCGAGCTCAGGATCGGGCTCCGTGAGGGGCTCGTCGAGGCCGCGATCGCGAAGGCTTTCGACCGGCCGCTGGACGCGGTGAAACGTGCCGGGATGCTGACCGGCGACATCGGTCGGACGGCCGAGCTGGCGCGCGAGGACCGCCTCGACACCGCCGAGCTGACGCTGTTCCACCCGCTCAAGTTCATGCTCGCCTCGCCGGCCGAGGATGCCGCCGAGATCCTGAAGCGGCTGGGGCCGACGGTCTGGGTCGAGGACAAGTACGACGGCATCCGCTGCCAGCTCCATCGGCTGGGACGTGAGGTGCGGCTCTACTCGCGCGACCTGCACGACGTGTCGGGCCAGTTCCCCGAGATCGTGGAGGGGGCCCGCGAGGTGCCGTGGGACGGGATCCTCGACGGCGAGATCCTGGCGTTCCGCGATGACGCCGTCCTGCCGTTCATCGCCCTCCAGGCGAGGCTCGGTCGCAAGGATCCGCCGTCGGCGCTGCGGGCCGAGGTGCCGGTCATCTTCGTCGCGTTCGACCTGCTGGGCGTCGGGACCGGGCCGGATGACGACCTCGATGCCGACGCCCGAACCGTCACGCCGCTCCTCGAGACGCCGCTCCAGGAGCGGCGCCGGCTCCTGGAGTCACTGGCCCTGCCGGCGGCCGGCGAAGGCGGCGCGTTCGCCCTCTCGCACCTGTCGACGGCCGATTCGATCGACGGCCTGGAGGCGGCCTTCAGCGAGGCCCGGGCGCGCCGCAACGAGGGCCTCATGGTCAAGGATCCGTCGAGCGCCTACTCACCCGGCAGGCGCGGCTACGGCTGGCTGAAGATGAAGAAGGCGCTGGCGACGATCGACTGCGTCGTGGTCGGCGTGGAGGTCGGCCACGGCAAGCGTCATGGCGTCCTGGCCGACTACGCATTTGCCGTGCGCGACGAGGCGCACGACCAGCTGGTCACGATCGGCAAGGCCTACAGCGGCCTGACCGATGCCGAGATCGCGGCGATGACCCGCTGGTTCGACGACCACACAGTGAGCCGCCACGGCCGCTACCGCGTCGTCGAGCCGACCGTCGTCGTGGAGGTCGCGTTCGACGTGATCCTGCGCTCGAACCGCCATCGATCCGGCTTCGCGCTGCGCTTCCCGCGGATCGCGCGGCTGCGGCTCGACAAGGACGCCTCCGAGGCCGACACGCTCGAGACGGTCCGCGCCCTCTACGAGGGCCTGCAGGCTGGCGCCGAGCACCTCGTCACGGCCGGTGCCCGGACCGCCGCGACCGACGTCGCGTCGCGACCGGCGAACGTCACGAGATCGCGGGTCCGGCCATGACATCGACCGCTATCGTGGACGACGAGATGCAGGTTCCGTTCGCGGCATACGCCGACGATTGCACAGTCTTTGCCCACCTCACGTTCAAGGCCGACCGGCTGTCCGACTACCTCGCCCAGACCAATGAGCTCGAGGTAACCGACGCAGCATTCCGGGCGCTCGAGGATGGCCGCGTGGTCGAGGTCGGGAATGCCGAGCTGCTCCGGGGCGACCTGTGCGCGATCGTGGCCTCCGGTCCACGAGGCCGGCCGGAGCTTCGACTGTGGACCCGCCAGTACCCAGTCCGCGTCCGCGTCGGGCCGTACGACGTGACCGGCTATCTCCACGCGCCGCCCACGGTCGATCCGATCAACGTCGCAAGCCGCAAGCCGATCGTTGCGCTCACGGGTTCGGTCGTCGAGTACGAGCTTGGCGGACGCCCGACCTACGAGCCGGCGGAGGTCATCCTCCTGAACCGCCTCAAGATCGAGTCGATCCAGTCGGTTCCCGCCTCCGAGATCGGAGCGCCGGCCGAGGACGGCTGACGATCCCTACCGCTCGACCGGCAGGTCCAGCCGGTCGCCCCACTCGGCCCAGCCACCGTCGTAGACCGCCACGTCGTCGTAGCCGAGCAGCGTCAGCACGTAGGCCAGACGCGCGGCGGCGACCCCCGATCCGTCGTAGCACACCAGGCGGCGGCCACGGGCGACACCGGCACGCGTCAGCTGGGTCCGGATCGCCTCCGGGTCGCGCAGCCGCTGCGAGCCCGCCTCGTGCATCGATCCGACCGGAACGTTGATCGCCCCCGGGATGTGACCGAGCCGCTTGGCGTTGCCCTCGTGGCCGCGGAACTCGGGGTGGGCGCGGGCATCCAGAATCTGGACCTCGGGCGAGCCGAGCAGCGCTCGGACGTCCGCGGTCGTGAGCCGGATCCGGGGGTTGAGCCGCGCCCGGAACGTGGCCTCCGGCAGCGGCAGGCTGCTGGTGCTGATGGGTCGGCCTTCCGCGTGCCAGGCCGGGAATCCACCGTCCAGGATCCGGGCCGACTCGAAGCCGTAGACCCGGACGCTCCACCACACCCGGGCCGCGTGGAGCCCCAGGGTGTCGTCGTACAGGACGAGAGAGGTCGCATCGCCGGCGCCGGCTCGCTCCATGAACGCGACGGCCTTCTCGGGCGGCGCCAGGCGAAGCCCGGGTGGGCCATCCTCGCCGGCCGCCTCGCTGAGCTCCTCGCGCCAATCGACGTGGGCCGCGCCGGGGATGTGACCGGCCGCGAAGGCCGTCCGGGCCGTGCCGTCGGGCCGCCATCGGGCGTCGACGACGCGGACCTCGGGACGGCCGAGCTGATCGGCCAGCCAGTCGGTCGTGGCCAGCAACTCGGGGCGCGCGAAGCCGCTCATCGCCGAACGGAGGAGGGGACCATCGCCCGTATCATAGGCCCGTGGTCTCCCCCTTCATGGCGGACGCGGAGAAGCTCGCGGCCGTGCGGGCGGCCCTGCCGTCGCTGGCGGCCGCGATCCAGCTGAACACCGGCTCGGTCGGCCCGATGCCGGCCGACGCCGCCGCGGCGATGGCCGAGATCGAGGCGTACGAGCGCGACGTCGGCCGGGCCCAGCTCGAGTACTTCCTCGACACGCTGCAGCGCATCGACGAGGCGCGAGCCGCGGTGGCGGCGGTCGTCGGCGGCGACCTCGACGAGGTGGCCCTGACCCATGCCACGACCGACGGCCTCAACCTGGCCACCTGGTCCCTCGACTGGCGAGCCGGCGACCGCGCGGTGACGACGACCCACGAGCACGCCGGCGCGCTCGGGCCGCTGTACGCGCTGCGCGATCGCCTCGGGATCGAGCTCGGGTTCGCGGACTTCGACGGCGATGCATCCGACGATGACATCCTCGCCGCCTTCGACCGCGCGATCGGGCCCGGCGCCAGGTTGGTGACCGTGTCGCACGTGCTGTGGACGACGGGCACCATCATGCCTGTGGCCCGCGTCGCGGCGCTCGCCGAGGAGCGCGGTGCCGTGGTGCTCGTCGACGGCGCCCAGGCGGCCGGCGCGATTCCCGTCGCCGTCCGCGATCTCGGGGCCCAGATGTACTCCGTACCGGCGCAGAAATGGCTGCTCGGACCGGAGGGCCTGGGCGCCCTGTGGCTGGCCCGCGAGTTCCTGCCGGAGGCCCGCTCGACCTTCTTCAGCTACCTGTCGTGGGCGTCGTACGACTCCCGCGGCGCATACCAGCCGCAGCCCGACGCGCGCCGCTTCCAGGTCTCGAACTTCCACCGGCCCTCGATCGTCGGTATGGCCCGCTCGATCGGCTGGCTGACGATGTTCGTCGGCCTGGAGTTCGTCCACCGGCGGGTGGCCGAGATGGCCGGCCGGGCCCACGATGCCCTGTCGGAGATCAGTGGCGTGACCGTGCTGACGCCACGCGACCGGATGGCCGGGCTGGTGACCTTCCGAATCGCCGGCTGGGACGCGAAGGCCGCGCTCGATGAGCTCGCGGCCCGCACGCACGCGATCGCCCGGACGGTGCCGCCGCTGGACGCGATTCGCATCAGCCTCGGCTTCTGGGCGACGGCGGAAGAGGTCGACCGGTTCGTCGACGGCGTCCGGGTCCTCGCGGGCCACGCGCCCGGAACGCTGCCGCCCCGCCGCACGCTCACGATCATCGATCGATGAGCTCGGCGCCGGCCGTCCCGCCGCGGCGTTCCTGGCTGGCCGTCCGCTGGCGCCAGTTTCGGAACGCCCCGAGGCCGGTCGTGCGGGCGGTCGCATCGAGCCTGGTCGTCGCCGTCGTCCTCGGCGCGGCGTACCTCGCTTACGACATCGCCCTCATCCGCATTCCCGACCTGCCGGGCGGCGACCTGCGGCTGGCGGCGGCTGGGCTGTACGTGATCGGCGTGCTCGTCACCGGGTCGCTGTTGACGTGGCTGATCGTGCCGCTCCCCCGGGGCGCCGGCGCGCGCGCGACGCGAACGCCGTGGAGCGCCGCCCTGGGCCTGTTCGCGGCCGTGCCGATCGCCTATCTCGTGCTGGTCGTCGCGCTCGAGGTCGTGAAGCCGCTGCTGATCTGAAGCGGAGTACGATGGCGTTGGGGGAGTAGCCCAGTCGGTTAGAGGCGCCGAGCTTATACCTCGGAAGTCGGAGGTTCGAGTCCTCCCTCCCCTACCAGCCGTCGGGATACAGTCCTGCGCCGGCGAGCGGCGGCGGGGCAGCGGCGCGCTAGAGGGCGCTTCGCAGCAGCCGGCCGATGCGCGTTCGGCGATTCTCGTCCAGCGAGCGCTGCGGTGGCAGCGTGGAGAGCCACTCCGCGATCTGGTCCGGTGCGAGGACGGCGCAGGCGCTCGTCCGCTCGACCTGCGGATCGCGCCCGACGACCGCGGCGTACGTCTTGAGCACCGTGTCGGAATCCTCGCTCGAGAGCCAGGCGCGGGCCCGATCCGCGTCCCGGGCGGCCCGTTCCATCGGGTTGTCGATGGTCCTGATCCTGCCGCTTCCGACGCGCACCTCCCACGACCGGACGCCTCGCGACAGCACGGCGCCACGCGGCGGCAGCTCTTCGATGACGGCGGCCCCGAACGGCCCGACGACGAGCTCCGGGATGGGCTTGCCGCCATCGGGGATGCGAACGCCGGTCGCCACGATGTGGTCGTCGCCGAGGCGCCGGGACGATCGAACGGCCGGGGTGACCCGAGGCCGCCGGGCGCGCCACCGGCCGTGGGCCGTGGAGAGCTTCGCGAGACCGGCGATCCCGAAGGCGGCCGGGGCGATCAAGCCGAGCGTCCAGGCGAGCCCGCCGATCACCAGCTGGCCGGCGCTCGGCCGGGCCGTGGTCGGGTTGAACTGCTCGAGGAATCCCTCGCCGAACACGAGCCACAGCACGGCCGCCGAGGTGGTCACGCACAGCAGCCCGAGGAGCATGGCCGACAGCACCGCCGACCGGGACGGCCTCCCGGCCAGGCTGTGTCGGGAGACGATCACCTGCATGCCGGCATCGTGTGCGCTCGCGCGCCGGCGTCCAATGGCCTGAACGGGTTAGCCCGCCCGGCCAACCGGGCCATCGGCCGGCACGGCCCGGGCTCGGGACCCCCCGGACCCCCGTACCATTGCGGCTCCCCGGCGAGACTCCGATGCTCGGCTCATTCATTCGCGGGCGGATCGCCCGCAGGGAGAGCTGGACTCATGGGTGGTCTCGCACGCGCCGTCGGGCGCCTGTTGGTCATGGGCGGGGTTCTCGCCGCCGTCCTCGTCACCTGCCTCGTCGTCGGCGTCGGGACGACGATCGCCCTCGCGCTCGGAATCGTCGTCGCCGGCGCGGTCGGCCTCGTCGGCGTGGTCCGCCGCCCGTCGGCGCCCGCTGAACATGTCGTCGACGACCACGCGGTAGCGGGCCAGATCGCGATGTTGGCCTCGGCTGCGTCCGCGTCGGCCGAAGACGCCGAGGCGGCGGAGCCGACGGCGGTTGCACAGGCCGATCCGGAAGCCTTGATGCCCCGCTGGCGGCGACCGTCGCTGCTCGAGGCTCGACGGGCCGATCCGAGCCGCCGCGCCGAGGCGACACACACCCCGCTCCGATTCGGCAGCCGAGCCGCCGAGGCGGATCTGCGTATCGTTCGCTACGCGGTCGTCCCCGTGCTGGACCGGCCCGACGAGGTCCTCGGCGGCCGACTCGCGGTCATCGGCGCCGGCGACGAGATCGAGGTCGTGGGGTCGTCGGGGACGTACCTCGAGGTCATCTGCCCGAGCGGCGAGCGCGGCTGGATCCATCGAACGACGGTCAGCCAGCCCTCCGCGGACTATCTCGCACCGAACCTCGCGCCCGGGCCAGCCGCCGCCGCCAGGGAGCCCGAGGCCGAGGACGCCCTGACCGCGCTGCTCGCCGCCCGCGGCATCCAGTAGCGCCGAGCCCGGAGCTCAAGGGTTCGGTTCAACCGACGGCGGGGCGGGCCGGGCCAGCGCCGGGTCAGCCCCGCCGGCCATCCTTCCGCAGCACCAGCAGGTGCTGGTGGGCGATGTTCGGCACGAAGTCGTTCGGATACCCGTATGGCCGCAGGCGGGTGCCGGCCTGGTGCCAGATGACGTCACCCTTCGGCACGAAGCCGACACTCGCGGCCCGCGTCGCGAGATCCGCCCCGGTGAACAGGTATCGCCCGCCCTGGTAGGCGTCGCGCACGATCAGCACGGCATAGCGACCGGGCCGCAGGACGCGCTCCAGCTCGGCCAGCACGGCGGTCATGCGATCCAGGAAGGCCGGGTAGTCCGGCAGGTTCGCCAGGTCCGCGGCGTCGTCGGTGACCATCGCGTAGTCGGTCCGCCGGTTGGCGTGTGATTCGGCGAGCGCTCCGCCGGACATCGTCATCGGCAGCTGGACGTTGTACGGCGGGTCGGTCGCCACGAACTCGACCGATTCGGCCGGTAGCGTCGGCAGGATCGCCAGCGCATCGCCGACCCGGAGCTCGCAGCCCGACGGGTCGAACGAGCGCGGGCCGCCGGGGTCCCTGGAGCCGAGGTCGGCCAGCCGGTCGCCGGCGCCGTCCAGTTCGCGGCGCGCGGCCTCGACGACCTGCTCGTACACGGTCGCCCAGCGTCCCGAGAGCTCGATCCCGAGCGCCCGCCGCGGACCCCGGGCGATCGCCGCGCCGAGCAGCGTGCCGCCGACGCCGGCGAACGGGTCGAGGACCAGGTCACCGGTCTTCGTGAAGAACTCGATCAGCCGCGCCATCAGCCGCGGCGGCTTGTTCGCGCCGTGCTGCTTTCGGAGCGCGTGGCCCAGCTCGGATGGGTAGGCGGTCGTCCACAGCGATTTCGTGAAGTACAGCCACTCCTCGCCGCTGAGCTCGTTCAGCGTGTTCCGCGGATGCGGCGCGGCGCGGGTCGTGTCGCTCACCCGTCGAGCGTAGCGGCCCGACGAAGCGGCGATCGCCGGCGGCTCCGGGGCTACTCGGTCAGCGGCAGCTGGTCGCCGCTGAGTGGCTGCTCGACGAGCGGCGGCGTCGTCCGGATCCGGCGCACCGGCGAGAACCAGATCACGGCGATCGAAAGGACGCCGCCGAGAATTCCGAGCGCGAAGGCGGCCCGTAGCCCGAGCAGCTCGCCGATCACGCCGCCGATCACCGCCCCGCCCAGGGTCATCAGCGTCGTGAAGGTGTGGATGGTGGCGTTCACCCGACCGAGAACGCGGTCCGAGGTGATCGACTGGATCAGCGACACCTCGACGATCTCATAGACCGTGCCGAAGGCATCGCCGACCAGCTGCTGCGTGCTCAGGAACGCGGCGCCGATGAGCGCGGCCCCGGCCGGGGCGAGCGGGATGATCGCGTTGCCGAGCGTGAAGCCGATCATCCCGACGAGGATCGTTGGGCCGATCCCGAAACGCCGCGTCAGGCGCGGCGCCAGGGCCGCACCCGCGAGCGATCCGGCGCCGCCGAGACCCGCGATGACACCGATCGCAGCCGGCCCGAGACCGAGGTCGTTGGTGGCGTACAGCAGGTAGACGGTCCCGAACACGCCCCACAGGATGTGCGTCCCGCCATGGGATAGGGCCAGCGCGCGCAGCGTGGGGGAGCGCGCCACGATCCGCATCCCGTCGCGAATCTCGCGCAGCACCGGCTCGCGCTCGGCGCGCGTTCGCGTGGGTGGCTCCTTGCGGCGGATCGTGGCCAGCAGGGCGCCCGAGGCGACGAACGTCAGCGCGTCGACCGCGATCGCGATCGGCGCCGTGAACAGCTCGATCAGGAATCCGCCGATGCCGAAGGCGCTGAACTCGGCGACGGATCCGCTGGCGGTCAGCGCGCTGTTGGCGGCGACAAGCCGCTCGCGCGGGACGATCGTCGGCAGGAAGGCGTTGTCGGCGACGTCGAAGAATGTCGACAGGAGCGCCGCGGCGAAGGCGACGAGCAGCAGGTGGGGCAGGGTCAGCCCGCCGAGGATGAACGCGACCGGGATCGAGCCGAGCAGGAGCGCGCGACCCACGTCGGCCCAGATCATGATCGGGCGGCGGCGCAGGCGGTCGACCCAGGCGCCGGCGACGAGCCCGATGAGGAGCGCCGCGATCAACTCCATCGAGCGCAGCGCCGAGATCTCGATCGGGCCCGCGTTGAGGACGAGGATCGCGGCGAACGGGAGTGCCGTGCGGGTGATCAGGGAGCCGAAGATCGAGATCGTCGATGCCGACCAGAGGCGCAGGAAGTCGCCGTCTCGCCACAGCGTCGGAGCGGCGGTCGCGAGCTGGGGCGGTACCGAGGCGGCGGACGGGTCGCCGGGCGGCGGTTCGGTCACCGCGGGAATGTAGCCGGTGGATCGGTGCACCGCGAGGCGAGAATCGCGTTCTGGCGCTGGTGCCCGTGTGGCACGATTGGGCCCATGTCCGCGCGATACGTGAGCGATGAGTTCGTCGGCCGCGACAGGGAGCTCTCGCACCTCGCGGTCGCGCTGGAGGCCGCGCTCGACGGCGCCAGCCCGCGGCTCCTGATCGCGGGTCGCGGCGGGATCGGCGTCAGCCGGCTCGTCTCGGAGACGATCCGCCGCATCCGGCGACTCGCCGACCCGGTGCGGGTCGTTCGCTGCACTGCCCGCCCGGCCCGCTCGATGGACGCGTTCGCGCCGATCGCCGAGGGCTTCACGCCGTGGCTGTCGTCGCTCGACGACGACGAGCTGGCCCGGATCGTCGGCCCGGGCGCGGAGCCACTCGGACGCCTGTTGCCGGAGCTGGCGCCGAGGCTGGGCGTCGCGGCGAGCCGCGGCCGGCGCGGGGCGATCGCGCCCGAGCGCCGGGCGGCCTGGTTGAGCGAGGCGATCCAGGGCCTGCTCGAGCGGGCCGGTGAGCGCGACCCGATCCTGCTCGTGCTCGAGGACCTCCACCACGCCGACGCCGGGACGCGGAACCTCGCCGCCTTCCTGGCGCGAGTCACGCGCCCGTCGCGGGTCTGCCTCGTGATGACCTATGGCAGCGACCGCATCGCGCGCGGCCATCCGCTGCTGCCCCAGCTGGCGGCGATGTCCGCGTCGTCGGAGCCACCCCAGACGGTCGAGGTCGGTCCGCTTGATCGGTTCGACGTCGCCCGGCTCGTCGCCGCGCTGGATGGCGAGCGGCCCACCGCCGCCGCGCTGCTCCTGGTCGCCGAGCGCTCCGGCGGCATCCCGCTGATCGCCGAGGAGGTCCTGGCCGCCCGCCGCGAGCTGCCGGGCGTGTCGCTCGGCTCGACGCTCGATGAGCTCGTGCTCGCCCGGATCGCGCGGCGGGGCCCGGAGTGCCGGCGCGTCCTGCGGCTGCTGGCGCCGGCGGGCCTGCCGATCGAGCGGCGGGCGCTGGCCCGCGTCGCGGGGTCGTTCGAGGCGCTGAGCGAGGGTCTCCCGCCGCGGTCCACGACGCGACCGCGCCGGGGGGATGGGACGCTCGACGCGGATCTTCGCGCCGGCTTGGCGGAGGCGATCGAGCATGGCTTCGTCGTCGAGGACGACACGGCGCGGCTGTCGATCCGGCACGAGCTCGTGGCGCGGGCGATCGAGGAAGACCTGCTGCCCATCCAGCGGCGCCGGCATCACCTGGCGCTCGCGGCAGCCCTCGGCTCGAGTCCGGCCGCGGCGCTGAGCCATTGGCTCGCGGCACACGAATCCGGCCGGGCGCGGACGGCCGCGCTTGCCGCCGCCGCCGCCGCGGAGGCCCTCGATTCGGCGGGCGACGCCCTGGCTGCCCGCGAGCTCGCCCTGGAGCTTGGCCCGATCGGAAAGGCCGCGCGCTCGGCCGAGGGCACGCTGCTGATCGAGACTGCGGAGATCGCGCTCGCCGCCGGTCGCCCGGACCGCGCACTGGCCTACCTGGAGACGGCCGCCGGGCGGTATGGCGAGCGCGAGGACGCCGAGGTCAAGGCCGCCCTCCACGAGACGCTCGGCCGCACCGCCAGGACGCTCGGCGATCACGACCGGGCGCTGGCCGAGCATCGGCGTGCGGTCTCGATCGTGCCCCGCCGCTCGAGCCTGCTGCGGGCCCGCGTCCTGGCTTCGCTGGCCCAGACGCTGATGCTCCTCGGCCGATTCGGGGAAGCCGCCCGCGTCGGTGGTGAGGCGATCGGGGCGGCGCGCTCCGTCGGGCCCGACGGCGGCTCTGTCGAGGCCCACGCCATGGTCACGGTCGGCGTCGCCGAGGCGTGGGGCGCGTCCGGGACGGCCGGCATCGCCCGCCTCGAGTCGGCCCGTGACCTGGCGCGTGAGCTCGACGATCCGGACGTTGGCTTCCGCGCGACGCTCAACCTGACGACATCGCTGGCGCTGGTCGGCCGCCGCGACGATGCGATCGCAATCACCAAGGAAGCGGTCGAGGAGGCGCGTCGCGACGGCCTCGAGGTTGCCTACGGCAACCCGTTGCGCGGCAACATCGCCGAGGCGCTGTTCACCGCCGGGCGCTGGGCGGAGGCGCGCGACACGATCCAGCGCGCGCTCGAATGGAGCCCCGACGCGGTCGCCTTCGCCGACGCGTCGCTGACCGCCGCGATGCTGGAGGTCGAAACGAGCGTCGACGAGCGGGCGGCCAGCCTGCTCGGTTGGCGGCCGATCGAGATCGATCACGCGCCCGACCCGCAGCTGGAGGTACCGGCAACCCGAGCCGCGGCGTCGTTCGCGCTGTGGCGCGGTGACGTCGCCGACGCCAGGCGGTCGGTCGAGCGTGGCTGGGCGCTGGTCCGTGGCTCGGAGGACTGGGCGATCACGGCCCGCATGGCGGCCACCTACCTCGAGGTCCAGGCCGCGGCGGCCGAGGATGCCCGGGAGCGACGGGCCCTGCCCGAGGTCACGGGCGCGCGGCAGCGGGCGCGAGCGGTCCTCGCCGAGGCCGAGGCCGCGCTCCGCTCGAGCGGCCTTCCGGCCGGCGCGCCGAGCCGCCTGGAGGCCGACGCGAATCTCGCCACCGCACGCGCCTACGGCGCCCGCCTCGAAGGCAGCGACGACGCGGCCCTGTGGGATGCCGCGTCGGAGGCGTGGCAGCGCGCAGGCCAGCCCTATCAGGTGGCGCGATCGCGTTGGCGCCACGCCGAGGCGGCGCTACCGGCCCGCGACGCCCGGGTCGGCCGGGCGGCTGCGAGGGCACCGCTGCTCGAAGCCGTCCGCATCGCTCGCGAGCTCGGCGCCCGGCCGTTGCTGCGCGAGCTGACCGCGCTCGCCAATCGCGCCCTGATCAATCTGCCGCCCGATCCGAATGCGCCGCCACCGGTACCGGTGGGCCCTGGCGTGCCGGGGGCCGCGGGCGGCCCGCCGGCAAGCGAGCCGTCGGAGGATCGCTCGCCGTCAGCTCGCCGGGGACGAGTTGCCGTGCCCGTCGTGGCCGAGGAGCCCGATCGTCAGGGCGAGCCGTTGGCGCTGCGGTCCTCGGCCGGCGCCGGGGCGGTGCCGATCGCCCGGCCGGCCATCGCCGCGGCCTTCGCCAGCGATGAAGGCACGGGTCGGGCAAACGAGACGTTCGGGCTGTCGCGGCGGGAGCGCGAGGTCCTGGCGTTGATCGTGGAGGGTCGGACGAACCGCGAAATCGGCGAGCGGCTGTTCATCAGCCAGAAGACCGTCGGCGTCCACGTCGGGAACATCCTGGCCAAGCTCGGAGCCTCGGGTCGCGTCGAGGCGGCGATGGTCGCGGTTCGCCTGGAGCTGGTCCCGAACCCGACCGGGCCGTCGGATCGGGTCATCGCTCCGGCGTCGGGCTGATCGCCGGGGAGGAACGAGACGCGCCACACAGAACAAGACCCGGATGGGCTCCGGGTCCTGTTCGTCGTCGGGCCGACCGGGAGGAAGGAACGGTCGGTCCGGGTCGTCGTGCTGGAGGGATGAATTACCAGCGGCGCATGAGTGCAAGCTCCTTGATGGATGCCCCGTGGCCTGATTGGACGCTGAACGTACGGGCGGGCGCGTCCGGGGTCGATGCGCCAAAGGTCCGGGGTGGTTCTGGGACCATCGGCGGCTCGCACGCTCGACGACCCCACCGGACGCCCCTCGACTCCTCCACGGGGGCCCACCGACCAGGCCGGCCGACAGTACTGGTGGCCGCTTACCAGTGGCTTATCTGGTGTCGAGCCGCACCGCGCCGCTACGCTTTCGGCCCATGAGCCCCGGTGTCCAGCTGTGCTACTCGGATGCGTATGCGCGGTCGACGCCCGGACGGGCGACCTCGGTCGTCGAGGGCCCGGACGGGCGGCCGGCGGTGGTCCTCGATCGAACCGTCTTTTATCCGGGCGGTGGCGGCCAGCCGCCCGACGGAGGCTGGCTCCTCCGGCCGGCCGACGGGCATGCGTGGGCGGTGCTCGGGGCTCGCAAGCAGGACGGCGAGATCGTCCACGACCTCGCCCCGGGGGAGGCGCCGCGGGTCGGCGATGAGCTCCAGGCCGAGATCGACTGGGAGCGTCGCTACCGGTTGATGCGGACGCACACCGCGCTCCACGTGCTGTGCGGCGTGGTCTGGCGCGACTATGGGGCCCAGGTCACCGGCGGCAACATGGAGCCGGGCGCCGGGCGGATGGACTTCGAGTTCGAGCGAATGTCGGGCGACCTCGTCGCCGCGATCGAGGTGAGCGTCAACGCCGAGGTCGACGCCGCCCGCGATATCAGGGTCAGGGTGCTCCCGCGCGACGAGGCGTTCGCGATCCCGGACCTGATCCGCACGAAGATCAACCTTCTACCTCCTGGGATCACCGAAGTTAGGACCGTGGAAATCGTCGGGCTTGACTTGCAGGCTGATGGGGGGACGCACGTCGCGAATACGCGAGAAGTCGGGCGTATCCGTGTTCAG
>QKHE01000071.1 GCA_003250155.1 Chloroflexota bacterium | reverse complement strand
AACCGCGCGCGGTTGATGGTCGGCCGGGGCCAGCTCGACGAGGCCGCCCGGCTGCTGCGGCGCGCCCGCGCGATCGACGATCGCCTCCAGGTCACCGACTTCCGGACCGCCCTCCTCGCTGCCGAAGCCGAGCTCGCGGTGTGGCAGGGTCGGTACGCGGACGTCGTCCGCCTCGGGTCGGCCGGGTTGGCGGCGCTCGGCCAGCGCACGGCGCCGGACCCCTCGCTGGCCTGGCTGGCGGCGCTGGTCATGCGCGCGGTGGCGGACGGCGGTGAAGGCGGCGTCGAGGGGACATCGCCCGGCACGGTCGGCCGGATTCGTGCCGCGATCTCCGATGCGGCCGCGCAGCCGGGGTTCGCCGCTGGGCCACGAGCCGGCGCGCTGATTGCTCTCGTGCACGCCGAGGGCGAACGGGCCGCCGGCCGCCCGGATCCGAGCGGCTGGGAGGACGTCGGCGACCGCTGGGCCGCCCTGGGGCGGCCGCATGCCGAGGCATACGCGCGATTCCGGCAGACCGAGGCCCTGCTGGAAGCACGTGCGCCCCGCGAGACGGCGGCAGCGGCACTCCGCCGAGCCGCGGAGCTGGTCGACGCGCTGGGCGCCGTCCCACTCCACGACCTGATCGGAGTGCTGGCGACCCAGGCTCGAATCCCGCTCGGGCAGGATGGTCCGGGCCACTCGGCCACCGCTGACCCGTACCACTTCACGGCCCGCGAGGCCGAGGTCCTCTCACTGGTGGCCGGTGGGTGGACCAACCAGCAGATCGCGGACGCCCTGTTCATCACGCGCAAGACGGCGAGCGTCCACGTCTCAAACATCCTCGGCAAGCTCGGTGTCGAGAACCGTGGCGAGGCCGCGGCGATGGCCCACCGGCTTGGCCTCGTCGAGGCCGCCCCACTGCCCGGCGAGCGCGGCTGACCGTCCGCGTCCGAGTTCGCACCGCGGCGGGCCCGGCGGCGGTCGTGCTACGCTGCGGCGACCCCTGAAACCGGTCCGGAGAGGCCGGTCGGCCGGTCCCGTGAGGCCGGGAGGAGCACGCAACATGCGCCTGCACGCGACACCCACCGCGCCCGCCGGGCAAGGTGGGTTTTGTGTGACATGACGACATCGAACGTCGGTCCCGTTGCCGTGGCAAGCCCCCCGACCGTCCGCTCCGACGCCGTCGTCGACCCGCGCATCGGCAATCTCGGGCCGGCGCTGCTCGCGCTCGAGGATGGCACGATCTTCCCGGGCGTGGCCTTCGGAGCGCCGACCGCGGCCGGCGGCGACCTCGTCGTCAACACCAGCCAGACGGGCTACCAGGAGATCGCCACCGATCCGTCGTACGCCGGCCAGATCGTGGTCATGACCTACCCCCTGATCGGCAACTACGGCCGGCTTGCCGACGACGACCAGTCACTGCGGCCGTGGCTGCGCGGGCTCGTCGTGGCCAACGCGACCGCCGCCGTGCTGGACGACGCACGGCAGCTGGCCGCGCACCTGCGCGGCAACGGCATCCCGGCCATCGCCGGCGTCGACACGCGGGCCCTGGCGCGACATCTCCGGACCCACGGCAGCCTGCGCGCGATGATCCTCGAGCCGGGTGCGCTCGACCGGCGCACGGCCGTCGAGCGAGCGGGCGCCGTGCCGCGTTGGGAGGACCAGGACTTCGTCGCCCAGGTCTCGCCGATGCAGCCCTACGAGATCGGCGACGCGACCGAGGACGGGCCGCTCGTCGCGATCGTCGACTTCGGCCTCAAGTCGAACATCATCACCAGCCTGCGGCGGCGCGGCGCTCGCGTTCGCGTACTGCCGCACACCGCGACTGCCGAGGCCGTCCTGCGCGATGACGTCGCCGGCGTCGTCCTGTCGCCGGGGCCGGGTGACCCGGCGCGCCTGACCGGTCCCGTGGCGCTCACCCGCGAGATCATCGCCGACGGCCGGCCGCTGCTCGGGATCTGCCTCGGCCACCAGATCATCGGGCTCGCCGCCGGCGCCGAGACGAGGCGACTGCGGTTCGGCCATCACGGCGCGAACCACCCGGTTCGCGATCTCGACACCGGCTACGTGCAGGTCACGGCCCAGAACCACGAGGTCCAGGTTGTCGGCGACACGCTGCCGGCGGGGAGCGGCTTCCGGGTCAGCCAGGTCAACCTCAACGACGGGTCGGTCGAGGGCCTCCGGCACGAGCGCCTCCCGATCGAGACCGTCCAGTACCACCCCGAGGGCGCACCCGGACCGCTCGATGCGCTCGCCGTCTTCGAGCGGTTCGTCGCCGGCTGCCGCGGGACGGGCGCTGCCCCCCGTCGACTTGCGGTTCCCGGCTTCGGGGAGCCGGTGCGGGTGGAACCGGCCGGTCGACCGGGCTCGGTGCTGATCATCGGGTCGGGGCCGGTCGTCATCGGCCAGGCGGCCGAGTTCGACTACGCGGGGACGCAGGCCTGCCGGGCCCTCCGCGCGGAGGGCATTCGAACGATCCTCGTCAACTCCAACCCGGCCACGATCATGACCGACCCCGAGGTGGCCGACGCGGTCTATCTCGAGCCGCTGACGGTCCCGGCGATCGAGGCCGTGATCGCGCGCGAGCGGCCCGACGGGCTCCTGGCCGGCCTCGGCGGCCAGACGGGGCTGAACCTCGCGACCCAGCTCGCCGAAGCCGACGTCTTGGCACGCTACGACGTCAAGCTCCTTGGCACGCCGCTCGAGGCGATCCGGATGGCCGAGGATCGCGAGCGCTTCCGCGACCTGCTCGACCGAATCGGCCAGCCGTATGCGCCGAGCGCGATCGTCGAGGGCGACACGCCGGCGGCGCGCCAGGCGTCGAGCGGCGAGGCGCTGGCCGAGATCGGGCTGCCGGCGATCATCCGGCCCGCGTTCACCCTCGGCGGCACCGGCGGCGGCATCGTCGAGACCGAGGCCCAGTACCACGAGCGGGTCCGTGCCGGGCTGCGGGCCAGCCCGATCGGCCAGGTCATGGTCGAGCGCTGCCTCGTCGGCTGGCAGGAGGTCGAGTACGAGGTCATGCGCGACGCCGACGACACGTGCATCGCCGTGTGCTCGATGGAGAACGTCGACCCGCTCGGCGTCCACACCGGCGACTCGATCGTCGTCGCGCCGGTCCAGACGCTGACCGACGCGGTCCACCAGCGGCTTCGCAGCGCGGCCCTGGCGATCATCCGCGCGCTCGGCGTCGAGGGCGGCTGCAACGTCCAGTTCGCGCTGTCGCCCGACTCGTCCGAGTACGCCGTCATCGAGGTCAACCCGCGCGTTTCGCGATCCTCGGCGCTGGCCAGCAAGGCGACCGGCTACCCGATCGCCCGGGTCGCCGCGCAGATCGCGGCCGGGCGGCGGCTGGCCGAGATCCCGAACGTCGTGACGGGGACGACCGTCGCCGCCTTCGAGCCGGCCCTCGACTACGTGGTCGTGAAGCTGCCGCGGTTCCCGTTCGACAAGTTCCCGACCGCTGATCGAACCCTCGGCAGCCAGATGAAGGCGACCGGCGAGGTCATGGCCATCGATCGGACCTTCGGCGCGGCGCTGAACAAGGCGCTCCGCGGCCTCGAGCAGGCGGGATCGGGTCCGCTGGCCGAGGATCCGGCGTGGCGCTGGACGGTCGACTACCTCGGCGCCGTGCTCGGGCGAGCCGGGGGCGGCGAGGCGCCCGACGCCACGGAACCGATCCGCTGGATCGACGAGCGCGGGCAGACCTGCGAGTCGACCCGGCTGGCCGAGCGCTCCGCTGCGCCGATCGTGCTGCGCCGCTTCCTCGCGCCGTCGGACGACCGCCTGTGGCGGATCCTGGCCCTGCTGCGGCGCGGCGTGAGCGAGGCCTCGATCCACGAGACGACCGGGATCGCGCCGTGGTTCGTCGCCGAGCTGGGCCGCAACGTTCGCCTGGAGCGGGACGTCAGGAACTCGGGGGCGACGCTTGCCGACCCGGACGACGAGGCGGCCGCGACGCTGCTCGCGACGGCGAAACGGGCCGGCTTCGGCGATCGGGAGCTGGGGCTCCTCGCCGGCGTGGACGCCGACGAGATCCGCGCCGCACGGCGGGCGCTGGACCTCGCGCCCGGCTACGCGATGGTCGATACCTGCGCCGCCGAGTTCGCCGCCGAGACCCCGTATTTCTACGCGACCTATGCCGCGGCCGGTTCGCAGGCCGAAGCGCCGCCGGTCGAGCGCCCGGGCGCGCTCGTGATCGGCAGCGGCCCGGTCCGGATCGGGCAGGGGATCGAGTTCGACTACTGCGCGGTCAAGGCGGCCGAATCGCTGCGTCGCCTGGAATCGTCGGCCGTCCTCGTCAACTCGAACCCGGAGACGGTGTCGACCGACTTCGACGCGTCGACCCGCCTGTACTTCGAGCCGCTCGATCGGGAGAGCGTCGAGAGTGTCATCGAGGCCGAATCGCCCGAGCCCGAGGCGACCCTGCCGGCGATGGTCGCCTTCGGCGGCCAGACGCCGCTCAACCTCGCGGCGCCGCTCGCGGCCTCCGGCGTTCCGCTGCTGGGCTCCGACCTCGAGGCCATCGACCAGGCCGAGGAGCGAACCCGCTTCGCCAATCTCCTCGACCAGCTCGGCATCCCGCAGCCAGAGGGCGGCATGGCCCGCTCGGTCGAGGAGGCCCTCACGCTCGCCGATCGGATCGGCTACCCGGTCATCGTGCGGCCGTCGTTCGTGATCGGCGGGCTGGCCATCGACTTCGCCTACTCGCCGGAGGACCTCGTCCGGCAGCTCGCGGCGGCGACGGTCGTCGACCCCGACCGACCGGTCCGGATCGACCGCTACCTCGAGGGCATCGAGGTCGACGTCGATGCCGTGTCCGACGGTGATCGGGTCCTCATCCCCGGGCTCCTGGAGCACGTCGAGCGAGCCGGCGTCCATTCCGGGGATTCCGTCGCGATGTTCCCGCCGCAGTCGGTCGGCCAGGCCGACCAGGGCCTGATCGTCGAATCGATGCGCCGTGTCGTACGGGCGCTCGGCGCGACGGGCCTCGTCAATGCCCAGTTCATCGTCCGTGACGACGGCGTCTACCTCATCGAGGTCAACCCGCGCGCCTCGCGGACGGTGCCGTTCATGTCGAAGGTGACGGGCGTGCCGATGGTCGATCTCGCCGTCCGGATCGCCCTCGGGGCGACGCTCGAGGGCCTCGGCTGGCCGGACGGCCTCCTGCCGACGCCGAACCTGGTCGCCGTCAAGGCACCGGCGTTCTCGACGGCCAAGCTGCGCGGCGTCGATCCGTCGGTCGGCCCGTTCATGCAGTCGACCGGCGAGGTCATCGGGATCCACGAGGACCCACGGGTGGCGCTGGCCAAGGCCCTCCAGGGGGCTGCCCTCGTGCCGCCGCGCGCTGCGGCGGAGGCCGGCGACGGCGCGCCGCTGGCGCTGCTGTCCATCGCCGACCGCGACAAGGCCCGGCTGCCGCGGCTCGGGCGCGCGCTGCAGACGGCGGGCTACCGCCTCGCAGCGACGGCCGGCACGAGGCGGGCGCTCGCCGAGGTGGGGATCGACGCCGTGCTCGTGGCTCGCCTGGCCGACGATGCCGACACACCAGACGTGCTGTCTCGCATCCGGTCCGGCGACGTCCGGCTCGTCGTGAACACGCCGACGCCACGTTCCGGCGCGATTCGCGATGCCGCGGAGATCCGTCACGCCGCGATCGAGGAGGGCGTGCTCTGCCTGACCGCGATCGAGACGGCCGTCGCCGCCGCGGAGGCCCTCGACCCGGCCCTCGAGGCGAGGATCGCCGAGGTGCGACCCCTCGCCGAGTGGCTGGCGCCGGAGCGCCGCGCGCCGGGTGGCGCGGCGGCTCCCGACTCGGCGCGTGAGACGGCCGGGGCGATGTCCGGCAGCTGACGACGGCGCGATCTCAGCCGGGCCCGCAACGGGCCGGAACGGGCGCCCGGCTATGCTCGAGGGGTGAGGATCGAGAGGTCGATCGGCCCGCGCTGCAACATCGGGCCTGCAGAGCTCGCGCGACGGCGCC
>QKHE01000030.1 GCA_003250155.1 Chloroflexota bacterium | reverse complement strand
TCCGCGGTCACGGAGTGCCTGCGCCTTGCTTGACCGCGGTCCCACACTGCCGCCATGGGCGACCTGGTTCGAACCGTCGGGGATGGCGTTCGGGGGCTGATCGGCGGCTCGATCGACGCCCTCGTCGACGCGTTCCACACGATCGTCGCGCAGTTCCAGGTCTGGCTGCCCGGGCCGCTGTTCCCGATCGCCGTCGTCGGGACGGTCGGGCTCGCGCTGTGGTGGTTCTGGAAGAAGTAGCGAGCGCCGGCGTCAGGCGGTCTGGGTCCCCGCCGTGTGGCTTCGAATGAACGCCAGCGTCCGATCCCAGGCGTCGGCCGACGCGGCCGCGAACTCGCCGGCCTTGCGGTCGAAGAAGCTGTGCGGGGCGTCCGGGTAGACGACCGTCTCGTGCTCGACCCCGGCCGCGTCGAGCGCCCGGTCGTAGGCGTCCCGAGCCTCGGCCGGGATGCCCTGGTCGCCGCCGCCGTAGAGCGCCAGGACGGGGCTTTCGATCTGGCCCGCGACGTCGCTCGGGGCCGGGATGTCGCGGCTCGACCCGACCGGCCAGCCGTAGAACGGAACCACGCCGGCGAGGCCCAGGCCGAGCGTCGCGCTCATCGACGACAGGCGGCCGCCGACACAGAAGCCGGTGCTGAAGATCGAGCTCGGGGCCGGGTCGAGCGACCGCAGGTGGGCGACCCCGGTTCGAATGTCCGCTTGCACGCTCCCCCAGCGGATCGCCTCCGCATGGGGCGGGTAGTCGAAGTCGTCGCCGCGTGGGGTCACGCCCGCCGTCCGGCAGAAGTAGTCGATCGCGAGCGCGGCGATGCCCCGTTCGGCGAACCGCAGCGCCAGCTCCTCGAAGAACGGATGCAGGCCGCGGACGTCGGGCAGGATCAGCATCGCGGCCCCGGTCGGCTGAACCGGCCGGGCGAGGTAGGCCATGAACTCGATGCCGTCCTCGCTGCGGAGGGTGATCGACTCGCCGTCGTGGGCGCCGCCGGCGATCGGCTCGATGGGGGGCCGGCTGTCGAGGTCGTAGCACATCGCGGGACGCTCCTTCCTGGACCGAAACCGTCAACGGCAAGTCTTCCAGATCGGGCGCAGGCGCGCGTTGGACCGCCTCGCCGTGCGGGATCGGGAGCAGGCCGCTGGTAGAATGCGCGGCCCGATGCCAGCCTCCCTCGTCGTGCAGAAGTTTGGCGGCTCATCGCTCGCCAGCGCCGACCGAATCCGGCATGTGGCCGAGCGGATCGGGCAGACGCGCGCCGAGGGCGCCGAGCTCGTCGTCGTGGTCTCCGCGATGGGCGACACGACCGACGACCTGCTGAGCCTCGCCGGGGCGATCACGGCCGATCCCGATCCGCGCGAGCTGGACATGCTGCTCGCGACCGGTGAGCACCAGAGCGCGACGCTCGTCTCGATGGCCCTCCACGCGCTGGGCGTGAAGGCGATCTCGCTGACCGGCGCGCAGGCGGGCATCACGACCGACGGCCGCTACGGCCGGGCCCGGATCGCGAACGTCGAGCCGCGGCGGGTCCGCGCCGAGCTCGATCGCGGCAACGTCGTGATCGTGGCCGGCTTCCAGGGCCAAAGCGAGGCGGGCGATGGGGGCGGCGAGGCCGAGACGACGACGCTCGGCCGCGGCGGCTCCGATACGACGGCCGTGGCCCTCGCCGCGGCCCTCAAGGCCGACCGCTGCCAGATCTTCACCGACGTTCGGGGCATCTACACCGCCGATCCGCGACTCGTCCCGGACGCGCGCCAGCTGCGGGCGATCGGCTACGAGGAGATGCTGGAGCTGGCCCAGCTGGGCGCCCAGGTCATGCAGGTTCGGGCGGTCGAGCTCGGCTGGGTGAACGGCGTCGAGATCGAGGTCCTGAGCTCGTTCGAGACCGCGCCGGGTACCGTGATCAGGGAGGATCCGCTCGTGGAGCAGCGCAACAAGGTCCGTGGCCTGGCCCACGACCGCAACGTCGCCAAGGTGACCCTGCTCGCCGTGCCCGACCGGCCGGGCGTGGCGCGGGCCGTCTTCGAGCCGCTCGCGGAGGCCGGCATCAACGTCGACATGATCGTCCAGAACGTCGGCCACGACGAGGCGACCGACCTGTCGTTCACGGTGCCGCGGGCCGAGCTGCGTCGCGCGGAGGGCGTGCTGAACCCGGTGGTCGCGGAGCTCGGCGCCCGGGGGCTGACGACCGATCCCGGCGTGGCCAAGGTCTCGATCGTCGGGGCCGGTCTGCACAACGCCCCCGGCTATGCCGCCCGGATGTTCGGCACGCTGGCCGACGCGGGCGTGAACATCGAGATGATCTCGACCTCCGAGGTCCGGATCACGTGCGTCATCGAGGAGGCCCGCCTGGAAGCGGCGCTCGAGGCGCTCCACGGCGCGTTCGAGCTGGCCCGTCCCGACCCCGTCGATGCCGCTGCCGCGGCACGGCCGGCCTGAGGTCCAGCCGTCGTGGCCTTCGTCTCGCGCTTCGAATGGCGGCCCGTCGTCGACTCGACGAACGACGTCGTGGCGGGCTGGCTGGCCGATGGCGTCCCGGAGGTCTGCGTCGCGGTGGCCGACGAGCAGTCGGCCGGCCGAGGACGATCGGGTCGAGCCTGGATGGCGCCCGCCGGGGCCGCCCTGCTCCTGTCGGCGGGCTTCCGGCCGACCTGGCTGGGCGATGCCCACGGCTGGCGGATCGCGGCCGTCGTCGCGCTGGCGATGGCCGAGGCGGGCGAGGCGACCCTCGGTCTCGCCGCCGGGACCATCCGCCTGAAGTGGCCGAACGACCTCGTCGCCGAGCTGCCGCGGCTCGGCGTCTGCAAGCTGGCCGGCGTGCTCGGCGAGAGCGTCGGCCTGGGCGGCGACGACCCACGGGTCGTGGTCGGCATCGGCGTCAACGCCGGCTGGCCGCGGGCCGAGTTCCCGGCTGACCTGGCTGATTCGATGACCTCGCTGGCCGAGCTCGGAGGCCGCGACGAGATCGACCGGCACGCCCTTGCCACGGCCTTTCTGGAGCGCCTCGAGCCATTGACCGTGGAGCTGCGAGGAGGCGGTTTTGCGGCCGGGGCGTGGCTGGCGCGGCAGCTGACCGACGGCCGGCTCGTCCGCGTCGAGCGGCCGGACGGCGGGACCGAGGTCGCGCATGCGGTCGGGGTCGATCCGTCGAGCGGGGCGTTGCTGGTGCGCGACCTCGCTCGGCCCGACGAGATCCGCTCGGTGCACGTCGGCGAGATTCGGCACGTCCGCCTCGCGGCGCCGGCGCCGAGCGCCGCGGTCGGTGCCGGGAACGGGGTGTAACGAGATGGCTCGCCGGGCATTGTGGAGAGTTGGAGGAGCAGAAAGCCCCGCCCGCATCGCCCACCTCGACCGTGATCGACCGCTCGTCGAGGCGGCGAAGCGCGACCCGGCGCAGTTCGACGCCCTGTATCGGCGGTACCTGGCCCGCGTGTACAGCTACGCCTACTACGAGCTCGGCAACCATCACGCCGCGGAGGACGCCACCGCGGCGACCTTCCTGGCCGCGTTGTCCAACCTGCCCCGCTTCGAGGAACGGGCACGCCCGGCCGACGGAGAAGGCGCTTCGACGTTCCGGGTGTGGCTGTTCCAGATCGCCCGCAACGAGGTGGCCGCCGAGCGGCGGCGGGCTCGACGGCGGCCGACGGCGCCGCTGGAGGGGGCGCTGACGATCGCCGATCCGCTCGACGTGCAGGCCGACGCGGAGCGCCTCGACGACGCCCGCGCCGCCTGGCAGGCCGTCGGGCGCCTGCCCGAGGATCGCCGCCAGGCGATCGTGCTGCGCTTCGTCGACGAGCTCAGCACGGCCGAGATCGCGGGTGTCCTCGGCCGGACCGAGGGCGCCGTGCGGGTCCTGATCCACCGCGCGCTGCGGGCGGTCGCCGGCGACCTGTCGCGGCCCGAATGACCGGCCCCATCGCGGACGCGTTCGAGATCGAGGCCCTCGTCACCGATCGGTACCTCGACACGCTGCTGGCCGGCCGACCCGACGTCGCCGCGCTGCCCGGTTCGGGCGGCGCCACCGACGTCGCCGACGACCCGGACGGCCTGACCGCCGCGGTCCGGGCGATCTCGCGGCGCCTCGCCACGGACCTGCCGCGCTTCCACCCGTCGTTCCGCTTCGAGGAGCGCCTCGCGCTGCGGCTCGCCGAGCTGGCCGCGTCGATGCGACTGCCGGTCGCCGCCGGCGGCGAGGGCCAGCCCATCCCGATCCGGGCGCTGCAGCCGCTGCCTGACCTCGAGCCCGAATCGCCGGATGCCGCGTCCGACGACCGGCGACCGTTGCTGATCGGTGGCGCCGTCGCCGCCTCCGCGATCAGCCTCGCCGGTGCGTGGCTGGCATGGCGTGACCGACGGCGCAGGGTGACGTAGCGATGCCGATCAAGCTGCCGTCGTTCCGGCCTCGGCGCGACGTCTACCCGCCCGACCTGTGGACGAAGTGCCCGTCGTGCGGCGAGATGCTGTTCAACAAGCAGCTCGAGAAGGTGGATCGAATCTGCCCGACGTGCGACCACCACTTCCGGTTGTCGGCCGCGGCGCGGCTGGAGATGCTGCTGGACTCGGGCACATTCGAGGAGCGGGATGCCGGGCTGCAGTCGGTCGACCCGCTCGGGTTCGTCGACCAGAAGGCGTACCCCGACCGCGTCGCCGCGGCGCAGACCGCGACCGGCCTGCGCGACGCCGCCGTCCGCGGGCTCGGCGCGGTCGACGGCCAGCCGGTCTCGATCTGCGTCATGGACTTCGGCTTCATGGGCGGCTCGATGGGCGCGGTCGTCGGCGAGAAGGTCGCCCGGGCGGCCGAGGACGCCCTCGCGACGCGGGCCCCACTCATCGTCGTGTCGGCGTCCGGCGGCGCCCGGATGCAGGAGGGCACGTTGGCCCTCATGCAGCTGGCCAAGACGATCGCGGTGCTCGAGCGCCTGCGCGCCGCCCGCGTGCCGTACCTGAGCGTGATGACCGATCCGACGACCGGCGGCGTGTTCGCGTCCTACGCGGTCCTCGGCGACGTGAACCTCGCCGAGCCGAACGCGCTGATCGGCTTCGCCGGTGCTCGCGTCTCGGCGGGCACGATCGCCCAGGAGCTGCCGCCGGGCTTCCAGCGCAGCGAGTTCCTGTTCGAGCACGGCTTCGTCGACCGGGTCGTGCACCGCCGTGCCCTGCGCGGCGAGATCGCGGGGCTGCTGCGCTATCTCCGGCCGGTCGGCAACGACGACGGCGGCGTCACGGACCCGGACAACCGCTGGGGCTTCCGCCCGATGGGCTTCCTGTCGCAGCTGGCGGATCGGGTCGTGCCCGAGCTGAGCCCCGCGGCCGAGCCGGCCGCAGCGTCTGCCGGCGTGCCGGCCGAGCGACCGGCCGAGCAACCGGCCGAGGAGGCGAGCCGTGGTTGACCGGCTCCTGCACCGGGGTCGCGACGCCGACGCGCCGCGCGATCCGAAGGACGAGGTCTGGCGGCGCGTCCAGCTCGCACGACACCTCGGGCGCCCGCGGACGCTCGAGCTGCTGGCCGAGATGGCCGACGAGGTCGTCGAGCTGCATGGCGATCGAGGCTTCGGCGACGACCCGGCGATGGTCGCCGGATTTGCCCGCATCGAGGGGCGCCGGATCGCGTTCGTCGGCCAGCAGAAGGGCGCCGACACCGACGAGAACGTCCGCCGAAACTTCGGCATGCCACATCCCGAGGGCTATCGCAAGGCGATGCGGGTCATGGAGCTGGCGGAGCGCTTCGGGCTGCCGGTCGTCAGCTTCGTCGACGTGCCCGGCGCCCATCCCGGCCCCGAATCCGAGGAGCGCGGCATCGCCGAGGCGATCGCCCGGAGCATCGGCCTCATGACCCGACTGCGGACGCCGATCGTCGCCGTGATCACCGGCGAAGGTGGCTCGGGTGGCGCCCTTGCGATCGCGGTCGGCGACGTCGTCGTGGCCCTCGAGAACGCCGTCTACTCCGTCATCAGCCCGGAGGGCTGTGCCTCGATCCTGTGGCGCACGGCCGATGAGGCGCCGACGGCCGCCCTGGCGATGCGCATGTCGGCCGCCGATCAGCTCGCGCTCGGGGTCCTTGACGGCGTGATCGCCGAGCCGGGCGAGGGTGCGCACGCCGACGTGCGCGAGACGGCCCGGCGCCTGAAGGCCGCGATCGTGGCCCGCCTGGACCAGCTCGCGGCGGTCCCGATGCCCGAGCTGCTCGAGGCCCGCTATCGACGTTATCGGGCGATGGGCCCGTACACTGAGGTCGCCGCGCCAGCCGTGGCGCAGCCGCCGAGCCGGGGGTTCACCGACCGCCTGCGCGACCTGCTCGATCCCGCGCGCTGGGCTGCCGGCGTGCCCCTTCCGGGCTCGTCGAGACGAGACGAGCCACCCGCCCACGAGGAGGTCTGATCCGTGTCCGAGGCCGACGCCCGGCCGTCCGAGGATCGAGAGGCAGGCATCGACCGCCAGGCGGATCACGCTGCGATCGCCCGGCTCACCGATGAGCTGCTGCCGGCCTTGATCGCCAAGCTCGGGTCGACGCGCCTCGGTGAGCTGGAGGTGCGGGAAGGGGAATGGCGCGTCCGCCTCCGCCGGCCGTATGGCACGGCGCCGGGCGAGGGCCGCCGATCGACCGACCGGCCGTTCCGTGTCCCGGCGGGTCACGAGTCGCTCGGCCACTCCCGATCGGGCGCCGAGGCCCACCGTCCGGCCCGGGGTGCCGTCGCGGGATCCGCGCACGCCGCCGACCCGTCGGGCAACGGCAGCCGGCCCCACGACGAGCCCGACCGATCGATCGCCACGTCGCCGGCGGTCGGCATCTTCCGTCCTGGTGCGCGCGCCGCGTCGGGCACCCGCATCCGGGCCGGCGATTCACTCGGCACGGTCGACGTCCTCGGCGTGCCGCAGGACGTGGCAGCGCCCGTCGACGGCATCGTCGGCGCGACGCTCGTCGAGGCGGAGACCGCGGTCGAGTACGGCCAGGAGCTGGTCCGCATCGAGGTCATCGGGTCGGCCTCCGCGAGCGCCGGCGGGGAGGCCCGCTGATGTTCCACCGGATCCTCATCGCCAACCGCGGTGAGATCGCGCTGCGGATCCTGCGGGCTTGCCGCACGCTCGGCATCGAGGCGGTCGTCGCCTACAGCGAGGCTGATCGCAACAGCCTGCCGGCGCAGCTGGCCGACGAGGCGATCTGCATCGGGCCGCCCGACGCCCGGCGGTCGTACCTGTCCGCGCCCGCCCTCATCTCGGCCGCGGTCGTCACCGGCTGTGACGCGATCCACCCGGGCTATGGATTCCTGTCCGAAGACGAGACGTTCGCCGAGGTCGTGCGGGCCCACGATCTGGCCTTCATCGGCCCGTCGCCCGAGGTGCTCGATCGCTTCGCCAGCAAGGAGGGCACGCGTCGGCTCCTCGGCGGCCTCGGTTTGGCCACCATCCCCGGCTCACAGGGCATGCTGCGCGACGATCAGCACGCGCTCGACGAGGCGGCGCGAATCGGCTATCCGGTGCTGATCAAGCCCTCGGCCGGCGGCGGCGGCAAGGGCATGCGCATGGTTCGCACCTCGCGCGAGCTCGAATCGGCGATCCGCGTCTGCCGCTCCGAGGCGAAAGCGGCCTTCGGCGATGACTCGCTGTACCTCGAGAAGTGGCTCGACGACAACCGCCATGTCGAGGTCCAGGTCGCCGTCGACCGCTTCGGCCACGGCGTCCATCTCGGCGAGCGCGACTGCTCGGTCCAGCGGCGCCACCAGAAGATCCTCGAGGAGGGCCCCACGCCGGCGCTGGAGCCGGCCGCCCGCGAGGAGCTCGCCGAGCGGGCGGTTCGAGCGGTCGTCTCCGCCGGCTACGAGAACGTCGGCACGCTCGAGTTCCTCGTCGACGCGGACGGCAACGCCTACTTCATCGAGATCAACTGCCGGATCCAGGTCGAGCATCCGGTGACCGAGATGCTGTCCGGCATCGACATGGTTGCCCTCCAGATCCAGATCGCCGCCGGCGAGCCGCTCGGACTGGGCCAGTCCGACGTCCGGCTGGAGGGTCACGCGATCGAGTTCCGGATCAACGCCGAGGACCCCGAGCACGACTTCCGGCCCGGGGCTGGCCTGATCGAGCGCTATCACGCCCCCGGCGGCCCGAACGTCCGCATGGACTCGCACCTCTATCCGGGCTACGAGGTGCCGCCGTACTACGACTCGCTGCTCGGCAAGCTGATCGTCTGGGGTCCCGATCGGGCGACCGCGATCGCCCGCGGCCGCGCGGCCCTCGAGGAGCTCGTCGTCGACGGCGTCACGACGAACGTCGAGATCCACCGCGCGCTGCTCGAGAACGAGGCCTTCCTGGAGGGGCGGATGACGACGAACATGCTGGACCGCATCGGGAGCGCGGCGTTCCTCGCCGCCGCGGCCCGATGACCGAGCTGGCGGTCCCCGGGACCGTGCTGACGACGAAGCAGATCGAGGAGCTCATCCCGCACCGCTGGCCGATGCTGATGGTCGACCGCATCATCGAGTACGACGAGGACGCCAAGCGGATCGTCGGGATCAAGGGCGTATCGGCGACCGAGTGGTGGGCCCAGGGCCACTTTCCGGGCCTGCCGATCATGCCCGGCGTGCTCCAGGTCGAGGCGCTCGCCCAGACGATGGGCGTGTACGTCGCCCGGCAGCCGGCCTTCGGGGCCCGGATCGGCCTGTTCGCCGGGATCGACGACACGCGCTTCAAGCGGATCGTCGTCCCGGGCGACGTGCTCCGCCTGGAGGTGACGATGGACAAGCTCGGCTCGCGCTTCGGACGGGGTCGGGGCGTCGCGAGCGTCGACGGCGAGACCGCCTGCGAGGCCACCGTCAGTTTCATCATTCCCGGGGAAGGGGTGCTCCGCTGACCCGCCTCGCGCTCTTCTCGGACGTCCACGGCAACCTGTCGGCGTTGGAGGCCGTACGCAAGGCGATCAAGCGCGAGAAGCCGGACGCGATCCTGATCGCGGGCGACCACGTCCTCAACGGCCCGTCGCCGGTCGAGGTCGTCGATGCGCTGCGAGCGATGGAGTCGGACGGTGCGCTCATCGTCCAGGGCAACACCGACGTCGCGGTGGTCGATGCGGACTACAGCGCAGCCTTCCCGTGGTACGCCGATGGCGGCGTCCCGGAGTCGGTGCGCGCCGCCGCCGAGTGGGCCAACGCCGAGCTGGGCGACGAGCGGCTCGATTGGCTGCGCCGCCTCCCCTCGGAGCGACGGCTCCGTGTCGACGACACGCTCATCCTCGTCACCCATGCGTCGCCGGGCTCCCAGACCCAGGGCTTCGCGAAGGACCTCGATCCGTCGGCCGTGCTGGAGCTCATGGCCCGGACCGACGCGCGGCTGATCTGCTGCGGTCACACCCACGTGCCCGACATCCGCGAGTTCGGTTGGAAGACGATCGTCAACGCCGGCAGCGCGGGCTACGTGTTCGACGGCGAGCCGACCGCGTCGTGGGCGCTCATCACGATCGAGCCGGGCACGACGGCCACGGACGCCGACGCCGCCGGCGCCGCCGCCGACGCCGCCGCGGCCGCCACGGACGCCGACGCGGAGGGCGGGGAGGCCGACGCCGATGAGGGCGGGGAGGCCGACGGCGCCACGGCCGCGTCGATCACGGCGGACATCCGGCGGGCCGAGTTCGACGTGCTGGCCGTCTCGAACGCGATCTCGGCACGCGGTCTGCCCGGCGACGTCTACCGCGCTGCAACGGTTCGAACGGGCAAGCTCGTCCGATGACGGGGCCGAACGGAACCCGGCGCGTCGTCGTCACCGGCATGGGCGCCGTGACGGCGCTCGGCAACGACGTCGCCTCGACCTGGGCGGGCCTGGTCGAGGGCCGTTCCGGCGTCCGGACGATCGAGGCGTTCGACCCGTCGCGAGTCGAGTCGAAGATCGCCGCCGAGGTTCGCGATTTCGACCCATCCGGCGTCCTCGACCGCAAGGAAATGCGGCGGATGGACCGCTACATCCAGTTCGGGCTGGTCGTCGCGCGGCAGGCGCTCGACCAGGCGGGGCTGCCCGGTCGGATGGACGGCGCGCTGGCGACCCGGACCGGCGTGATCCTCGGCTCCGGCCTCGGCGGCGTTTCGACGCTCTTCGACAACGTCCTGCTGATGGCCGAGCGGGGGCCGGATCGCATCAGCCCGTTCTTCATCCCGATGGGCATCGCCAACGTGGGCTCCGGCCAGATCGCGATCGCCTTCGGCATGCTCGGCCCGAACTTCGCGACGGTCTCGGCCTGTGCGACCGGCGCCCATGCGATCGGCGAGGCGTGGGAGACGATCCGCCGCGACGACGCCGACATCATGCTCGCCGGCGGCACGGAGGCGGCGATCCACGAAGCGATCGTCGGCGGCTTCTCGTCGATGAAGGCGCTGTCGACGCGCAACGACGATCCCGCGGCGGCATCGCGCCCGTTCGACCGCGATCGCGACGGGTTCGTGATGGGCGAGGGCGCCGGGATGCTCATCCTCGAGGAGCTGTCGCACGCCGAGCGACGAGGCGCCACGCCCCTCGTCGAGCTCGTCGGCTACGGCGCGACCGCCGACGCGTCGCACATCACGCTGCCGGCGCCGGGTGGCGCCGGTGCCGTCCGAGCCGGCCGGCGGGCGCTCGAGAAGGGCGCCGTGGGGCCGGCGGAGGTCGAGCACGTCAACGCCCATGCCACCTCGACCCCGGAGGGCGACGGCACCGAGCTGCAGGCGATCCAGACGATCTTCGGCGAGGCGGCGCCGGGCATCTCGATCACGGCCAACAAGTCAATGCTGGGCCACACGCTCGGCGCGGCGGGGGCGATCGAGAGCATCGCCACGATCCAGGCGATGCGCACCGGCGACGTGCCGCCGACGATCAACCTCGAGCACCCGGACGAGCACGCCGATGGGCTGGATCTCACCGCCAACGTCGCGACCCGCCGGCCGATTCGGACCGCCCTCAACAACTCGTTCGGCTTCGGCGGCCAGAACGCCGCGCTCGTCTTCCGGCGGATCGACGGATGACCGATCAGGTCCAGCCGACGATGCCGGGCGAGGCTGCGATGCCGGTCGAGCCGACCATGCCGGACGAGGCGCCGCTGGCGACCGAGCCGCACGACGAGGTCGAGCCGCCGGCGGATCCGGATGATGCGTCCTTGCTGGGCCTGATCGACCGCCTCGCCACGCTGCTCGACAGGACCGAGCTGTCCGAGCTGGAGGTCCAGGTCGGCGGGACCGGCCTGGTGCTTCGGAAGCCGTCGGCCGTCGCTCCGCCGGCGCCGGCATCGGTTGCCGACAGCGACGCCACGTCAGCGGGTGCCGCAGCGACGGCGGGCGCCTCGTCGGCGGCCGACGCGCCAGCCTCGCTGGAGCGCCCGTCGGTCAAGGCGCCGCTTACCGGCATCTGGTATGCCTCGCCGGCCCCGGGCTCGGCGCCGTTCCTGACCGTGGGCGGGGAGGTCGCCGTCGGCCAGGTCGTCGGGCTCATCGAGGCAATGAAGCTGTTCAACGAGATCAAGAGCGACCTCGCCGGCCGGGTCGTGAAGATCCATGCCGAGAACGGCAAGCTCGTCCGGGCCAAGCAGCCGCTGATCGAGGTGGAGCCGCTGTGAGCGAATCGCGATGACCGAGCGTCGAGTGCACGTCACCGGCTGGGGCCGCTACGTGCCGAGCCAGGTCCTGTCGAACGCCGACCTCGAGCGGATGGTCGATACGTCCGACGAGTGGATCGTGTCGCGCACCGGGATCCGCGAGCGCCGCGTCGCGGCGGCCGACGAGACGACGGCCTCGATGGCCGCGGTGGCGGCGCTGCGGGCGATCCGGACCGCCGGCATCGATCCGGACGAGATCGACCTGATCCTGCTCGCGACGTTGACGCCGGACTACTGGATGCCCTCGACCGCGGCGCTGGTCAAGGAGGCGATCGGCAACACCCGCGCGGCCGCGATGGACGTCGCTGCTGCGTGCTCGGGCTTCGTCTACGCCTACGCCTCGGCGCAGGCGTGGATCGCCGCCGGCCTGGCGAAGCACGTCCTCGTGATCGGCGCCGAGCTGCTCAGCCGCTTCCTGGACTACACCGATCGAGGCACCTGCATCCTGTTCGGTGACGGCGCCGGGGCGGTCGTGCTGTCGGCGTCCGACGAGCCGGGCGGGAGCCTCGCCGTGGAGCTCACGACCGAGCCCCAGGGCGCGTACATGATCTGGCTGCCGGCCGGCGGCGCGAAGAGCCCGCCGTCGTCGGAGACGATCGCCCGGGGCGAGCACTACATCCGCATGGAGGGCCGCGAGACGTACCGCTTCGCGACCAAGACGATGGCCACGACGGCCCTCGAATCCGTCCGCAAGTCGGGCCTCGATCCCTCGGAAGTCGCGCTGTTCATCCCGCACCAGGCGAACGTCCGGATCATCGAGGCGGTCGCGAAGGGCCTGCAACTGCCGATGGACCGGATGTACACGAACGTCGACCGCTACGGCAACACCTCGGCGGCCTCGGTCCCGATCGCCCTCGCCGAGGCGGTCAACGAGGGCCGCGTGCAGGTCGGCGACAACGTGACGCTCGTCGCCTTCGGCGCCGGCTTCACGAGCGGCGCGGTGACGGTCAACTGGACGGCCGATCCGGCACGCGGGCGCGACGTCGACGCCCTCGTCGACCGGCGCGACGTCCGGGTTCGCCTGCCGGTCGACTGGGATTCGGTCGACCCGATCCCGCCGGCGCTCGCCGAGCTCATGGCTCGGCCGGGCTCGCTGGACGTGCCGCTCGACGACGTCGTCCCCGGGGAGCCGGAGCCGGCGAGCCACGCCCCGGCTCGATGACCGTGACGTCAAAGGCGTCGGCGTCGACACCGAGCGCGCGGGCGATCAGCAGCCTCGCACCAGCAGCCACGCCGGCGGCGTCGGGTACGAAGAGATGGATGGTGGGAAGCTCCACGACCCTGATGTCGGCCGACCCGTCGACGCTCGTCGACCAGGTGGCGTGGTAGACCGGCCGTTCGCCGTCCGCGATGGCGGCACGGTCCCGGGCGATCGTCGCCCGCAGGCGGGCCGCCGCGGACGCCTCGCGGGTCACCGAATCGCGGTCAGAGGGGAGGGCATGGACGAATGATCGACCTGGCGGGCAAGAGCGCGGTGGTGACCGGCGGGTCGCGCGGCATCGGTCGGGCGATCGCGCTGCGGCTGGCCGAGCAGGGCGCCGACGTGGCCTTCAGCTACCGCGGCAACGAGGCCGCGGCGAAGGACACGACGGCCGCGATCGAGGCACTCGGCCGGACGGCGCTCGCCGTCCAGGCCGACGTGAGCCAGCAGGACGCGGCCGACACGCTCATCAAGTCCGCCCTCGACGCCTTCGGCAAGGTCGACATCCTCGTCAACAACGCCGGCGTAACCCGTGACGACCTGATCATGCGGATGTCGCTCGACGACTGGCGGACGGTCCTCGAGACGAACCTCTTCGGAGCGTTCTACTGCATCAAGGCGGTGACCCGTCCGATGCTGAAGGCCAAGGCCGGCCGGATCGTCAACATCACCTCGGTCTCCGGCCAGATCGGCCAGATCGGCCAGGCCAACTACTCGTCGGCCAAGGCCGGGCTGATCGGGCTGACGAAGGCGACCGCCCGGGAGCTGGCCTCGCGCGGCATCACCTGCAACGCCGTGGCGCCGGGCTTCGTGCTGACCGAGCTGACGAAGGATCTCGCCCAGGAGTGGCAGGATCGGATCATCGAGCAGACCCCGCTTGGCCGCTTCGGGACGCCCGAGGAGATCGCCAACGCCGTCGCGTTCCTCGTCAGCGACGAAGCCGCCTACGTCACCGGCCAGGTCCTCGGCGTGGACGGTGGCCTGGTGATGATGTAGCGATGACGGCGCAGGATCGCTACCGGGCGATGCTGCGCGACGAGATCGCCCCGGCCCTGCGACAGCGTGGCTTCACGGGCAGCGGCACGTCGTACGTCCTGCCGGACGAAACGCACTGGCTCCAGGTCGGCTTCCAGGCATCGAAGTGGAACTCGGCCAACGAGGCCAGCTTCACGGTCAACCTCGCGGTCGCCGAGAAGTCAGCCTGGGCGCGGCTCGCGGCCGAGCGGAGCTACCCGGCCAAGCCGAATCCGAACGTCAGGTACGGGCGCGAGATGCCCGTCCGGCGCCTGGGTTCGCTGGCCTTCGGCAGCGACCGCTGGTGGCCCGTGGCCGAGCCAATCGCGGGCGTGGCGGCGTCGGTGCTGGAGGCGATCGATCGCGTCGGGCTGCCGTGGCTGCGATCGAAGGGCGAGGGTTCCTAGGCCGGAGCGCCACATTGCGGTGCGCCCCCGCGACACGCGCTGGACGCGGCGGGCGCCTCGCGCCATCCTGTGACGGCGTGACGTCCGGCGGCCAGGCACCAAGGCATCGAGCAGGAGCGGGGGACCCCTCCATCCGCCGGACGTGGTGGCTCCTCGCGCTGGCCTTCCTGGCGCTCGGCCTGGCAAGCGCGATCCGGGTCGTCCAGTCCGGCTCCCTCGGCGACTGGATCGTGCTCGTCATCGTCGCCGTCGCGGCCCTCGCGGCGATGGCCCACCGGAACGCCGTCGTTCGGCTCGAAGCCGGCGGTCGCGGCGAGGCCGAGGGCTTCGCCCGCATCCTGCGCGGCCTGTCGCGCTCGGTCTCCGCCGAGGCGATCGTGGGCGCGATCATGGACGATCTCGTCGCCACGACGGCGGTCGATCATGCCGTCCTCGTGCGGCGGCGCCGCGACGGGACCGCCCTCGAGGCGACCCTCGTGACCCGCCGCGCCGGCGTACCAGCGAGCACCACGCCGCTGCCGCTCGCCGACCTCGAGGCGCCCCCGGAGCGCGAGGCGCCCGCGGCCCAGCCTCTGCCGGTCGGGCAGCTCGCGCCCGAGCGCGCGCTGGCGGCCAACCACGCCCGACCGATCGTGCGGCGGCAGCCGGATGGCGTCGCCTTCCCCGTGCCGGTCGGTCCGGGCACGCCAGCAGCCACCGCCGCCGCGCCGGGGCGGCGAACCGCTGCGGCGGGCTTCCGGGCCGGTGACGAGACCCGTGACCGCGTCGCCGCGCTGATCCGACGGGCCCTCGCCGAGGGGGTGTCCCTGCTGCGCGATCTCGGCCTGCCGGTGCCCGAGCGTCGCCGCCGGGAGCGGCTGGGGCCGGCGTCCATCGTGCTCGCCCGGGGCGATGAGGCGCAGGTCGCGCGACGGATCGCCGATCGCGTCCGGCTCGTGTTCGGTCTGTCGAACACGCTGACGGTGCCGCTGCGCTCGGAGAGCGGCATGAGCGGGGCGATCGTCCTGTCGCGACGGGCTCACGAGCCCTGGGCGGACGGCCCACGGCGCCTGTTGCTCGCGGCCGCCGTCGAGACGTCGGCCGCCCTTGCCCGCGTCGATACCTACCGCGAGGCCGCCACGCGCGCCTGGACGGATCCGTTGACCGGGCTCCCGAACCGCCGCTACTTCGACGAGTCGTGCGGCCTCATGAGCCAGCGTCGCCGGGCCGGCGACGCAGTGGCGGTGCTGATGATCGACATCGATCGTTTCAAGCTCCTCAACGACACGTACGGTCATCCCGTCGGCGACGAGGTCCTGAAGGCCGTCGCGACCGCCGTCGCCCGCTCCGTCCGCGACCAGGACGTGCCGGCCCGGATCGGCGGCGAAGAGTTCGCGGTGCTGCTTCGGAACCCGGGGCCGACGGTGGCGGTCGAGGTCGGCGAGCGCATCCGGGCGGAGGTCGAGCGGCTCGATCTGCGGTCCCTGCGCGTGCCGGGCGTGTCGGTCTCGGTCGGGGTCGCCCAGGCCGACGACCCGAGCGAGCCGATCAGCGCCCTCGTCGAGCGCGCCGATCGGGCCCTCATGCGCGCCAAGCGCGGCGGCCGCAACCGGGTCGTCGCGGCCGGGGCGGCCGTCCCCGCCTGACTGGCGGGGTCCCGGCCCCGCGCGGGTCGAGGCCGGGGCGCCCGCCGATACCATCGGGCCGTGGACGACGACCAGCTGCCGCCGGAGGTCGTGGCGGACGACGCGACGCTCGAGGCGGCGTCGACGGTCACCGCGCCGGAGGCCACCGAGCCGCCACTTCCGACGAACGGCCAGCTGGCGCAGGTCTTCCATGACATCGGCGACCTGCTCGAGGTCAAGGGTGAGCTCGTCTTCAAGACGGTTGCCTACCACCGCGCGGCCGACGCGATCGGGCGCTTTCCGGTCGAGGTCGCGCGAGCCTACCGGGAGGGCCGGCCACCCGACATCCCCGGCGTGGGCAGGGCGATCTCCGACAAGCTCGCCGAGCTGGCGACGACCGGCCGGCTGGGCTACCACGACAAGCTCCTGGCCGAGTTCCCGACGTCGCTCCTCGAGATGCTCCGGCTGCCCGGCCTCGGCCCGAAGACGGTCCGCCTCATCTACGCGGAGCTCGGGGTCCGGACGCTCGACGAGCTGAAGGCGGCCGCGGAGGGCGGCCGCCTGCGGAACCTCCGTGGCCTGTCGCAGCGAACGGAGGGGCTGGTCCTCGAGGGCATCGAACGCCTCGAACGGCGCGAGCGGCGGTTGCTGCTCAACCAGGCCCGGGCGCTCGTGGACGAGCTCATCGCGCCGCTCGAGGCGGCCCTCGGCGTGGGCCGGATCGTGCCAGCCGGCTCGTTCCGCCGACGGCGGGAGACGATCGGCGATCTCGACCTCCTGGCCGAGACCGCAGATCCAGGGCGCGTGGTCGGGACGTTCGTCGGTCTGCCGTCGGTCGAGACCGTCCTCGGCCAGGGCGCTCACAAGGCGGCCGTCCGGCTGGGCGGCCGGGGGCCGCAGGTCGACCTGATGCTCATGCCGCCCGGCGGGGCCGGCACGTATCTCATCCACTTCACCGGTTCGAAGGAGCACAACGTCCGGCTGCGGGCGATCGCCCGGGATCTCGGCTGGAGCCTGTCGGAGCACGGCTTCGCCCGGCTCGACGAGGACGGCGAGATCGTGACCGGCGACCGCGCCGAGCTCCGGACGTTCGCGACCGAGGCCGAGGCGTACGCGTTCCTCGGCCTGCCGTACATCGAGCCGGAGCTGCGCGAAGACGCGGGCGAGATCGAGGCCGCGCTCGCGGGCAATCTCCCGACCCTCGTCAGCGAGACGGATCTGCGCGGCGATCTCCACTCGCACTCCGACTGGTCGGACGGCAGCCATTCGATCGAGACGATGGCCGAGGCCGCCCGCCGCCGCGGCCATGCCTACCAGGTCATGACCGACCACACGCAGTCGCTCGCGATCGCACGCGGCCTGACCCAGGAGCAGGCGCTGCTGGAACGGGCCGAGATCGGGAAGCTCAACCGTCGGTTCGCCGAGGAGGAGGCCGCCGGCACGGCGCCGCCGGAGACCTCGCCGGAGGGCTTCCGCCTCCTCCATGGCTGCGAGCTGGAGATCCGGGCCGACGGCACGCTGGACTATCCCGACGAGCTGCTCGCGACGTTCGACCTCGTCGTCGCCTCGCTCCACGTCTCGCGCCGCCAGCCGCGCGCGGAGCTCACGCGGCGGGTGCTGAACGCGATCCGCAACCCGCACGTCGACGTCATCGCCCACCCATCGGGCCGGATGATCGGCGGCCGCGACGATCTCGACCTGGACTGGGAAGCCGTGTATGCCGAAGCGGCCCTCGCCGGTGTGGCCCTCGAGGTCAACGGCTCGCCACATCGGCTCGACCTGTCGGTCGAGCGAGCCCGGCGCGCCATCGCCGCCGGCTGCGTCGTCGCGATCGACTCCGATGCCCACCGGACCGGCGAGTTCAGCCACCTCGGCTGGGGGGTCAGTCAGGCGCGGCGCGCGTGGGTCGAGCCGGCCAGCGTCGTAAACACGCGCTCCCGGGCCGAGCTCACGGCCTGGCTGAATCGACCGCGGAACTGATCGCTCGCGTACCATCCGGCGCGGTGAAGACCCCGCCTGCCGCACGCGACCTGGCCATCGGGGTCGCCGTCGTCATCATGCTGTCGCGGTTCGCGCCGGATCCCTTCGCGTGGCCCGTGGCCGTGTTCCTGCTCGCGGCGACCGCGATCGGCGCGCTCCAGGTGTTCGCCGACGGCAGCCCCGCGGCCGAGGCCGCTGGCGTTCCGATCGAATCGGTCGTGTTGCCGGGCGTGGCCGCGGCGGGCGGCACGCTCGTCATCCGCATGGTGCCGGTCGGGATCGAGCTCGCGGCGGCCATCGTCGTCGTCGGCCTGATCCTGGTGATGACGATCGGGACGGAAGCACGCCTGGTGCGGAGCAGCGGGCCGCCGTCGAGCGCCGATCGGACGGCCGTGGCGATCCTGCTGCTGGTCGCCGGCTTTCTCGCGTTCGCCGGCATCGCCGATCTGCTGCCGGGCGTGGCGGAGGGCATCGGTGGCGAAGCGGCGACCGACACCGACCCGGTCGTCCTCGTCTCCCTCGCCGGGCTCGACGCGGTGGTCGGCACCCTCCTCGGCTATCGAGCCGGCGCGCTCCGGTCGAGCAGCCTCCGTGACGTCAGCGCCTTCGCGATCGGGGCCGGCATGGTGATGGCGATCGGCGGCCTGGCGCTCCACTCGATCGAGCTGCCACGGCTGATCGGGCCGGCGATGCTCGTGCTGGTGTTCTTCCTGTGGGACGCGATCCACGGCGGCCAGCCGGCGCGAAGGCGCGACAACCGGCGACTGTGGGAGACCGCCGTGCTCGTCGTCGTCGCCGTCGCCGTTGTAGCCTGGTCCTTCGGCCTACGGACGTGACGGTCGCCAGGCGCCCGGCGTTTGACGGTCGGCGCGGCTGGGTGCTAGAACTCAGCGGCCCACCTGCAGAACGATCGCCCCGCCGGGGCAGCACCGAGGCGCCGCACGACCGCCGAAAGGACTCGACTCCGTGACCTTCCCTGACATCGAAGCCGGCACCAGCCCTGCCGCAACGACCCGCATCAAGCGGCAGCTGGCCGAGCAGGCCATCGCCCAGGCCGCGGCCGGCCAGTGGGCCGACGCCGCCGAGACGAACCGCAAGCTGCTGGAGCTCGGCGCCGAGGCCGAGGCCGAGAACCGCCTCGCCAAAGCGCTCTGGGAGCTCGGCGAGCTGGGCACGGCGCGCGAGCACTACCAGGCAGCGCTGGCGCTCGATCCGACCAACCGCATCGCCGAACGGAACATCGACCGGCTTCGGACCCTGCTCGTCGCGGCCGGCGAGAAGACCGTCCCGGCGGTCGAGGGCAGCAAAGCCCCCGTGCGGATCTTCGTCGAGGAGACCGGCAAGACCGGCTTCGCGTTCCTGATCGACCTCGCCGACCCGAAGACCCTCGCCCAGGTCAACCCCGGCGACGCGGTCGACCTTGTGCCGGAGGCCAATCGCCTCGTGGCGATCAGCAACGACGTCCGGATCGGGGCCGTCGAGCCGCGCGTGGCCGCTCGACTCCTGAAGCTGATCGCCGACGGCAACAAGTACTCGGCCGGGGTGACCTCGCTCGGCGCGGTCGACGTCCGGATCATCATCCGAGAGGTCTTCCAGGATCCGCGCAACTACGGCAAGGTCAGCTTTCCCACGGCGGCCAAGTCGAGCGACCTCCGTCCGTACACCAAGGGCACCCTGCTGCGCGAGGACGAGGAGCTCGAGGAGGAGCTCGAGGACGACGTCGAGGACGAGGAGATCACCGACCTCGAAAGCGTCCTCCCGCCGGACGACACGACCGACGAGGCGTTCGAGGAGGAAGGCGAGGGGGAAGACGAGGGCGACGACGACGACTCCTAGCCTCCGCGTCGCGCCGGCCGAGCGCCGCTGACGGCGCGAGCCGTCTGCGACAATCGCCGGCATGGCGGGCCGGCTGCTCCTGTCCCGCGCGGCACCGGGCTTCACCCTGCCGGTCTTCGAGCGGCTCG
Source organism: Chloroflexota bacterium (assembly GCA_003250155.1). Classification (GTDB taxonomy): domain Bacteria; phylum Chloroflexota; class Limnocylindria; order Limnocylindrales; family CSP1-4; genus UBA5189. Next base: position 1,738 of record QKHE01000030.1, on the reverse strand, counting down.
CGCCGCCCCCACCGCCCGAGCTGCTGGCGGCCCGTATCGAGGCGCACTCGAATCCCGGCGACATCGTCGCCGACCTCCACGGCCGCGGCGCGTGGATCGCGCGGGCGGCGATCGACCGACAGCGCCGCGGCTTCAGCCTCGAATCGAGCCCGCTGACCCGCCTGCTCGCCGAGCTCGTCCTCCGCCCACCCGACCTCCGGCACCTCGACGCCGCGTTCGGGGCGCTCTCGGCCTCGCCCCGCGGCGAGACGAGCCTCCGGCTCGCGATCGCCGACCTGTTCGCCAGCCGCTGCGCGACCTGCGGCCGGCCGACCACGCTCGACGAGATGACCTGGGCCGCCGATCGGCCGACGCTCAAGCACTACCGCTGCACCGCCTGCCGGAACCAGCAGGGCGGTGCCGAGCGCCGGTCCGCCGAGCCGGACGAATCGGATCGGGAGCGAGCCGGCAAGGACGTCGGCGCGGCCGCCTCCCGCGAGCGCCTGCGCGCACGGTTCCCGATCCCAGAGGGCGGCGGCGCGCTCGTCGAGGCGCTGCTCGATCTCCACACGGACCGTCAGCTCGTCGCGCTGTCGGCCATCCTCGAGCGCATCGAGGGCGACCTCCGCGCGGAGCCGGTCGAGTCCGCGCTGCGGCTCGCCTTCCTGCACGCCGTGCTGCCGGCGAGCCGGCTCGGCGACGGCACGGCGCGGATCCCGGTCCTGCGCCTCGCCGGCGGGATCGTGCGGACGCCGATCCCCGAGGCATGGCACGAGCGCAACCCGTGGCTCGCCTTCGAGGACGGCTTCCAGTCCGTCCGGGCGCTGGTCCAGCGCCTCGAGAGCGAGGCCGGCGGCCGGATCGAGGCGCGGCATGGCACGGACCTCAGGAGCCTCGTGGAGGGCGCCGCCACCGTCGTCGTCCGGGTCATGACGCCGGACGCGCTGTCGACGCTCGCTGCCGAGGCCCGCGACCCGAGCCGCGAGCCGGGCAGCCGTGGCCCCGCCCGGCCCCGGATCCGGCTGCTCATCGGGCAGCCTCCACCGCGCTTCAGCCAGGAGCGCCTGGCCGCCGCGTATCACGGTACGTGCTGGGCCCTCGGACGCGAGGCGGCCTCGCTGCTGCCGCTCGAGTCGCTCCTCGGGCCGGCGATCCGGACGCCGTGGTCGTGGCAGGCGGCGACGCTGCGCCGGTCCCTGGAGGCGGCGGCGCCCCACCTCGCCCGCGACGGCCGCGTGATCGTGCTCCTCGAGCAGGGCGGACCGGAGGCGCTCGTGACCGGCGTGCTCGCCGGCGTCGGTGCCGGCTACCGGGTCATCGAGGCCCGACTGGCGGATACCGACGACGAGGTCGGCGGCCTCGTCGAGCTGGTCCCACCGGGCGGGATCCTCCCACCGCCGGCGCGGACCCGGGCGAACGTCACGCTGGAACCGACCGTTGGCGGCCGCGGCGACCCCGAGCTCGTACCGGGTCCGGGTCTCTTCGCACCGCCGGAGCGGATCGATGCTCGTCCGTTCTCGCCGGCGGAGGCGTCGAGCACGGTCCTCGAGACGGCGGTCGAGGTCCTGCGGGCCCGTGGCGAGCCGGCGCGCTACGAGCGGCTTCTCGGCGAGGTCCTCGTCGGCCTCGACCGGTCCGGCCAGCTCCGACGGCTGATGGCCTCGGACGACGCGATCGACGGGCCCCGTGATGCCGCCGAGCCGGCGACGCCGGACGATGATGCCGAGCCGGGCGCTCCTGATGCCGCAGGCGCGACCGT